>JAEWCY010000132.1 GCA_023390395.1 Pseudomonadota bacterium | reverse complement strand
CCTGCATCTGCTCACGGGCAAGATCTGCAAGCCCGGCTCCACCAGCTTTTCCCTGACCGGCCAGCCCAATGCCTGCGGCGGCGTGCGCGATACCGGCTCCCTGGCCCACCTCCTGCCGGGGGGCCGGGTCATCGCCAACAAGGCCCACCGCAACGAGATGGAAAAGATCTGGGGCATCCCCGAGGACAGCCTGGCCCCGGAGCCCGGACTGTTCACCACGGCCATGTTCGGGGCGCTCGGCGACACGGTCAAGGCCATGCTGGTCCTTTGCACCAACCCGGCCCAGAGCCTGCCCAACGTGCGCAAGTACGCCGCCAACCTCAAAAAGGACACCAAGTTCCTGGCCGTCATCGAGGCCTTCGGCGACGCCGAGACCCTCAAGTACGCCGACGTGGTCTTCCCGGCCGCCTTCTGGTGCGAGCGCGACGGCGTCTACGGCTGCGGCGAGCGGCGCTACGCGCTCATCGAGAAGGCCGTGGATCCCCCGGGAGAGGCCCGGCCGAGCGTCGAGATCCTCGTGGACCTGGCGCTGCGCCTGGGCGTGGACCCCAAGCTCGTGCCGTTTAAAAACGCCGCGGACGTCTGGGACGAATGGCGCGAGGTCTCGAGCCGTTCGGCCTACAACTTCAAGGGCATGACCCGCGAGCGGCTGCGCAAGACCTCGGGCCTGCTGTGGCCCTGCCCCACCGAGGACCATCCGGGCACCAAGATCCGCTACGCCCGGGGCGAGGACCCCAACATCCCGGCCGACCATCCCGACAAGTTCGTCTTCTACGGCAACCCGGGAGGCAAGGCCATCATGTGGCTGCGGCCCCACAAGCCGGCGGCCGAGCCGCCCGACGCCGCCTACCCCTTCGTCCTGACCACCGGCCGGGTCATCGACCAGTGGCACACCGGCACCATGACCGGCAAGGTGCCGGAAATCCACAAGGCCTTTCCCACGGCCTTCGTGGAGGTCAACCAGGAGGACGCCAAGCGCCTGGGCATCGCCAACGGCGACACGGTGCGCCTGGAGACCCGCCGGGGCAGCGTGGACCTGCCGGCCCGGGTGGGCGAGGTCTGCCGGCCGGGCCTGGTGTTCACGCCCTTTTACGACGCCAAAAAGCTCGTCAACGAACTCACCGTGGACGCCGTGGACGACATCTCCAAGCAACCGGAATTCAAGATCTGCGCCGCCAAGGTGGCCAAGGTCTGAGGCAGGGGACGCCAGGACGTACTTTTTACGACAAAGGGGCCGAGATGCTTGCGAATCTGAAGATGTCCAGCAAGCTCAGCTTGTTGCTCGCCCTCCCCATGGCCGCGTTCCTGTTCTATGCCGCCACGGAAAGCTACGGCCGCTGGCAGGCCCTGAACAGGCTGAAGCAAACCGAGCGGCTGCTGCGCGTCACGCAGTCGATCGGCGAACTCGTGCACGAACTGCAAAAGGAGCGCGGCCTGTCCTCGGGCTACGTCAGCAGCCAGGGGGCGCGCTTCCGCCAGGAGCTCGACGCGCAGAAGCTCCTGAGCGACGCGGCCAGGGCCAGGCTCGAAGCCGTCATGGGGGACGTGGGCGAGCAGTCCGACGCCCGGTTCCAGGCCCTTTTCGCGCCGATCCTGGCCCGGCTCGGCGAACTGGCCGCCGTCCGGGCGGCGGTGGCCGAGCTGCGCTTCGACGCCCTCAAGGTCATCGCCAGCTACAACGCCTGCATCGCCAGCATGCTCGACGGCGTTTCCCAGGGCATGGCCCTGGCCGGCGGCACGGGCATGAGCCTGCCGTGCGCCTCCATCCTCCAGCTCATGCGCGGCAAGGAGATCGCCGGCCAGGAGCGCGCCAGCCTGAGCGGCGCCTTCGCCGCCGGCACGTTCAGCAAGCAGCTCTACCGGGACTGGCTGGTCCGGGTGAGCGCCCAGGACACCTACCTGCGCTCCTTTGCCGACATGGGCGGGCAGGAGGCCCGGGCGCTGCTCGAGGACAAGCTCAGGAACGCCGACGCCGAGGTGGAGCGCTTCCGCGACCTGGCCTTCGCCAACTCGGACAAGCCGCGCCTGGACGTGGACCCGGCCGCCTGGTTCGCCGCCTCCACCCGGCGCATCGACCTCATGATGCAGGTGGAGAAGGCCTGGGACGAGGCCACCGGCGGGCAGGTCGCCGCCCTGCTGCAAAGCGCCAGGCGCTCCCTGCTCTTGATGGGCGCGAGCGCCGTGTGCATCGCCCTGGTCACCGCGACCATCGGCCGGCGGATCTGCCTCGCCGTGGCCCGCCCCCTGCGCCGCACCCTGGACTTCGCCGAGAAGATCAGCCGGGGCGAACTGGAGGCCAGCCTGGACGTGGACCAGACCGACGAGATCGGCGGTCTGGCCGTGGCGCTTCGGGCCATGGTGGGGCGGCTCAAGGAGCAGATCGACAAGGCGCGGGAGCAGTTCGCCCTGGCCCGGGAGCGGGGGGAGGCGGCGGAAACGTGCCGCCTGTCCGCCGAGGCCGCCGGCCGGGAGGCCGAGGCGCGGGCGGCGAGCCTCGCCCACGCCGCCGACAGGATCCGGTCCGTGGCGGAAAAGGTCGCTGCCGCCCTGGCCCAGCTTTCCGGGCAGATCGGCCTGTCCGGCCGGGGGGCCGAGGGCCAGGCCCGGCGCATCGGCGAAACGGCCACGGCCATGGAGCAGATGAACGCCACCGTGCTCGAGGTCGCCGCCAACGCCGCCAGCGCCGTCCGGACGGCCGACCAGGCCCGGGCCCGGGCCGCGGAGGGCGCGCGGGCCGTGGGCGAGGTCGTGTCCGGCATCGCCCAGGTCCAGCGCCAGTCCCAGGAAATGAAAAGCGACATGGGAACGCTCGGCAGCCAGGCCCAGGGCATCGGCCAGATCCTCGACGTCATCTCCGACATCGCCGACCAGACCAACCTCCTGGCGCTCAACGCCGCCATCGAGGCGGCCCGGGCCGGCGAGGCCGGACGCGGCTTCGCCGTGGTGGCCGACGAGGTGCGAAAGCTCGCCGAAAAGACCATGACCGCCACCAAGGAAGTGGGCGCGGCCATCGCCGGCATCCAGGCCGGGACCAGGAAGAACGTCGACCACGTGGAACGTTCCGGCAGGACCATCGAGGAGGTCACCGGCCTGGCCGGGCACTCCGGCGCGGCCCTTCGCGAAATCGTCTCCCTGGCCGAGGCCACGACGGACCAGGTGCGCTCCATCGCCACAGCCTCGGAGCAGCAGTCCGCGGCCAGCGAAACGATCCACCACAGTCTGGCGGACATCAACCGCATCGCCGCCGAGACCTCCGAGGCCATGGCGCGCTCGGAAAAGGTCCTTGGCGAACTGACGGACCAGGCCGGCATCCTGGAGAGCCTCATCGCGGACATGCGCCAAGGCGGCGGCGCGCCCGCGCTCCCGGCCGCCATGGCGGCATAACCGCCCCTAAGGAGGAACGATCATGGCCGTGGCCAGCTTCATCGTGCAGACGGGCGCGGATGCGCTCGCGGGCGTCAAGGAGGCCCTGTCGCGCCGGACCGACGCCACGGTCCTGCCCTGGGAGGGTTCGCCGGACCTGGTGGTGGTCATCGAAGGGCCAAGCGACGCGCTGCCCGACGCGGAACGGGACATCCGGGCCACGCCGGGCGTGTTGGCCGTGGCCGCCGCCTACCTGAGCCTCGAGGACGAACTGGCGCGGCCCGAAACGCCCGGCGAACGGGCCTAGGCTGCCGGCGCGGCCGGAAAAGGGAGGGACATGTCCGACGGACACCTGCTGCGGCCGCCCGGGGCCCGCGACGAGGACGCCTTCTTGCGGCGCTGCGTCCAGTGCGGCCGCTGCGCCCAGCTGTGCCCCTTCGGCAGCATCTTCCTCGAGGCCGGCTTCGACCCGCGCACCTGCGGCACGCCGCGCATCGACCCGCGCCGCACGCCGTGCTGGCTGTGCATGCGCTGCCCGCCGGCCTGCCCCACCGGGGCGCTGCGCCCCGTGACCGAGATGGCCAAGGCGGACATGGGCCGGGCCTGGCTCGACAAGGCGCGCTGCTCCACCTACGAGGGATCGATCCTGTGCAAGACCTGCCACGAGAAATGCCCGCTGCGCAACACGGCCCTGGTCATGGACATGGGCATGTTTCCGGTGGTGACCGACGCCTGCGTGGGCTGCGGCGTGTGCGAGAGCGTCTGTCCCCGCCAGGCCATCGTGACCCTGCCCCGGACCGCCCTGCCCCGGGACGCGAGCGGAGGCACGCCGTGACGCGCCCGCCCCTTCGGGCCGTGCGGCGCGCCGTCCAGATCGGCGTCGCCCTGGTCATGGCCGCCCTGCCCCTGGCCAACGCCAGGGGCGTCCACTGGTTAAGCGGCAACTTCCTGGCCCTGGACGTCCTGGGCCTGCCGCTTGGCGATCCCCTGGCCGTGGCCCAGGTCGCGGCCTCGGCCCGGGCCGTGGCCGCACCGGCGGCCCTGGGCGCGGGACTGGCCCTGGTCCTGGCCCTGGCCCTGGGGCCGGTCTTTTGCGCCTACGCCTGCCCCTACGGGCTCCTGTCCGAATGGAGCCACGCCCTCTCCCGCCGCCTGGGTCGCGCGCGCCCCGGCCGGTTTCCCCGGGGGGGCCTGGCCCTTCGCGTCGCCCTGGCCGGGATCGGGCTGGCCGTGGTCGGCGTTTGCGGCCTGCCGCCGCTGCTCAATCTCCTGTCGCTTCCGGCCGCCTATTCCAGGCTGTGGCAATACGCCGTTTCCGGCTTCTTCTGGCTGCCCGTGCTGGCCGTGCCGGCCCTGCTTCTGGTGGAAGTCCTTTGCGGCGCGCGGCTGTGGTGCCGGTTCGTCTGTCCCCAGTCCGTGCTCCTGGCCCTTGTCCACCGCCTGGCCCCGCCGGGGCTTCGCGTAGCCTTCGAGGCGAGACGCTGCGCCTGCGGCCGGGACGACCGGGCCTGCCTAGCCGCCTGCTCCCTGGACCTCGACCCCAGGCGCAAGGCCGCGCCCGCCGCCTGCACCAACTGCGGCGACTGCGTGGAGGCCTGCCGACAGCGCGGCCGGGCCCTGCGCTTCGCCCTGGGCCGGGGCCGGGAGGCTTCCGGGGAATCAGGCTCGACAAGGCCGGCCGGCGAGCTGTAGGGTTGAGGGACTCTCGCCGAAGCGCCGCGTTTCGCAAGGGGATCGCCATGAAGCGCATGATCGTCATACCGGTGCTCCTGGGGCTTTTCTGGACCGGGCTGCTCCTGGTCCTTTTCCTGTGGAACGTGGCCGGCGAGCGCCGCCACATCATGGAGCTGGCCGAATACCAGGCCAGGGCGTTTTTCCAGCAGATACTGGCCGCCCGGGCCTGGAACGCCGCCCACGGCGGCGTGTTCGTGCCCGTGGGGCCGGGGGTCGCCCCCAACCCCCACCTGCCCGCGGCCGAACGCTCCCTGGCCACCGCCTCCGGCGAGACCCTGGTGCGCGTCAACCCGGCCTACATGACCCGGCAGATCGCGGACATCGCCGCCTTAAACGCGGGCGTCCACTTCCACATCACAAGCCTGGCCCCCATCCGGCCCGAAAACGCCCCGGACGCCTGGGAACGCGAGACCCTGGCCGAGCTGCCCTTAAACGGCCGCTTCGAGCTGGTCTTCGGCGGCGCGGACAAGGGCCAGTTCCGCTTCATGGCTCCGCTTTTGACCGAAGAGAGCTGCCGGGGCTGCCATCCGGCGGCGGTGGTCGGCACGGCCCGGGGCGGCATCAGCGTCTCGGCCCCGGCCGGCCCCCTGCTCGCCTCGCGCGACCGCAACCAGCGCACCCTGGCCGCCACCTACGGCATCATCTGGGTCGTCGGGCTGCTCGGCCTCGGCGGCTCCACCTTCGAGATCAGCCGCCGCCGGGAGAAGGCCGAAGCCTTAAGCCGCATGAAAAGCCGCTTTCTGGCCAACATGAGCCACGACATGCGCACGCCCCTGACCGGCATCATCGGCCTGTCCGAACGCCTGCTGCGCGAGGACCTGCCCCCCCGGGCCGCGCGCTACGCCAAGCTCGTCATCCATTCGGCCGGGTCGCTGCTCGAGATCGTGGGCGACATCCTGGACGTCTCCCGCCTGGATTCCGGCCGGCTGGAGCTCGAGGCCCGGCCCTTCTCCCTGCGCCGGGCCGTGGAGCAGACCAGCGGCATCTTCGCCTTCACCGCCAGGGACAAGGGGCTGGACTTCTCCGTGCACGTCGCGCCGGAAACGCCGGCCTGCCTCGTCGGCGACGCCTTCCGCTACCGCCAGGTGCTGGCCAACCTCCTCGGCAACGCCGTGAAGTTCACCGAGCGCGGCGGCGTGCGCCTGGAGGTGGACGTGCTCCCCGGCCGCACGCCCCAGGAGGCGCGCGTGCGCACCGTGGTTTCCGACACCGGTGTGGGCGTGGCCCAGGAGGACCAGGGGCGCATCTTCGAGTGCTTCAGCCAGGTGGACGACTCCCTGTCCCGGCGCCACGCCGGGTCGGGGCTCGGGCTTTGCATCGCCCGGGAGCTGGCCCGGATGATGGGCGGCGACATCGCCGTGGCAAGCGCCCCGGGTCGGGGCAGCGCCTTCGCCTTCACCGCCGTGCTGGCCGTGGGGCCCGAGGCGGCCCTGCCAGAGGAGGCTCCCGGACGGGCGGACGGACCCGAGGCCGGACCGGACCAAGCCCTGGCCGGGCTGCGGGTGCTGGTGGTGGACGACCACAACGCCAACCGGATTCTTCTTAACGACATCCTGCGCGAGGACGGAGCCGAGGTGCGCCTGGCCGCCGGCGGCCCCGAGGCCCTGGCCCTTTTGCGCAAGGCCCCGAGCGACCTGATCCTGCTCGACCTGCAGATGCCCGGCATGGACGGCGTCGAGGTTGTGCGCCGCCTGCGCGGCCTGGAAACGGAACTCGGCCGCAGGCGCACGCCCGTGCTCATCCTCACCGCCTTCGCCCTGCCCGAGGACCAGGCGGAGCTTGCGGCCGGGGAAATCGAGGGCGTGGTGGGCAAGCCCATCGACGTGGCCGCCCTGCACCGGGCCATGCGCGCCGCCGTGGGGGCGCGCTCCATCGCCGTGCCCCCGGCGGCGGCCGACGCCCCGGGACGCGGCGGAGCCGACGGCGGGGTCCTGGAAACGGACGAAGCCCTGCGCCTGCTCGGCGGGCGCAAGGACCTCTACCGCCTGCTGGCCTCGGATTTCCTGGAAAGCGCCCCGGCCCTGGCCGAGGCCTTCGAGGAGGCGGCCGGTCGGGGCGACCTGGCCGAGGCCTCCCGGCTCATGCACACGCTCAAGTCCGGCGCGGCGTCGCTTGGCGCGGCCGGGCTGCGGGAGGCGGCCGCCCGCCTGGAACTGCTGGCCAGGGCGCGCGAAGCCGTGCCCGACGCGGACCGGCGGGAGCTTCGCGACGTGCTCGACCGCACGAGCCAGGCCCTGCGCCGGGCCGCCTCCCTCGGGTAGGCCGTGGCCCGCATCCTCGCCCTCGACGACGACCGCCTGGTGCAGCGGCTCATCGGCGTCACCGCCACGGAGCTCGGCCACGAGGCCCTGGCCGCCTCGACCCTGGCCGAGGGGCTGGCCCTTTGCCGGGAGCGCGGCTGCGACATCGTCTTCCTGGACGTGCTCCTGCCCGACGGCAACGGCCTGGAGCGCATCCCGGAACTGCGCGCCCTGCCCGACCCGCCGGAGATCGTCATCGTCACCGGCCACGGCGACGCGGCCGGGGCCGACCTGGCCCTCCGCCACGGAGCCTGGGACTTTCTGACCAAGCCCCTGTCCCTGGACAATCTGCGGCTCATCCTCGAACGGGTGGTGGCCTTTCGCCGGCAGCGCGCCGCATCGAGCGCGGACCTGCGCGAACTGCGCAGCATCGTGGGGGAAAGCCCCGCCCTTCGCGCCTGCCTGGACCTGGCCGCCCAGGCGGCGGCCAGCGACATCAACGTGCTGCTGCTGGGCGAGACCGGCACCGGCAAGGAGGTCTTCGCCCGGGCCATCCACGACGGCAGCGCCCGGGCGGCCATGCCCTTCGTGGCCATGGACTGCGCCTCGGCCACGGAATCGCTCCTGGAAAGCCAGCTCTTCGGCCACACCCGGGGGGCCTTCACCGGAGCCGACCAGGACCGCGACGGCATGGCCCGGCTGGCCCACCGGGGCACGCTTTTCCTCGACGAGGTGGGCGAGCTGCCCGTGGCCCTGCAGCGCTCCTTCCTGCGTGTGCTCGAAACCCGGCGCTTTCGGCCCATCGGCGGCAAGGCCGAGGTGCAAAGCGACTTCCGCCTCATCGCCGCCACCAACCGCAACCTCGTGGAAATGGCCTCCCTGGACCTTTTCCGCACCGACCTGCTCTACCGCTTAAACGGCATCGTCATCACCCTGCCGCCGCTGCGGGAACGCAGGCAGGACATCCCGCTTTTGTGCCGCCATTTCGTGGAACGGCTGTGCAGCCGCTACGACGCCTGCGGCAAGACGGTGTCCGACGACCTCGTGGAGGCGCTCGTGCGCTACGACTGGCCGGGCAACGTGCGGGAACTCGGCCATGCCCTGGAGCGGGCCTTCGCCGCCTCGCGGGGGGAGCCGCAGATCTTCGCCGGGCATCTGCCGCTGGACATCCGCATGGCCGTGGCCCGAAGCCGCCTGGGCGGCGGCCGGACCGAAACGCCCCCGGCCCCGGCCGCGCCGCAGGGCGCGTCCCAGGGCCGGGCCTATCCGCCCTACCGGGAATTCAAGGAGGCTTCGGAGCGGGGCTACCTGACCGGGCTTCTGGCGGCCACGGCCAGCATCAGCCAGGCGGCCCGGGTCTCCGGCCTGTCCCGAGGCCACCTCTACCAGATGCTCAAGAAGCACGGTCTCGACGGCTGACGCCCCAAGCCCGACCCGTGGCGTCGTCGGGAGGCGCTACGGCCGCCTGGCGCGAAGGCGGCGGCTCGTGTCGCGCCCGCGAACTGCGCGCCTGCGCAGTATTTTTTCAGGGACGCAACACTACGGCAGCGGGAACCGGAAGGTGAATTTCGAGCCGAGCCCCGGCGTGGAGGCGACCTCCACGGTCCCGCCCAGGCGCTCGACCTCGGCCTTGACCGCGGACAGGCCCACGCCCCGGCCGGACAGGGCGCTCACCTCCTCCTTGGTGGAAAAGGAGTCCTCGAAAAGGAGCGCATAGACCTTCTCCAGGGGCAGGCCCGCGACGTCCCCGGGCGAAACCAGGCCCTTGGCCGCGGCCGCCCTGGCCACCTTGGCCGCGTCGATGCCCCGGCCGTCGTCGGAGATGCCCAGGCGCACCTCCCCGCCCTCGAGCCGGACCTTGCACTTGACCACTCCCTGCTCGCGCTTGCCGGCCTCCAGGCGCTCCTCCGGAGACTCGATGCCGTGGTCGATCATGTTCCGGAAGACGTGGACCAGGGATTTGACGAAGCGCTGCACCGTCTCCTTGTCCACGAACACGTCGTCGCCCACGACGCGCAGCGGCTCCACGGCCTTGCCCAGGCGGTCGGCCAGGGCCTGGAGGTACTCCCGGTACTCGGCCAGGATTTCCTTGAGGGAACGCTGCCGCAGGCGGCGCAGGGAATCGAGGATGCCCTTGCGCTCCGCGCCTTCGGGCAGGGCCATGACCTGCCGCTCGATGTCCCCAAGGGCCTCCTCGCCGATCTGGAAGCGCTCGTCCTTTTCGAAAAAGGCCTTGCCCAGGATGTCCGTGAGGATGCCCACGTCCTCCTGGAGCAAAGCCCGGGCGTCCCAGCCGGCGACGATCCCGGCCAGCTCGTCCCGGGCCGGCGCTTCGGGCCTGGCGGACAGCGCGGCCAGCCGGTCCTCCTCGGCGTGCAGGCCCGCGGCGGTGTTGTGCAGCCCAAGCTGGGCGAAATCGCCCTTGAAGGTGTGGATGAGGCGAAAGATCTCGGCCAGGGCCGCCCCGGGGTCGGCGGCCGCGGCGACGATCGCCGAGGCGTCGCCCGGGGCGAAGGCCGCCAGCTCCTCCATGGCCAGGTTCACGTCGGACTGCCGGGTCAGGGCCTTGGCCACCATCTTGACGTTGTTGCGCTCCTCGACCATGCGCGCCTCGAGCTTCTTCTTCTCGGTGACGTCGGTGAGGATCAGCATCATGCGTTTCTGGTCGCCGTACTGGATGATCTTGTATTCGATGCTGACGCTGCGGTCGTAGATCGTGACCTCGGGCGGCAGAAGCGACAGGTAGACCTTGGCCCGCAGGGTCTTGTCCGAGGCGAACACGCTCTCGAACACCTGGGCCATGGTCCGGGCGACCTCGGACGACACGTGCCGGGCCATGAGCGCCACGAAATCGCGCCCCTCCACGGGCACGCGCAGGATCTGCACGCACTCCAGGCTGTGCTCGCCGGAGACGACCAGGTCCTTGCCGAAGGACAGGAAGCCCTGGCCGGCGTTGTCCATGAGGTTTTTGATGGCGTCGTTTTTCCTGCGCAGCTCCTGGCTCTTCTCCTCGATCTGCTTGCGGTTGCGTATCTCGGCCTCGTTGGCCTCGCGCAGGATCTCCTTTTGCGTCTTGAGCAGCGAGATCTCCATCTCCCTGTTGCGCGAGAGCTCGATCATGAAGCGCTTGATGCTCACCACCCCGGAATAGCCCTCGCCGCTGGTGATGACCACGAGGTCGTAGAGCTGGTCGTGGGGTCGGTTCATGGCGATGAGGCCAATGGTGGCGATGTCCACGGACACGTCCACCACCAGGGGCCGGGCGTTCATGATGAGCCTGATGGGGCGGCGCATGAACAGGTCGCGGCCGTAGAGCGAGCCCATCTTCTGGTAGAAGTCGTTGCGCATGACCAGGCCCTTGGGGGCTTGGCCGTCCAGGATGACCACGCCCTCGGCGCTGGGATGGCCGCCGAAGAAGGCGTGCACGGCGCTGCCCGGGTCCGAGGCCGCAAACGTCCGGGTGTGCTCCACCAGGTTGCCGATGGACTGGTCCTCGGCCGGTTGCCCGTCCCGCCTCATGTCCAGATCGTCGACCGTCGTCTCCATACGCCCTCCCCAGAGCCGGGATCGGTCGGGCCGCCCCCTTCGAGGCGGCGCATCCGAAGCCTTCGCACCCGCCGCGGCGGCGGCCTCATGCCGCGTCCTCGGGAAACGGCCATGCCGTTTCCCGAACAACGTCCGAGGCTAGCCAGCTCTCCAACCAAGATACCAACACATTCCCGGAGAGCCCCTGGCTAGTCGCCGAGCACCTCCGTCACCGCCTCGAGGACCTTGTCCGGCTCGAAGGGCTTGGTGACGTAGTGGCGCGCGCCGCTGTCGATGGCTTCCAGGATCTTGGCCCCCTGGCCCAGGGCGCTGATCATCATGACCCGGGCCTCGGGGTCGTGGCCGAGGATGCGCTTGAGGCACTCGATGCCGTTGAGCTTGGGCATGGTGATGTCCATGGTCACCATGTCCGGGCGCAGGGACAGGAACTTCGCCACCCCGTCCTCGCCGTCGACGGCCTCGCCCACGATTTCGTGCCGGGCGTCGGCCAGGATGTTCTTGAGATTGGTCCGGGAGACGATGGAGTCATCCACGATCAGTATGCGGGCCATGGCGCGTTCCTCCCTTAGCGATGGCGAATGACCGGCGAACCGACGCCGATGAAGAAATGAAACTGCCCGAAGGACAGGGCGAAGGGCATGGCATAGGCCACGCCCACGGACTTGAGGCTCCCTCCGCTTTTGTATTCCGGGGGCAGCAGCTCCAGCTCCACCCATTCGTTGGACAGCTTGGACAGGTACAGGCCGTTGTGCACGTTCATGAATTCGCCAAGCGAGTCCCGGGCCACCGCGTCCATGCCGTCCACGTCCATCTTGGCGAAACGGGTCGCGAACAGGGCCATGCCCTCCTCGGTCCCGGAAATGCCGGTGAAGAGCTTGAAGCGGCCTTCGATCTCCTGGTGGATCAGGCTGTCGAACGCTTCCTCCTCGACCTTGCGGGCCGGCTCCAGCAGGATGCGGTCATCGATGAAGCGCACCAGGTTGCGCACGAAGAGGCTGAAGTAGTCCACGTACATCTTCGTTTCGCCGACGTCCGGCAGGCGCAGCAGGGCTCCGGTCACGGCCTCGATGTCGTTGGCCTTGAGCGCCTCGAACTCCCGGGGAGAAAGCCCGGATTCGCGCTTGTAGGCCTTAAGGTGCTCCTGGAACTCCTCGAAACTCATGAGGCCCTTGTCGATGAGCGCCTGGCCGATGAGCAGGTGGCGCTTGTTCTGCTGGCCGAGCAGCCCCGTGAGCTTCTCCTCGTCCAGGTAGCCGCGCTCGATGGCGATCTCGCCGAAGCGTTTGTCCATCCTGGATTGCAGCTGGTGGACCTCCTCCACCTGGGGCGCGGTCATGTAGCCGGCGTCGATGGCCAGGACGCCGAGCTTGACGCGCACCGCGTCCTGCAGGGCCAGGACGTCCCGCAGCTGCTCCAGGGTGATGCACCCGCGCTTGCGCAGGTAGTTTCCGAAAAACTGGCTGAACATGATGCACGCTCCTTGAAAGATGCGGTCCGGTTCACGGTCCCGGCCGCCAATGCCCTTTTGTCGCCGCCCGGACGCGCGGGCGCCTCCGGCGCGGGGTTCGACGCGCCGCCGCGCGGCCGCCGCCTCAGGCCACCTTTTCCTCGTCCTTGCGCCCGGTCCGGGCCAGGGGATCGACGTCCGGCTCCTCGCGCAGGGCGAGCTGCCGTTTGAGTTCCCGGTAGTATTCCAATTGATAGGATTGCAGGAGCTTGAGCAGGTCCAGGCTGCCCTCGGCCTGGACGTCCTGCCAGCGGGCATGGGCCCCCTGCTGCCGGACGGCGACGAACTGCAGCCCGAATTCCGGACGCGTGGCCGGGTCTTCCGTCACCCGGGAATTGCTGACCTTGGCGACGAACACGAAGGCGTCCGTGCGCCCCGTTTCCGGGTCCGTGAATTCGAGCTGCACCAGCAGGCGGCAGCCCTGCGACAGGAAGGGCGCGGACCGGACGTAGGCCTGCCAGGGCAGGGAAAGGCGCAGTCCCCCGGCCGAGATGTTCTTGAGCATGGCCTGCACCTCGTCCGGCCGGCTTTCCGGCTCGACGACGCCGCATTCCTTGAGGATGCGTTCCTGGGATTCGCCCTTGGGCATGCCCCAGACCCCGAGCCGGGGGAGGTGGCGCCGGTGGAGCTTCAGGCGCACGTTGCGGCGCTGCTCCAGGGTGGTGATGTTGGCGGGAAAGGCCACGGTGATGGCCTTTTCGTCCTTGTGCACCGCGGTGACCGTCCCCTGGAAGGTGTGCAGGCGCGGGAACTTGTCCATTTCCTCCTGAACGAGGAAGCGAAACGAGAATTCCCGCCGCTTAAGGCCCTCGCGCATGGCGGCGTCCGCGTCCCGGCTGGCCAGGACCACGCCGTCGCTGCGAACGCCCCGGCAGACCATGTACCGGAAGGACGGGGAAGCCTTCTCCCGGCCGACGGCCATCTGGAAGATGGCCTGCTGCCGCGCGGCCACGCAAAGAAGGCGCGAGGCCGAGGGATCGGGGCGGTTGCCCGTGCGCAGGAAGAAAGTAAGTAAACGCCGGATGGAATCGTACATCTCCTCCGCTCCTGCATGCTGCGTCGGGCGGAGGTATACGGGGAAAATATCGCGGAATGGTGATGAGAGCGTGACCAGTCGGCGCTGGCGGCATGTTGGCCAGGGCCGGCAAGGCTCCTCCCGCCCCTTGCGCCGCCCGGCCGGCCGGGACATACTGGCGGCATGCGATTCACCTTCGCCACGCCGGGAAAAGTCGTCTTCGGCCGCAACGCCGCCGATCAGTTGCCGACGCTCGCCGCCGCCCGGGGGCGGGCGGCCCTGGTGGTCACGGGCGCGAACCCGGGCCGTCACGAAGGACTTCTGGCCGCCCTGGGCCGGGCCGGCCTCACGGCCACGGTCTTTCCCGTGGCCGGGGAACCCGACGTCGCGACGGCCGAAGCCGGGGCCCGGCTGGCCCGGGAGGCCGGCTGCGACCTGGTCATCGGCCTTGGCGGCGGCGGCGCGCTGGATACGGCCAAGGCCGCCGCCGCCCTGGCGACCAACATCGAGGACGTGTACGCGTATCTCGAAGTGGTGGGCGAGGGCCGGCCGCTTACGGCGCGTCCCCTGCCCGTCCTGGCCGTGCCGACCACGGCCGGCACCGGGGCCGAGGCCACGGCCAACGCCGTGCTGACCGTGCCGGGAAAGCGCGTCAAGGTGAGCCTGCGCTCGCCCATGATGCTGCCGGAGGTGGCCCTGGTCGATCCGCTGCTTTCGGCTTCCATGCCGCCGGCGGTCACGGCGGCCACAGGCCTCGACGCCCTCACCCAACTGCTCGAGGCCTTCGTGTCCAACATGGCCAACCCCATGACCGACGCCCTGTGCCGCGAGGGGCTGGGCCGGGCGGCCCGGGCCCTGCCGGCGGCCTACGCCCACGGCGCGGACCTCGACGCCCGCGAGGACATGGCCCTGGCCAGCCTGCTCGGCGGCCTGGCCCTGGCCAACGCCAAGCTCGGGGCGGTGCACGGCTTCGCCGCGCCCCTGGGCGGGCTTTTCGCCGCGCCCCACGGCCAGGTCTGCGCGAGCCTTCTGCCCCACGTCGCCGAGGCCAACATCCGGGCCCTGCGCCAACGCGCCCCGGAGTCCCCGTCGCTGGCCGCCTACGCCGAAGCGGCGGCGATCCTGACCGGCAAAAGCGAGGCCAGGCCCGAGGACGGCGCGGTCTGGCTGGCCGCGACCTGCCGCCGACTCGACGCGCCGTCCCTTTCCCGCCTCGGTCCGACCCCGGCCGACATCCCGGCCATCGTGGCCCAGGCCTCCCGGGCCAGCAGCATGAAGGGCAATCCCGTGGCGCTGACCGACGAGGAGTTGGCGGCCGTCCTCAAGGCCGCCCTGGCCGCCTGATCCGCGCCGGCAAAACTGACGTCGCTCTGTTTGGGGGACGACGCGCGCGGCCCGTCGCCGCTCGCCGCGCCGCGGCATGGCGGCGCAAAGGTCCGGCGTCTTCCGTGGTCCTCACGCCATCGCCCGACGTTACGACTCTCGGGGCGGGCTGCCCGTCGCGTCGCGCCCCAGGCGTCGGGCTTGGTCGATATGCGCCTTCGCGCCCGGGCGTCGGGCAAGGATCAGGGCCAGCCTCTTTTTTCCCAGTAGGCATACTGGGAGGGCCATTGCTCCTTGTTCTGCCGGATTTTATCCTGAAAGGCCCGCCTGTTGGCGTCGATGGCCACGCGCTGGTCGAAATAGGTCCGCTTCGTGCCGATGTCGTCCGCCAGGGCTTGCCCCAAAGCGAAGGACAGGGTTTCGGCGCGGGCCACCGCCTCCGGGCCATCCGTGGCCAACGCTCCGGCCGTCCCCGTGACGTAGCCCCCGAGGTCGTTGAAATTGTTGGCCAGGAAACGGGTGATCACGGCATGGTCCCGGCCGGCCGTGCATACGGCCGCGCAGTATTTGCCCTCGAAATACTGGCAGTGGATCACGTCGGCCATGCGGTCGACAAGCGCCTTCATGGGGGCGTTGACGCAAAAGGAGTAGTTGGGAGACCCCCAGACCATGCCGTCGGCCGCCGACATTTTCTCGAAAAGCGTCGCATAGTCGTCATTTATGATGCACTTGCCGGTGGCGAAGCATTTGCGGCAGCCGATGCAATACTCGATCTTGAGTTTGCGCAGATCGACATATTCCGTTTCCGCTCCTTTCGCGGCGGCTCCGTCCAGGACAGCCTGGACCAGTCGCCGGGTCTGGCTTTTTTTGCCGTTCGGGCTGGAGTTGAGACCGAGTATGCGCATGCGTCTCTCCCTCAGTAGGGCTCGTAGCCGTTTTTCAGGAACACGGCCCGGGCCTCGTCCGTTTCCAGAAATCCCAGGAAAGCCCTGGCCTGCTCGGGATGGGGCGCGTTTCGCATGACCGTCGCCGGAATCCGGCGCAGCCCCCCGGGGCCGTCGATGGGCAGAAACTCCCCTTCCCCGAGCGCGAGCTGCACGGCCCAGGTCCTGTAGGTCAGCCAGGCATCGAGGTCTTTCGCCTCCTTCCAGGCCGCGAGCCCCTGTCGGCCGGTGGTGACGCGAACCGTGACGTTGGCGTTGGCTGCCGCCCGGAGCCCGTCCATGTTTTCCAGGCGCACATCCAGGATGCGCACGCCGGGCGTCGCCAGATCCTCAAGAGCCCTGAGCCCCTTTGGATTGCCCTGGCGCACGATGATGCCCAACCGCCGGGCGGCAGGATGGATGACGGCCGCGGCGTCGAGAACGCCGGGATAGTCCCGAAGAAAATCGTCCATCATGTATTCCGCGCCGGTGTAGTAGACGTCGCCGTCCTTGGCGGCCTGCTCCGCCTGCTCGGCCGGTTCGCCTGCCCGCACCTCCACGACGAGGCCGGACTTGGCGCCGAAAAGAGCCGCGCACTCGCGCACGGCCGGATAGGGGCCGCCCGGTCCGTACACGATGAGCGGCGCGGCCATGACTTCCGCCTGCAGGGTCATGAGCACTCCACATGCCGCCATGACGGCGCGCATCATTTTATAGAATCGCATAGTCCTGATCGTTTCGACATAACGTAAAAAAATCGATTGCAACGCCAGAATCGGGGAATGAGGTCCCTTTCAAGATTCTTATATCGATTCCATTAAAACAAACAAGCGGGATGCCGTCCCTGCCCTCCCCGCGCCCAGGCGTGAAAGCCCCCTGGATCGTCCTTGCTCCTGCCGGATGCAACAGGGGAGGCCTTCGCGGCCACGGCACGAAAAAAGGCGGCCCGACCGAAGCCGGGCCGCCGCGCGCATGGGTTTCCCCGCGACCGGCCGAGGTCCGGCCGGGCCGTGAGGTCAGGGCAATAGGTTTCCTAGGACTCGATCCAATTCTTGCTGCGTTCCACGGCCCGCTGCCAGCCGTGAATCAGCTTTTCCCGCTCGGCCGGGTCCTTGTTCGGTTCGAACCGCCGGTCCAGTTGCCACATGGCCGTGATCTCGTCCTCGCTTTTCCAGAAGCCCACGGCCAGGCCGGCCAGATAGGCCGCGCCGAGCGCCGTGGTCTCGGTCACCCGGGGCCGTTCCACCGGCACGCCCAGGACGTTCGCCTGGCACTGCATGAGCAGGTTGTTGCGGGTGGCCCCGCCGTCGGCGCGCAGGGTGGCGAGCTTGATGCCGGCGTCTTTTTGCATGCAGTCCATGATGTCGAGGGTCTGCAGGGCGATGGATTCCAGGGCCGCCCGGGCGATGTGGGCCTTGGTGACGCCGCGGGTGATGCCGACCATGGCGCCCCGGGCGTACTGGTCCCAGTGGGGCGCGCCCAGGCCCACGAAGGCGGGCACGAGGTAGACGCCGCCGTTGTCCGGCACGGACAGGGCGAGCTGTTCCACCTCGGGGGCGCTTTGGATGATGCCCAGGCCGTCGCGCAGCCACTGGATCACCGCGCCGGCGATGAACACGCTGCCTTCCAGGGCGTAGTGCATGCCCGACGGCGTGGACCAGGCCACGGTGGTCAGGAGGTTGTTCTCGCTGGCCCGGGCGTTCTGGCCGGTGTTCATGAGCATGAAGCAGCCGGTGCCGTAGGTGTTCTTGGCCATGCCCTCGGTCAGGCAGGCGTTGCCGTAGGTGGCGGCCTGCTGGTCGCCGGCGTTGCCCGCGATGGGCAGAGCCCGGCCCAGGAACTCGGGATGGACCTCGCCCACCACTTCCGAGGACCGGCTCACGCGCGGCAGCATGGAACGGGGCACGTCCAGGATCTTGAGCAGTTCGTCGTCCCAGTCGCCGGTGCGGATGTTGTAGAGCATGGTGCGGCTGGCGTTGGAGGCGTCGGTGACGTGCACCGCGCCCTTGGTCAGGTTCCAGATGAGCCAGGCGTCGATGGTGCCGAAGAGCAGCTCGCCCTTTTCGGCCTTGGCCCGGGCGCCCGGCACGTTGTCGAGCATCCATCTGACCTTGGTGCCGGAAAAGTAGGCGTCCACGACCAGGCCGGTCTTTTCGCGGATGACCTTCTCCAGGCCGCGCTTTTTCAGTTCGTCGCAGAAGCCGGCCGTGCGGCGGTCCTGCCAGACGATGGCGTTGTGGATGGGCGCGCCCGTGGCCTTGTCCCAGACCACGGTGGTCTCGCGCTGGTTGGTGATGCCCACGGCCGCGATCTCCGAGGCCTCGACGCCGGCCTGTTTCAGGCAGTCGTTCATGACGAAGGACTGGGTGTCGAAGATCTCGTTGGCGTTGTGCTCCACCCAGCCCGGCTGGGGGTAGATCTGCGTGAATTCCTTCTGCGCGATCTGCTTGATGTCGCCTTCGCGCGTGAAAAGGATCGCCCGGGAACTGGTCGTGCCTTGGTCAAGGGCCAACACGTACTGGCTCATGGCTAACACTCCTGCGCGCCGTCTTCGCAAAAGTCGGCATTGGGGTCTTTGTTCAGAGCGCCTGTGGTCCTGTCGTAAATGAGCGCGCCGAGCGGCCCGCCCACCAGAGGCCCGAGGATGGGCACGAGCACGATGCTCGTGTCCATGAGGTTCGGCTGGGTGAAGCCGGCGACCAGGGCGAAGAGCCGGGGCCCGAAGTCGCGGGCCGGGTTGATGGCGTACCCGTTCATGGCGCCAAGGCTCATGCCGATGGCCATGACCAGCATGGCCACGGCCACCGGGCCGATCCAGGGCACGCGGTTCTTCGCGCCGAAGTCGCCGATGGACAGGATGCCGAACAGGAGCACGGCGGTGCCGATGACCTGGTCGATGAATCCCGGCCAGAAGCCCGGCACGGCCGGGAAGGTGCAGAAGATGCCCGCCGTTTTGACCAACTGCGGGTCAAACAGCAGCCATTTGGCCTTGAAGTCGAGAAACGCGATGGCCGCGCCCGTGAAGCCGCCGGCGATCTGGGCCAGGGAGTAGGGCAGCACCTTGCCCCAGGGAAACCGGCCGGTCACGGCCAGGGCCAGGGTCACGGCCGGATTGATGTGGGCCCCGGACCGCAGGCTGGCCAGCACGCCGAAAAACACGCCCAACCCCCAGCCGAAGGTGATGGTGTCCCAACTGATGTTGAGCCCCTCGCCGAAAAACACCTTCATGGCCACGCAGCCGGCTCCGAATATGATGAGGATCATGGTCCCCAAGAATTCGGAAAAAAGTTCCTTCCCCAACGACGATCCGTTCATTTCGACCCCTCCTCCAGCGCTTGCGACGTTTGCCTCCCCCCTTCCGTGGCGGAAGGGGACCGGTTGTCCAGGCCTGCCTCTGCCGACGCGTCCGTCCGCTGCGAATCCATGGCCCCGTTCCCGGCGAACCAGGCCTCCAGCAGCCGGCGGACGCTCTCCACCTCGCTTGCGCGGCGCGCATCGTCCCAGCCGAGTTCCCGGCCCATGATCTCCGCCACCACCGGAGCCGCTTCCCGGGCATGGCGCATGTCGACGAGTCCCAGGGGGAGCCGGCGCAACAGGACGTCCCCGATATGCCGCGCCATCTCGTGGCGCGCGGCGAACAGGACCTCCGCGCCGATGTAGGGGTGCTCCGGATGCACGGGCGCCATCAGGTCGTGGCGGCGGCCGAGCTCCAGGATCTTTCCGGCCTCGTCGCCGTAGAGGGAAAAAAGCGACCGGGCCAGGGCCTCATCCACGCCGTGATGCGCGGCCAGGTCCCGCCAGGCCTCGGGATAGAAGGCCCGCGAGCCGACGAGCCGCAGCTCGCGGGTGGCGCAGGCACGCCCCCGGCCCAGGCCGAAGGCGGCGCAGGCCGCGTCCACGGCGTCCTCGGCCATGGCCCGGTAGCTGGTCCACTTGCCCCCGGCCATGGTCAAAAGGCCCGAGGGGCTCTTGTCGATGACGTGGGAGCGGGCCAGCTCCTGGGTGTTCTTCTTTTTCGGGTCGAAAACCAGCGGCCGCAGGCCGTTCCACACGGCCAGGACGTCCTGGCGGGTGACGGGCCGGCGCAGGTAGGCGCTGGCGTAGCGCAGCAGGTAGTCCACGTCCTTGCGCTCGGGCGCGGGATCGAAGGCGGCCTGGGCCGGCTCGTCGGTGGTGCCGAAGAGCACGTGCTCCTGCCAGGGGATCATGAACAGCACCCGCCCGTCCTCGGTGCTCGGGATCATGAGCGACAGGTCCTCGGGCGTGGTCCCGGCCGGCAGCAGGATGTGGATGCCGGAGCTGGCCTTGAGCATGCTTGGGGCTTGCGGGTCGTCCATGCGGCGGAGGGCGTCGGCGAAGGGGCCGGTGGCGTTGACCACGCCCTTGGCCGCCACGGTCCAGGTCCGGCCGCCAATGCGGTCGCGCAGCTCGGCTCCCCGGATGCGGCCCTTGTCCTTGACCAGGCCGGTCACCTCCACGTGGTTGACGCACACGGCCCCGTGGGAGGCGGCGGTGCGGGCCAGGCTCACGGCCATGCGCGCGTCGTTGAACTGGCCGTCGTAGTAGATGACCGCGGCGGCGTAGCCGTCGAGGTTGAGCTGCGGGAAGAGCTTTTGCGCCGTGGCCCGGCCGACCAGCCGGCTGCGGCCCAGGGCCAGGCGTCCGGCGAGCAGGTCGTAGAGCACGAGACCCGCGAAGATGTAGGCGGCCTGGAACCAGGTCTTGACCGGGGTCATGAGGCGGATGGAATGGGCCAGGTGGGGGGCGTTGCGAAGCAGCCGGCCGCGCTCGCGAAGGCCCTCGCGCACCAGGTCGAACTGTTCCTTGTCGGCCTTCATGATGGCCTTTTCGAGATAGCGCACCCCGCCGTGCACGAGCTTGGTGCTCTTGCTGCTGGTGCCCTGGGCGAAGTCGTCGCGCTCGACCAGGGCGACGCGCAGTCCCCGGGTGGCGGCGTCCAGGGCGATGCCGCAGCCCGTGGCCCCGCCGCCGACGACCAGGAGGTCGAAGGTTTCCCCGTCCTGGAGACGGCGCAGGTGTTCCTCTCTGTCCATGATTGCACCTCGGCTTAAGCGTTGAGGAGGCTCGCGGCCGTGCCCGCGTCCGTGACGCACACGTGGACGTAGCCGCGCCGCAGCACGGCTCGCAGTATGGG
This sequence comes from Pseudomonadota bacterium, assembly GCA_023390395.1. GTDB lineage: Bacteria > Desulfobacterota > Desulfovibrionia > Desulfovibrionales > Desulfovibrionaceae > Solidesulfovibrio. Next base: position 83,612 of record JAEWCY010000132.1, on the reverse strand, counting down.
CGCCTTGGCCAGGCCGCCGGAGACCAGAACGATGTGGGGTACCTTGCACAGCCCGGTGAAATCCGGGGACATGCTGCAGCGGTTGACCTCGTGGTCCACCACGTTTCCCGCCGCGTCCAGGAAGCGGCCGAAGAATTCGCCCACGGCCCCGGCCCGGGCCAGGTCCCGGCGCTGGTCCTGGGTGATGGCCCCCAGGGCGATGTTGGTGGCCTGGGCGGAGATGTCGCCCACGGCCGTCAGGATCATGTCCACGTCCAGGGCTTCCTGGTAGAAGGTGCGGAAAAAGGGCTGGGCGGCGATGGTCTCGCGCACCTCCGGCGTGGAGACGAACATGGGCGCGGGCAGGTGGTTGCAGACCTCGGCCTGGAGCTTTCGGGCGAACATGGCCGTGGAGTCGAAGGGGTTGACCGGGCTTCGGGGAACGCCGCCGTAGAGCGAGGTCACGGAGACGCCGCGCACGCTGCGGCTGACCATGCCGTTTATGGCGGCGCGCATGGTGTAGCCCCAGCCCACGCCGAAGCGCTGCCCGTCGCGCAGCTGCAGGGAGGCGTATTCGCCGGCCGGCCGGCCGACGGCGTCGTAGAAGTGCAGCCCGCCCCGCTCGGGGGTGGGCACGACGATGGCGCGCACCAGGCCGTACTCCCGGACGAGGCCGGCTTCCAGCTCCACGCAGTCCTTGAAGGCGGTGTTGATGACGACCCGGATGAGGCCGGCCTCGCGCCCGGCCTGGAGCAGGCGGTTGACCTTGAGGCGGGTCAGCCCAAGGCGTTCGCCGATTTCCGCCTGGGTGAGCTCCTCGTTGAAATACAACCAGGCGACTCGCGAGATGAGCTGGTTTTCGCTCTCGTCGTGCCAGGTCATGGGGAAGCTCCCTTGCCGTCGGCGCGGAACCGGGCGGCGAACACTCGTATGGTGACGCTCTGGATACAATTGTAAAACGATTACGTCAATAGTGCTCCTCGAAAAAGACCTGCCCCCAAGCTGGCGACCCTGGGCGGGCAAGCCGCGATCGGCGCATATTTCCCATGAAATTTCGGAAAGTTTTCCGCAACAGAAGACCTCGTCCGCCTGAAGCCTCCCTGCGGCCAGACGATGGAGGACCATCGAACATTTGCATTACTAGCCTTTTCAGTGTTCGCCCCCACTTGCCCAGGCCGGGCAGCCCCGCCCCGGCGGCCGACAGCAGCGCGCGGCTGGACGAACCGACGCCCCGCCCGACCGGAAACGCCGTCAGAGCCCCTGCCCGCCGCCAACCGTTGACATGGCCCGGCCCCAGCCCATCCCTCACGGTTCCTATAGGAAAAAAACGGGGCCAGGGCGGAAAGGCGCCCCGAATACCACGGCCGGGGGAGAAAAATCACCCTTCCTGGGGATAGAGTGACCCCCCGAAAACCACGTAATGGGCAAGCATCGGATTCCGAGACGATCCGCCCGTCCGACGCGTCGGACGGTTTCCCTCGCGGGGCCCGTGCCCCCGAGCCGCCATCGTCGCAGGGGTTTTCAGAGCATCCAACGTCATCAGGAGGACGCCGCCATGACAAGCCCAGCCGAACAAGCCTTGCTCGAGAAGATCGACGTGCTGCAGCTGCCCGGACCCACCGCCCGGGTGGAGGCCATCCGGGAACGGTTCATCGCCGTCGTCCCGGAAATCTGCGTGGAACGGGCCCAGCTCATCACCGCCGCCTACAAGGAGACCGAGGATCAGCCCGTGATCCTGCGCCGGGCCAGGGCCCTGGAGAAGATCCTCGACAACATGACCATCTTCATCCAGCCCGACGAGATCATCGTCGGCAACCAGTGCACCAAGCCCCGCTCGGCCCCGGTGTTCCCGGAATTTTCCTGCAAATGGCTGGAGGACGAGCTCGACCGCCTGGAAAAACGCACCGGCGACGTGTTCCTCATCTCCGAGGAGAAAAAAGCCGTCCTGCGCGGGCTCTTCCCCTACTGGAACGGCCGCACCACCAACGAGCTGGCCACGGCGCTCATGACCCCGGAAAGCAAGGAGGCCCAGCGCCGGGGCGTCTTCACCGTGGGCAACTACTATTTCAACGGCGTGGGGCACATCAGCGTGGACTACGCCCTGGTCCTGGAAAAAGGCCTCTCGGGCGTCGTCGCTGCGGCCGAGGCCGAGCTGGCCAAGCTCGAGCTCACCAACCCGGCCCATTTGGCCAAGCACCAGTTCCTGACCGCCGTGACCGCCGCCAACAGGGCCGTCATCCGCTTCGCCGGCCGCTTTGCCGCCCTGGCCGCCGACATGGCCGCCACGGAGGCCGATCCGGGCCGCAAGGCCGAACTGCTGGAGATCGCCCGCGTGTGCGCCAAGGTGCCGGCCGAGCCGGCCGGGAGCTTCGCCGAGGCCCTCCAGTCCTTCTGGTTCATCCAGCTCGTGCTGCAGATCGAGTCCAACGGCCATTCCATCTCGCCCATGCGCTTCGACCAGTACCTGTTCCCGCACCTGCTCGCCGACAAGGCCGTCACGGCCGGAAAGGCCCAGGAACTCCTGGACCTGCTCTTCATCAAGTTCAACGAGATCAACAAGGTGCGCGACGAAGGCTCCACCAAGGCCTTCGGCGGCTACCCCATGTTCCAAAACCTCATCGTCGGCGGCGTGGACCGCGAGGGCGAGGACGCCACCAACCCCCTGTCCTACATGTGCCTGCAGGCCACGGCCAACACCAAGCTCTACCAGCCCTCCATCTCCATCCGCGTCCACAGCGACACGCCGCGCGCCCTGTACGAGAAGGCGGCCGAGGTCACCCGCCTGGGGCTCGGCATGCCGGCCTACTACAACGACCGGTTCATCATCCCGGCGTTACTCAGCCGCGGCCTGACCCGCGAGGACGCCCGCGACTACGGCATCATCGGCTGCGTGGAGCCGCAGGTGGGCGGCAAGACCGAGGGCTGGCACGACGCGGCCTTCTTCAACATCGCCAAGGTGCTGGAACTGACCTTAAACGACGGCGTGGACCCGCTTTCCGGCGAACGCCTGGGCCCGAGCACCGGCGCGCTGACCACCCTCGCCTCCTACGACGACCTCATGGCCGCCTACCGCAAGCAGATGGCCCACTTCGTCAAGCTGCTGGTGATCTCGGACAACGCCGTGGACGTGGCCCACGGCCAGCGCGCCCCCCTGCCCTTCCTGTCCTCCCTGGTGGACGACTGCATCGCCAAGGGCCTGTCCCTGCAGCAGGGCGGCGCGCACTACAACTTCACCGGTCCCCAGGGCGTGGGCGTGGCCAACGTGGCCGACTCCCTGGCGGCGCTCAAAAAGCTCGTCTACGAGGACAAGGCCGTGACCCTGGCCGAGATCAAGGCGGCCCTGGCCGACGACTTCGCCGGGGTAGCCGGCGAGAGCCTGCGCCAGATGCTCCTCAACCGCGCCCCCAAGTACGGCAACGACGAGCCCTACGCCGACGACATCGCCCACGAGGCGGCCCTGGCCTACTGCCGCGAGGTGGAGAAGTACGCCAACCCCAGGGGCGGCGGCTTCCAGCCCGGGCTCTACCCGGTCTCGGCCAATGTGCCGCTCGGTGCGGTGGTCGGCGCGACCCCGGACGGCCGCAAGGCCGGCACGCCCCTGGCCGACGGCGTCTCCCCGGTCTCGGGCATGGACCACTCCGGGCCCACGGCCTCGGTCAAGTCCGTGACCAAGCTCGACCACGTCATCGCCTCCAACGGCACCCTGCTCAACATGAAGTTCCACCCCAACGCCCTCAAGGACAGCCAGGGCATCTCCAACCTCATCGCCGTGACCGAGACCCTCTTCAACGGCGGCGGCACCCACATCCAGTACAACGTCATCAACAAGGAAACCCTGCGGGACGCCCAGGCGCATCCCGAGAACTACCGGGGGCTGGTGGTGCGCGTGGCCGGCTACAGCGCGTTCTTCACCTCCCTGGACCAGGCCATCCAGGAGGACATCATCTCCCGCACCGAGCAGATGTTCTAAGCCCGACGCCTTCGGTTCGGAGCCGCCCGCGCAGGCGGGCGGCTCCGGCAAGCCTCCAAGCCAAGGAAACACGGACAGGCATGACGTTACGCAAGCGTTTCCAGCTCTACGCGCCCAAGGACGTCCGGGCGGCGGAACCCGTCGGGCTCGTCAGCGACTTCCAGCGGTTCTCCATCCACGACGGCCCGGGCATCCGCACCATCGTCTTTTTAAAGGGCTGCCCCCTGCGCTGCCAGTGGTGCCAGAATCCCGAGGACATGCTCCCGCGCCCGGAGCTCCTCTACATCCGCAACAACTGCATCGGCTGCGGCAAGTGCCTGGAGGCCTGCCCGGCCCGGTGCATCACGGCCGACGGGCCCCACGGCGTGGCCATCGACAAGGCCGCCTGCCGCCTGCCCGAGTGCGGCGCCTGCCAGGCCGTGTGCTACGCCAACGCCCTCACCATCTGCGGCCGCCACCTGACCGTGGACGAGGTGCTGGAGGAGGTGGAGCTCGACCGGGAATTCTACGACCGCTCCGGCGGCGGGGTGACCTTTTCCGGCGGCGAGCCCTTCGCCCAGCCCCGGTTCCTGCTCGCCCTGGCCCGGGCGGCCAAGGCCCGGGGACTGGACACGGCCGTGGAGACCAGCGGCTACGCCGACTGGGAGGTCATGCTCCCGGTCATGGCCCACCTGGACACGGTCCTTTACGACGTCAAGCACATGGATCCGCAGGCGCACCGCCGCCTGACCGGCGTGGACAACGCGCGCATCCTGGACAACCTCCGGCGCGTGGACGCCCTGGGCCTGTCCATCCGCGTGCGCGTCCCCCTCGTTCCGGGGCTCAACGACGCGCCGGAAAACCTGCGCCGCACGGCCGCCTTCGTGGCCGGGCTTTCCCATGTCGCGGCCCTGGACCTGCTCCCCTACCACCGCATGGGCGAGCCCAAATGGGGGCAACTCGAAAAGGACTACCCCCTGCGCGGCGTCTCCCCCCACGCCCGGGAGGAGGTCGTCGCCCTGGCGGCGCTCCTTGAGGACTCGCCGGTGCGGGTCACCATCGGCGGCTGACCGGACGGCCCGGGGCCGTTGTCGACAGGGGCAGGGATGCCGCGTATATGGTCGTGAAAAGAAGCGAAGCGCGGGCGGCGCGATCCGGGAACCCTCCAGGAAAAGGGACGGCGGCGCATGGAGATCCAGCCGATCAGGGTATTTATCGCGGACGACCATCCCTTGCTGCGCATCGGCCTGCGCCTGGCCTTCGAAGCCATCGAGACCATCGCCATCGTCGGCGAGTCGGACAACGGCTTCGAGACCATCGAAAAAATCCAGAAGACCGTGCCCGACGTGGCGCTCATCGACATCGACATGCCGGGGCTGTCGGGCATTCCGGCCATCCGCGTGCTGCGCAAGGCCTTTCCGGCCATGAAGCTCCTGGCCCTTTCCACCTACAACGACACCCACTACATCAAGGACGCCATGAAGGCCGGAGCCGACGGCTACGTGCTCAAGACCATCGACATCGACGGCCTGGCCGGGCTCATCGCCGCCTTCCACGCCGGCCGGCCCATCGTCTCGCCCTACCTCGTCAACCTGTCCGCCGACATGGAGACCGAGCCCCCGGCCCCCGGCCGCGACCTCGACAGCCTCACCCACCGGGAAAAGCAGATCCTCAAGCAGATTTCCGAGGGCAAGAACAACAGGGAAATCTCCGACGCCCTGTACCTGAGCGTGCAGACCGTCAAGACCCACGTCAAAAACATCTTCAAGAAACTCAACGTCAACAGCAGGTTCGAGGCGGCCATCCTCGCCCGGGAAAGCGGCCTTTTCGAGTAGGCCCGCCCGGCCGGCCTCGCCTGAAGACGCCGGCAACGCCATGAAAGAGTCCATCCAGCTCCTGGACCTCATCCCCAAGGAAAAGCTCGACGAGATCCTCCAGGCCGTCAACGAGGCCTGCGGCATCGGCTCGGTCATCGCCGACACCGAGGGCCGCCCCATCTCCAGCGAGTCCAACTTCTGCTCGTTTTGCAAGGACTACTGCCGGGCCACCCCGGAGGGCCGCGCCCGCTGCTACACCAGCGACGCCTACGGCGGCCGCATGTCCCTGGACTCCAAGGAGCCCTACGTCTACGACTGCCTCAACGCCGGGCTGGTGGACTGCGCCACGCCCATCATCGTGGCCGGACAGCACATCGGCAACCTCAACGGCGGCCAGGTGCTGGAGGGCTCCATCCCCGCCCAGGACGCCGTGGCCCGGGCCATGCGCATCGGCGTCACGGACATCGACGGCTACCTGCAGGCCCTGCGCCGGATTCCCCAGGTCAAGCGGGCGCGCCTGCGCAAGATCGTCAACCTCATGTCCGTCATCACGCAGACCATAAGCGACATGGCCCTGCAAAAGATCCTGCTTTCCCTGCAATCCAAGGAATACCTGAACAAGCTCATCAACAGCGTCTCGGACTGCATCATCTCCGTGGACACGGACTGCATCATCGACATGAGCAACGACCGCTGCTCCGAGGTGTTCGGCTGCTCCCTGGGCGACTTCTGCGGCCAGTCCCTCATGCGCTTCGTCCAGGACCAGCACGTCCTCGCCGCCTACAAGACGAGCCTGGAACACGGCGGCCAGGACAACTTCCGCTTCGAACTCACGGCCCTGACCGCCAAAAGGACGCCCTTTCCCGTGCAGATCTCCATCTCCCGGGTCAACGACGAATCCGGCAAGGCCGTGCGCTACGTGGCGATCCTGCGCGACATCACCGAGGAAAAGCGCATCGCCAAGATGAAGGAAGACTTGGTCGGCATGCTCACCCACGACATGCGCAACCCCATCCTGGCCATCGACCGAGCCCTGGAGCTCCTGGCCGCCGGACGCCTGGGCCCGATCAGCGACAACCAGGAAAAGATCCTCAAACTGGCGCGCAACACCAACGACCAGCTCGGCAGCATGGTCAACGCCTTCCTCGACATCTTCCGCGACGAGAACGGCCGGTTCGAACTGCACAAAAGCCACTACGACATCAACAAGATCATCAGCCAGTGCATCGAGGAGCATTCGCTCCTCGCCGAGGAAAAGGGCCTCGACGTCCGCTTCCTCCAGCACGGCCAGCGCCTGACCCTGCATTGCGACCTGTTCCGCATCAAAAGGACCATCAGCAACATCCTGTCCAATGCCATCAACTACAACGTCGTCGGCGGCAACATCCAGGTGAGCACCGCCAGCCTCGCGGCCGGCTGCATCGCCGCGAGCCCCTACCTGCCCCGGCAGTACAAAAGCCGGCTTACGGACGGCCAAAGCTACGTCTGGACGGTGATCGCGGACACCGGCTTCGGCGTGCCCGAAGCCTACCAGGAAACGATTTTCGAGAAGTTCTTCACGGTCAAGACCGAAGAGGGCCTGGGCCGGCGGGGCATCGGCCTGGGGCTGGCCTTCAGCAGGCTCGTGGCCGAGGCCCACGACGGCTTCATCTTCTGCCGCACGCCGTCGCGCCCGACCGGCCGCAGCCACACGCCCGGGGTCGAATTCCACCTGGTGCTGCCGAGCCAGCTTCCCCAGCCCCGGGCCTGAGCCCGAGGCGCGTCCGGGGCAGGAACGGCCCTGCCGGCACGGTCGCGGAGGCGATCGGACGGCAGCCCCCTGCCGCTTGTCCCATTACCCGGGGCGCGCGGACGTGAAAGCGGGCTTTCCCCCTGCCGGCGACGGAGCAGCCGCCGGCAGCTCAGCCGTGCCGGCGGAGGGCGAACTTGCGCAGTTCCTTCATGCTGGTCAGGCCGAACTTGCGGATCAGCCGGCCGTAGTACGCTTCCACGGTATGGGCGCTGATGTTGAGCGCCCGGCCCCTCTCGGCGCTGGATTCGCCGCGCCCCAATCCGTCCAGGATCTGCTTCTCGCGCCGGCTCAGGGCGGTTTCCCCGCCCTCGTCCGGGGCGGGCAGCCGGTCCCGGTATAATTCCCACTCCCCGCCGGCGGGCGAGGAACGTATGGCCCCGCCCACAGCGCTCCAGGAAAAAGAGTCGCACCAGACACATGGGCCCATTTCCGTTCCATCCCCGTCCACGCTCTTTGTTCCAGGACGCGTGCGCCTCAACAGCGCTTCCGGTTCCCCTTCAGGCGACGCCGGCCGACGATGCTTTTTCGGTATAGTCAGGTTGCGCAAAATGCTCTTGAAGCCCGTCAGTCGGCTGGGCATAAATTCAAACAGTTTTTCCTGGTTGAGCACCGCTACGCAAGTTCGATCCGGGAGTCCGCTACGGGGGGCGGACTGCCGCTTCATTGCTGGACCTGTCCGGGGGCGTTCCCTTGTGGCTTTGCCCCGGACGCTTCTCTTCCATGGCGATCAAGGACATCCCGAAGGGATGCGAGGAAAGGGACCACCTATCGGCTGTTGCGCAACCTGTAACGGAGGGAGGAACGATGCGATTTGCCGCAGTGTTTGCCTTGCTTGCCGCCATCCTGGCGGCCGGTCCGGCCCGGGCGGCCACGGAAGTGAAGTTCGTCGGCGACGCGCGCGTCTACGGCGTCTACTTCAGCGGCCACAACTTCACCGGCTGGAACAACGCCGGCTGGACGTCCAACACGCCGACCTGGACCAAGGCCGGGACCAAGACCGAGGACACCTTCGAGGTCTGGCAGCGCCTGCGCGTGCGCACGGACTTCGTGGCCAACGAAGCCGTGAAGTTCAGGCTCGGCATCAAGATAGACAACACCTGGGGCACCGGCACCTACACCGCGGCCAACCCCGACGCCAACGGCATCCTGGTCTACCAGGCCTTCCTCCAATTCAAATGGCCGGGCTGCGACGTCGAGGTCACGGCCGGCCTGCAGGACCTGAGCTTTCCCCAGAGCCCCATCTTCTCCGGCAGCCTGCTCTTCGACGACACGGCCGCCGCCCTGACCGTGCGCGCGCCGCTAATCCCGGACCTCCTCTCGCTCAACGCCGGCTTCGCCCGCATGATCGACACCAACCGCACCTACGACACCACCACCAGCCAGTCCGACGACGAACTGGACTGGTACTTCCTGACCCTGCCCGTGACCACGCCGGGCTTCAAGGTGACCCCCTGGGCCATCCTGGGCGTGGCCGGCAAGGGCACCGCCTTCTACACCACCTACGCCTCCACCTTCTTCCAGGCCGCCGTGGCCGAGGACCTGCTGTCCGCCGGCACCCTGGTCACGCCGACCAAATGGAAGAACCAGCAGAACCTCTATTACTGGGGCGGCGGCGCGTTCGAGGTCAGCGCCCTGGATCCGGTGCGCTTCTACGCCGACGTGATGTACGGCGGCGGCGCGTCGGACGACCGCAAGAAAAGCAAGCGCGGTGGCTGGTTCATCGATTTCGGCACGGAATTCACCGGCTGGGACCTGCTTACGCCGCAACTCTTCGCCTGGTGGGGAACCGGCGAGGACTCCTCGACGTTAAACGGCTCCGAGCGCATGCCCCACTCGCGGCCGGCCTGGGGACCCGGCGGCGGTTCGTTCCTGTTTGACGGCGGCCAGGTGCTGGGCAGAAACTCCAACATGGGCGTGGATCCGGTCGGCACCTACGGCCTGGCCGCGTCGCTCAAGAACATGTCCTTCGTGGAAAAGCTCTCCAGCACCCTGACCTTCGCCTACATCCACGGCAACAACTCGCCCAAGGCCGTGCGGTTCCTCAACTACTACCTGGGCGGCGGCGACCTCTACGCCGGCAGCAACCCCTACTTCAGCATGGGCCGCGACCTGACCAGCAACGAGCACGAGTTCGCCGTGAACCTCGACAGCGAATACTCCCTCTACGAGAACCTCAAGATCCGCATGGAGACCGGCTGGGCCAAGGGCGATTTCCAGGAGAGCGTCTGGGGACGCCGCCTGGTCCACAAGGTCGACGACATGGGCGGTTCCTGGAAGGTCGCCCTGGGCTTCACCTACAAATATTGAGCCGGCTTCGCGCATCCGCCTCGCGTCGCGAATTCGCCGTCCGCCGCCGCGCGGCCGCCGGGGAGCGGCCCGTCCCGAGGTCGGGGCGGGCCGCTTTTTCATTCCGGCAAGCGACGCCGGCGGCATGCGCCTTGCGGACGCCGCATTCGCCCCCGACATACTCAATATGCATAAAATGCAATGCAATCACCTTGACCGGCAAATTTACCCTTGAATACATACAATGCAGAAGATGTCCACCGCAAAACAGGACAAGGAAGGCAGACCGGTCGACACCATGTGAGAGAAAATCATCTAAAGCAGGTGCAGCATGAAATTGAAGGCCAAGTTCATATTGCCTACGATTGCGCTCATCATTGCAGGCATGTCCATCACCACCTGGTTCACCTACCAGCGGAGCACCGATTCGCTGCAAGAGATCTCCCTTGAAATGGCCAGGACCAATCTGGCTTCGCTCCTGTCCACCGTGGATCTCTGGATAGAGGACACGCGCAACGAGGTTCTTTCCATAAGCCACACGGCCACCATCGTCGCGGCCGCGAAACAGTCCGTCGCCGGAAGCGAGGACCTGGCCGCGGCCAAATCGCTGCTCGCCGACGTCGTCTCCCGGCATCCCAATTACGACAACCTCTTCCTCATCGACGCCAGGGGCGTCATCCTGACGAGCTCCAACGACTCCCTGACCGGCAAGGACTTCGCCGCCCGGGAATACTTCAAGAAGGCCATGGAGGGGCGGCCCTACCTTTCCTCGCCGCTTTTAAGCGCCGACAAGGGCGAGCCGGTCTTCGTGGTCGCCGTGCCCGTGGGCGACGGCTCCAAGCCCCTGGGCGTGCTGGTCGCGGGCATCCGCCTGGGGCTTTTCACCAAGGAATTCGTCGATCCCCTGACCTCGGCCAAGGGCTACGCCTCCGTGGCCTCGGCCGACGGCCTGGTCCTGGCCCACCCCCAGCGCGAATTCGTGGGCAAGCGCAACATCTTCAAGGACGCCGCCTACGGCAGCCGCATCGCCACCCAGTCGGCCGGCTCCCTCGACGTGGTCGAGGACGGCCAGCGCCGGATCATCCTCTTCAAGCGGTCGGAGCATACCGGCTGGGTCGTGGGCATGGTCGTCAACGCCAACGAGGCCTTCGCCGACGCCAGGCATCTCGGCCTCGCCATCCTGGGCATGTCCGGAGGGATCGTCGTGCTTTTCGTCCTCGGCGTCTGGGCCATCCTGTCCATCAACGTGCTGCAGCCGGTCGGCGCGCTGGTCGCGGCCGCGACCCGCATCGCCGGCGGCGACCTGGACACCGCCCTGGGGGCCGACCGCCGCGACGAGATCGGCTCCCTCCAGCGGGCCATGGCCAAGATGGTGGAAAACCTCAAAGGCAAGATCGGCGAGGCCGAGTCCAAGGAAGCCCTGGCCGCGGCCGAGACCGAAAGGGCCCGGCAGGCCATGGCCGAGGCCGAAGAGGCCAGGCGGCAGGCCGAGCACGCCCGCCAGGCCGGCATGCTCCAGGCCGCCGACCAGCTCGAAGGCATCGTCTCGGCCGTCGACGCCGCAACCGGCGACATCTCGTCCCAGCTCGCCCAGTCCAGCCAAGGCTCCCAGGAACAGTCCAACCGCATCGGCGAGACGGCCACCTCCATGGAAGAAATGAACGCCACGGTCCTGGCCGTGGCCCAGAGCGCCTCGGACGCGGCCGAAACCGCGGACCAGGCCCGCCGCACGGCCAGCGACGGCTCGGACATCGTGACCCGGGTCATCCAGAGCATCGGCGAGGTCCAGGCCAAGGCCCTGTCCCTCAAGAGGGACATGCGCGAGCTGGGCCAGCAGGCCGAGGGCATCGGCCGCATCATGTCCGTCATCTCGGACATCGCCGACCAGACGAACCTTTTGGCCTTAAACGCCGCCATCGAGGCGGCCCGGGCCGGCGAGGCCGGGCGCGGCTTCGCCGTGGTGGCCGACGAAGTCAGAAAACTCGCCGAAAAGACCATGGCCGCCACAAAAGAAGTGGGCGAGGCCATCGGCAGCATCCAGCACGGCACCCGGCAAAACATCGACAACGTCGAACTGGCGGCCAAGCGCATCGACGAGGCCACCGCCCTGGCCGGCCAGTCCGGCGAAACCCTGGCCGCCATCGTCGGCCTGGTCGACCGGACCACGGACCAGGTCCGGGCCATCGCCACGGCGGCCGAGCAGCAGTCCATCACCACCGAGGAGATCAACCGCAGCATCGCGGACATCAACCGCCTGGCCGGGGAATCGGCCCAGGCGCAGCACCACTCGGCGGGTGTCGTGGCCGAGCTGGCCGGCCAGACCAAGCGCCTGAGAAGCCTCATCGACGGCATGCAGTCCGCCACCGACGCCCTGCCGGGCCAGCCCGCGGCCGCGCCCCTGCGGCTCGTCGGAAGCGCCGGGAAGTGACCTCGCCCGGCGCGGGCGCGCCGCCAGGCCCCTTGCCGGCGCGCCCGCCGGCAAGGGGTTTTTTTACGCCCGCCCGGCGACTCCGAAACAACGGGAACCGTCGGCCGCCGCCACTGCGTTGCAGCAGAATCGGACTTGCAAATCATGCACGTTGGCGATGCGGAATATGCGATGGACACCGAACCGGAGAAGCATGATGAATTGAACAAATACTCATTCAGGAAGGAGCACGAGAGGGATGGCGAAAAACATCAGTATGATCGGATTCATCGGCGGCATCATTGTGGCTCTGCTCGTCGGCATACTGCCACTGGGCGACATCGCGCCCGCCGGGCAGCGATGTCTGGCCATCAGCTTGCTGGCCGTCATCTGGTGGGCGACCAAGGTCATGCATCCCGGCTACACCTCGGTCATCCTCCTGACCTTGTACGTCCTCCTCGGCGTCGCGCCGTCGAACATCGTGTTCGGCCTGTGGACCACGCCCATCATCTACATGATCATCGGCGCCTACCTCATCGCCTCGGCCGTGAACGAGTCGGGCCTGGGCAAGCGCATCGCCTATTCCTACATCATCAAGTACGTCAATTCCTACCGCAGCATCATCGTCGGCATGTACGTCCTCGGGCTGCTGCTGAGCTTCATCATTCCCCATCCCTGGCCGCGCAGCTTCCTGATCATGTCCGTGGTGGGCATCATCGTCAAAAGCGCCAAGATTCCCGTGAAGGACGCCGTCAACATCGGCCTGGCCGTGTTCGCCGGCTCGGTGCCCACCTCCATGGTGCTCTTGACGGGCGACGCCACGGTCAACCCGGTGGCCGTGGAAATGTCCGGCCAGGCCGTGAGCTGGCTCGGCTGGCTGTGGATGATGGGCCTGCCCGGCATCGCGGCCACCATCCTGACGCTGGCCCTGCAGCTCATGCTGTATAAGCCCACGGCCGAGGTGCGCGTGGACAAGGAGGAGATGCGCAAGCTCCTGGCCGACCTCGGCCCCCTGACCGGCGCGGAGTGGCGCTGCATCCTCTGGATCGGCCTGGCCATCGTGCTGTGGGCCACGGACAGCCTGCACAAGATCCACTGCGGCTGGATCGCCCTGGTCGTGGCCATGGGCCTGGCCCTGCCCAAGGTGGGCGGCGTGCTCAAGCCGAGCTCCTGGCGGGACGTGCCCATCGAAACGGCCTTCTTCCTGACCGCCGCCCTGGCCATCGGCCGGGTCGGGGCCGTCTCCGGCATGAACGCCTGGGTGGCCAGCGTCCTTTTGCCGGCCAACGCCCCGGTCAATCCTTTCATGTTCGCCTTGTTCGTCACCTGCATCGCCCTGGCCATCCACATGTGCCTGGGCAGCGTCATGGCCGTCATGGGCATCGCCATCCCCACGCTCATCCAGTTCGGCGACTCGGCCGGCATGAACCCGCTGGTGCCGTCGCTGCTCGTCTACATCGCCATCTTCATCCACTACATCCTGCCCTTCCACCACATGAACATCCTGGTGGGCCTGGGCGAAAAGCAGGGCCTGTACACGGACAGGGACGTCATCCGCTTCGGCGTGCCCCTGACCGCCATCGTCTTCATCCTGCCCCTGGCCGTGGTCATTCCCTGGTGGAAGATCATCGGCCTTCTGTAGGGGCGGGCGACAACCATTCACGGCCGGCGCCGGCCGCGAACATACGCATGAAACCAGGAGGAGTTGCAATGTCCGATGCTTCGAAAAAGGTCGCCGTCACCGACCTGCGTTCCGCCCTGCGCCTGCTCGAGGGCGTCGAAGGGCAGCTGCTGACCACCGACGTCGCCGTGGACCCCATGGCCGAACTGTCCGGCGTCTACCGCTACGTGGGCGCGGGCGGCACGGTCATGCGTCCCACCAAGGCCGGTCCGGCCATGGTCTTCACCAACATCAAGGGCTACGAGGACGCCCGGGTGGTCATCGGCATGCTGGCCAGCCGCAAGCGCGTGGCCATGCTGCTCGGCGCCGCGCCGGAAAAGCTCGGCTTCCACATGTGCCGGGCCCTCGAGCACCCCGTGGCCCCGGTCATGGTGGCGCGCGAGAAGGCCGCCTGCCAGGAGGTGGTCCACTACGCCACGGATCCGGGCTTCGACCTGCGAAAGCTCATCCCCGCCCCCACCAACACGCCCGAGGACGCCGGCCCCTACATCACCATGGGCCTGTGCTACGGCGCGGACCCGGAGACCGGCGAGGAGGACGTGACCATCCACCGTTTGTGCGTCCAGGGCGCGGACGAGATCTCCATGTACTTCGTCCCGGGCCGCCACCTCGACGCCTTCCGCATGAAGGCGGAAAAGGCCGGCAAGCCCCAGCCCATCTCCATCAGCATCGGCCTCGACCCGGCGGTCTACATCGCGGCCTGCTTCGAGGCCCCGTCCACGCCGCTGGGATTTAACGAGCTCGGCATCGCCGGCGCGCTGCGCGACACGCCCGTGGAACTGGTCAAGTGCCTGACCGTGGACGCCAAGGCCATCGCCAACGCCGAGATCGTCATCGAAGGGGAGCTTCTGCCCGACGTGCGGGTGGCCGAGGACCAGTTCTCCAAGACCGGCAAGGCCATGCCCGAATTCCCGGGCTACAACGGCCCGGCCAAGCCGGCCCTGCCCGTGATCAAGGTCAAGGCCGTCACCCACCGCCCGCACCCCATCATGCAGACCTGCATCGGCCCCAGCGAAGAGCACGTCAGCATGGCCGGCATCCCCACCGAGGCCAGCATCATCGGCATGGTCGGCCGGGCCCTGCCGGGATTTCTGCAGAACGTCTACGCCCACTCCTCGGGCGGCGGCAAATACCTGGCCGTGCTCCAGGTGAAGAAGTCCGCGCCCCCGGACGAGGGCCGGCAGCGGCAAGCCGCCCTGCTCGCCTTCTCGGCCTTCTCGGAACTCAAGCACGTCATCCTCGTGGACGAGGACGTGGACCCCTTCGACACCAACGACGTGCTGTGGGCCATGACCACCCGGTTCCAGGCCGACGTCGACGTGGTGCCCATCCCGGGCGTGCGCTGCCACCCCCTCGATCCGTCCCAGACCCCGGAAATGAGCCCGTCCATCCGCGGCAACGGCATCGCCTGCAAGGCCATCTTCGACTGCACCGTGCCCTTCGCCCTCAAGGACAGGTTTCATCGCGCCCCGTTCAAGGAAGTGGACTACACCCGGTTCCTGAAAGGCTAGTGTTGCGCCAGCCCACAGGTATGCCCGTATTCATTAGGAAAAACTTCTTCTAGCGACGCGCCCGCAAGGAGGCGGGCATGCGAGACGAGGGCGCGGCGTCGAGGACGCCGCGGCCCCGAACGGTCTGACGAGGACCCGCCTTCCCGGCGGGTCCTCTTTGCGCTGCTTGAGCATGAAAGGGGCTGCAGGCAGCCGTGAAAGAAACACGCCGCCGGAAGCCTATAGAAGCGGCGGATAATGTTTCTTGAAAGCCGAGAGTTGATTTGCTATAAAAAAAGAAGTCGTTTGAATATCGTGGTCTTTGTGACTTAAGGGCCGGCAATCCTGACCGCCGTCCCTGACGGGGAGTCTGCAGTATGATCGACCTGGTCGCGCTCGCACAGATCAATTTGAATCTCCTGCTTTCCCTCAAGGCGCTGCTGGACGAATGCAATGTCAGCAATGCGGCGGAGCGCCTCAACATCACGCAATCGACCATGAGCCGCAATCTCGCCCAACTTCGGGAGTATTTCCAGGACCCGCTCCTCGTGCGTTCCGGCAAGGGCAACATCCTGTCGGCCAAGGCCCATGAACTGCTGCCCAAGCTCGACGAGTTCGTGGGTTCCATCCAGTGCATGCTCTCCTCGAACTTCGTGCCGAGCCGCCAGACCAAGGAATTCATCATCGCCGCGCCGGACTACGTCTCCCTGCACATCCTCAACGACTCGCTGATGTTCATCAACGCCCAGTTCGACAAGATCAACTTCACCATCGTCAACTGGGACCGTTTCGCCAAAAAGATGCTGATCGCCGGCGAGATCCACCTGGCCATCAGCATCGACGACACCTTCCCCTCCAACATGTTCCGCCGGGTCGTGGACGAGGACTATCTGGTGTGCGTGGCCGGGGCCAGGCATCCCCTGGCCGGCCGGGCCGCCCTGCGCCTGGAGGATTTCATCGCCCATCCCCACGTCAACGTGGTCACGGGCGGCGGCTGGGAAAAAATCGTGGACCGGCCGTTGCACGCCCTGGGGCTTCGCCGCAACGTCAAGCTGCGGGTGCCTTCCTACCGCCTGGCCTTCAACGTGGTGGAAAAAACCGACTTTTTGGCGGTCGTGCCCATGCACGTGGCCCGCAACAGCCCCGACGCCCGAAACCTCAAGTCCTTCACCCTGCCCTTCGAGGCCCAGACGGTCAAAATGTCCCTGTGGTGGCACGAGAGCCACCACAACGACTGCGCCCACAAATGGCTGCGCGAGGTTCTCTTTCCCAAGCTGCTCGGCCATCCCAAGCATCGCGGCCTGTCGGCCGAACGCTCCCCGGGGTCGGTCCGGCCTGTCGCGCCTTCCGTGGAGGAGCGCTTCCGGCCCGAAGGGCAATGCTGCGACGGCTGCCTGACGGAAACGGCGGAATAACCCGGTCCCGGGCAGCGCCGACGATTCCCCGGGAAACGGCGAGGGCCCCGCGGCAACGGCGCGCTCGGCCCGGTCGGGTCGATCGGGCGAACACCGCGGCACGAAGCAGAGCCGCCCTTCCGGCATGCCGCCGGCGGAGCGGCCCCAGGAACCTCCCTGGCCCCGACGCCAGGCGGCGGAACGCAACGACGGAGCGCGCCTGGCGGCGCGCTCCGTCTGCGGCGGGGAGTCCGTGACGGACTCGGGTTCAGGCGGCTACTTGCGCAGCGGCGGGATGGGGCAAGGGGTCAACAGCTTGTCCAGGTCCACGTTGACCATCTGGAAAAACGGGTCTCTCGTGGTCGGATCGAGGAGCCGGGCCGGCTCGGTGCTGCGCCAGCCGAAGTTGCAGCGGTCGCACTTGTATATTTCCCAGGCACCGCTTCCGTCGGGCGCCTTGGCCACCACGGAAGCCTCACCTTCGAGGCAGCGGATGCATTTCATGTCTTCTCTCCTTTGCCGCGCCTGGCGTCGCGGCGGCGATCCCCTGTCCGTTTCGCCGCAACACGACAAGCCGGGCGCATGGTTTGCTGTCTTTCGCGTACGGGCCTAGCGGCCGGCGATCTTCTGGTGCATGTCCGACAGGATCTTCTGGAAGGCGGCGGACTCGGGGATGAGCTCCACCATCTTCACGTCGCGCATCTTGGGTTCGGGAGCCACCGGCGTGGTGCAGTCGATGATGACCTTGCAGCCCATTCCGGGAGGTTCGGAACCCGGATCCAGCGGCATGCCCGGCGTGGACGGGATGACGATGACGTCCTGCGGCCCGCGGATGCGGGTGGACATGGCCCACATGACCTGGACCAGGTCGAAGGGATCCACGTCGGCGTCCACCAGGATGATGTTCTTCACGTAGGAGATGCCGTGGGGCGTGGAGGCGGCCCGGAAGGCCACGGACTTGGCGTAGCCGCCGAGCCGGCTCTCCATGGCGATGATGACCGTGAGCCCGTGCTGGTACAGGGCGTTGACCGCCTTGACCTCGGGCATGGTCTCGCGCAGCTGCTTGTGGATCGGAATGCAGGTGTTAAGCCCCAGCAGGGTGTCGATCTCGGTCCAGGGCCGGCCCAGGTAGAGGTTCTCGAAGATCGGGTCGCGGCGGTGGGTGACCCGGTGGATCTTGATGATGACCTGCTTGCGCGCCCCGGAGTAGCTGCCCGGGAACTCGCCGAAGGGACCTTCGCACACGCGCACGCGCGGCACGATCTCGCCTTCGAGCACGTATTCGGCCCCGGCCGGCACGTCGAGCTTGCCGTCGGTGGTCTTGGCCAGCTCCATGGGGACGCCGTTTATGGCCGCGGTGTACTTGTACTCGGACTGGTCGTAGGCGATGGGCGTGCTGGCCATAAACGACAGCATGGGGTCCACGCCCAGGCAGATGGCCACGGGCAGGGCTTCACCGCGCTCCTCGGCCTTGCGCATGTGGATGGCGATGTCGTGGAAGGGCAGGCCCTGCATGGCGATGGTGTCGGCGTTCTGGACTTGCAGGCGGTAGATGCCCACGTTTTGCTTGTCGAAGTTTTCGGGGTCGTCCGGGTCCTTGGACACCACCGAGGCCTTGGACAGGTAGAAGCCGCCGTCGTTTTCGTTGACCTTGTAGAGGGGCAGGAGCTCGAGCAGGTTGAACTCGTCGAGGATGACCTCCTGGCAAGCCGGATTGTCGATCCACTTCACCTCGCCGGGGTAGCTGTCCCAGCGGCTGGCCAGCTCGAAGAACTGGTCCTTGAGGCTGGTGGTCTTGGGCATGCCGAGCATGAGCGCGTGGTTGGCCCAGGAGCCGTGCACGTTGACCGCGATCTTCTTGCCCTTGTAGCCCTTGACGTTCTCGATGATCACGGCCGGACCGGTGGGGCCGATGTCGGCCGAGGCGCGGCTGATGGCCCGGATGTCCGGTTCGGGCATGACTTCGTCCGTGTAGTGGACGAGTTGCCCTTCCTGTTCGAGTTTCTCCAGGAACTGCCGCAAATCCTTGAACATGGGAACCTCCTCGTTGCGGGTTCGCGTTGCAGGTTACGGGGCCTGTCGTCGTCCGGGGCGCGGCGGGCTCAGGGCTCGCCGGGCGCCCGGGACGAGGGTTGACGGAGCAGTCGTATCTCGGCGGTCAGGCTCTCGGCCATTTCCAGGGCCAGGGAGCGCACCTCCCGGATTTCCGTTTCCGTGGCGGCGTCCAGGTGGATGCCGCAGGCGACCGCCACGGTGACGCCGAGTTCGCTGGCGAGCTTCAGCGCCAGTTCGCGGGCCAGCAGGTCCTCCTTGTGGCCGGGCGCGGCCAGGACCGAGGCCGTGGCGCTGCCGGCCAGGGGATCGGCCAGGCTCGGCCGGGGCAGCGCCAGGGCCACCGCGCCGACATGCGCCCGGCCTCCGCCGTAAAGGGCCACGGAGAAGTCCTCTCCCATGGGCACGGCCCGCAGCGTCAGCAGGAGGCGGTCTCGGAAATCCGTTATCTCGATCATGTCATCGCTCCCGGATTTGCTGTCCGTTCCAGCGTTTGAAGCCCGGGGCCTCGAGGCCGAACTCGTGCATGATCTTGCCCACGATATGGCGCTGCACGTCCTCGAGGGACTTGGGGTGGTTGTAGAAGGTCAAGACCGGCGGCATGATGACCACGCCCATGGAGGCCAGGTCGACCATGTTGCGCAGATGGATGAGGTTCAGCGGCGTCTCGCGCACGGCCAGCACGAGCTTGCGCCGTTCCTTGAGGACCACGTCCGCGGCGCGCAGGAGCAGGTTTTCCGAGTAGCCGTGGCTGATGCCGGCCAGGGTCTTCATGCTGCACGGCACCACGGCCATGCCGGCGGTGACGAAGGTGCCACTGGCGATGGCGGCCCCCACGTCCTCGATGGGATAGGCCGCCGTGGCCAGGGCCTCGACCGCGGCGCAGGTCATGTCCGTCTCGTGCTCGATGGTCCGTCTGGCGCCCTGGCTGTAGACCAGGTGGGTCTCCCAGCCTTCGACCTGGCGCATGGCCTCAAGCAGCATGATGCCCAGGTTGGCGCAGCTTGCGCCGCTTATGCCGACGACCAGGCGGTTTTTCGCGTGCATGGGGGTGTTCTCCCGGTTTGGTTGCGGGCTACAGCAGGCCGATGAGCTTCCACCAGGGGATCTGCACCAGCATGGTCACGATGAAGACCACGGCCGTCAGTGGCAGGCCCAGCCGGATCACCTCGCGGTCGCCGTACATGCCCTGCTTCTCGCCCAGGCCCACCAGCACGTTCATGTGGTGGAAGGGCAGCACGAAGTGGATGGAGATGGCCGTGAAGACGAGCAGGGCCGGGACCAGGGGCGGCAGGCCGGCCGTGGTGCCGAACTGGATGAGCGTGGGGATGGCGATGCCCATGACCGCCAGCACGCTGCCCAGGCACATGTGCAGGGCCACGGCGATGATCGAGACGAAGCCGGCGAACAGGAAGGGGTTGGACGGGGCGTGGCTCGGCAGCAGGACCGAGGCCAGCCACTGGTTCATGCCCGCGTGGTCGCCGACCTTGCCGATGGCCAGGGCGGCGGTCAGGAAGAACAGGGTGGCGATGGGCACGTCGCTCCAGGAGGCCGGGGTGAGCACGCCGCCGATGCGCGGCAGGCTCATGGCGATGGCCGCGTACAGGGCGACCCAGCCGGGATGGATGTGGTGCACGCTGTCCGTGACCCAGGCCACGATGGCCAGGCCCACCCAGAACAGGCAGCGCCGCTCGGTCGGGGAAAGCGGCCCCATGTCGGCCAGGTTCTTGGCCACCGCGGCCTTGTCCAGGCAGAACTGGCAGCTCGGCTTGTAGAGCATGAGCTGGAGAAACATGGTCAGGGCCGAGGCGATGATGCCGGGGATGCCCATGTACCACAGCCAGCCCAGCCAGCTGACGTTGGCCCCGGACATGCCCACGGTGACGACGTTGATGATGCTGTCGCCGGTGAGCAGGATGGTGGAGGTGGGCGCGGAGCCGGCGAACACGGCCAGGCCGATGTTGGCCGCGTCCTTGAGCGGCAGGTTGGCGCTGCGGATGATCATGGCCATGACGGACATGATCAGGAAGCTGCGCGGCCAGGGATGCGGGATGAGAAAGCTCAGCAGGAAGCCGAGGACGTAGGCCCCGACGACGATGCTGTTGTAGGAATTGATGTAGCGCAGGATGTAGTGGTAGGCGATGCGCTTGCCCAGGCCGCTGTCCCGCACGGCCGAGGCGATGAGGTAGCCGCCCACCACCAGGTAGACCAGCGGCGTGCCCCACAGGCCGAAGACGACGCCGCCCGGCGCCACGCCCAGCACCACGTAGCTGCCGAGCAGAAACAGCGACACGTATCCCGGATGGGCGACGCTCATGGCCCACCAGACGACGGCCAGAAGGCTGAGCGCCAGACACTTCTTTCCTTCAGGGGCCAATCCCTCCATTGGTATTGCCCAGACAAGCAACGCAAGGGCAATGCCGCCTACGAATCCGATGATACTTTTGTTCTTTCCCACGACCTCCTCCTTTGAAACGTTGGATTGGCGATTCCTCTTTCGAATAAGCACTCGAGTGCCAACTGCCGTGTCGTAAGAATGGCTTGATAACGGGTCATGCAGGAAAGCCTTCGCACGCTCTTTATAGCGCAACCGGCGCGGCCCTTTTCAAGGCCAAATTGCGAAAGGTCGGTATCAACAATTCGTATAGGTCCAGCGGGCGAGCAGTTGACCGACGAGTCGGTCACGGCGGGGGCGGTGCGGCAGAAAGGAAGGGGCGGTGGAGCAGCTACTGCATATTATGCATAGCGAGCATCGAAAAAGACAATGGCGCGAAGCCTTGTCGCAGTTTGCTTTCTGGGATAAGAAGACAAAAATTAAGTATTTCAACTTGTTGTGCGAATATGTCTCTTTCGTGCCACGACGAGGGGTCACCGCTCGCCGAGCAGTGCGGGAGCAACGCATGGAGGGTTTCCGTCCCGAGGCCTGTAGCTTGTAAATCAGCGGGGGGGGTGGATATGCATCACCTTGTCGACCTGTCCAAGCTCAATCTCAATCTTTTGATTTCGCTCAAGGCCCTTCTTGATGAACGCAACGTGAGCAATGCGGCGACAAAGCTCAACCTGACCCAGCCGACCATGAGCCGTAACCTGGCCAGCTTACGCGAGTATTTCCAGGATCCTCTGCTTGTGCGCTCCGGCAAGGAATACATTCTGACATTGCCGGCCAAATGCCTGAAGGAAAAACTCGATTTCGTCCTGGACGGCATCGACTCCCTGTTCTCGAATTTCTTTCAGCCAGGCATGCATACTCGGGAATTCATATTATCCGCCCCGGATTACGTCGTGCAATATGTGCTGTGCGACGTATTGACATTCCTCCTGTCCATGGAAAGCAAGCTCCAGTTCACCATACGCAACTGGGACGCAACGGCCAAGGAGCAGATCATTTACGGTGAAATCCATCTGGCCATCAGCATCGACAACAAATTTCCCGGCAACATGTACCAACGGGTGGTGGACGAGGACCGGCTGGCCGTGGTCGTCCGGCGGGAGCATCCCTTGGCGTGCAAGGAGACGTTCCGGGTCGAGGACTTCATCGCCTATCCCCAGGTGGTGGTCATGACCGGGGGCGGCTGGAACGAGATCGTGGACAAGCCGCTTCGCGAGATGGGATTCAAGCGCACGGTCAAGCTGACGGTCAATTCCTACGGCGCCGCCTTCGGCGTGGTGCGCCAGACCAACCTGATCGCGGTGATCCCCTTGCATGTGGTCCGCAACAGCCGCAACGAGGACAGCCTCGTCGCCCTGCCCCTGCCCTTCGAGGCCCCCAAGGTGAAGATTTCCCTGTGGTGGCACGAGTGCTTCCAGAACGACCCGGCCCACAAGTGGCTGCGCGAGGAACTCTTTCCCAAGATCCTGCGCCATCCCAACCAGCTCGGCCTGTCGGCCAAGCACATCGAGATGCTGGCCAAGACGGTGTAGCCCGGCGGGCCGCCCGCCCCGCATGGTCAGGCACGTGAAGGGCCGCACGAAACAGCGACACGCGACACGAGGAGACGGCATCATGTATTTCGAAATGCGAACCTACACCCTGCGTCCCGGCGTGCTCCAGCACTACCTCGACGTCTTCGAGTCGACCGGCCTGCCCATCCTTTCCCGGTACGCCAAACTCGTCGGGTTCTGGTACACGGAGATCGGGGAATTGAACCAGGTCACGCACATCTGGGCCTACGAAAGCCTGGACGACCGCACGCGCAAGCGGGCGGCCCTGTACGCCGACCCGACCTGGCAAGCCGAGTTCCTGCCCAGGGTCATGCCCCTGCTGGAGAAGCAGGAGAACAAGATCCTGCGCGCCGCGCCCTTCTCCCCGATCAAATAGCGCGGCAGGGCGCGACGTTCAGGGGCCGGCCGCTCTCCCCCCGTCCGGGCGGCAGCCCGGTCCTGGCTGCCGCGACGCCGCCGATCGGCCCCGGAGCGCCGACGCTGCAGGCCCCGGCGATCCCGGCGATCACGCGGAGGCACGGCGACGGCCCTGATGGACAAGCCCAGGCCCACGGCCCCGGCGCGCCCGCCGCACCGGGCCAGCCGACGTGCCCCCGCCGTGCGCCGCGCGCGACCGCACTCCGGCGGCGGGGCCTCGTCATTGCCGGTCTTCCCGGCGGAACTCCCGGTAGTCGAGCCCGTATTTCTTCATGCGAAGGCCCATGGTCCGGCGGGTGAGCCCCAGCTCCCGGGCGGCCTCGGTGGAATTGCCCCGGTGCAGGCGCAGGGCCTCCACCAGCATCTCGTATTCCATGGCCTCCAGCCGGGCCACCAGCCCCCCCTGGCGGTCGTGGCCGGGAAGCACCGGCGTTTGCAGGGACAGCGGCAGGTTGTAGCCGTGGATGGCGTCGTCCTCGGTCAGGATCACGGCGCGCTGGACGACGTTTTCGAGCTCCCGCACGTTGCCCGGCCAGTGGTAGCCCATGAGCATGTTCAGCGCCGGGGTGGTGATGCGGTTGATCGCCTTGCCGTTCTCCTTGGCGTAGCGGGCGGCGAAATGCTCGGCCAGGGTCACGACGTCGCTGCCGCGCTCGCGAAGCGGCGGCACCACCAGCGGAAAGACGTTGAGCCGGAAGTAGAGGTCCTGGCGGAATGCCCCGCCGGCGGCCATGGCGGCCAGGTCCTTGTTGGTGGCCGCCACCACCCGGATGTCCACGGTCACGGTCTTGTTGCCGCCCACCCGCTCGAAGGCCCGTTCCTGGAGCACGCGCAGGAGCTTGGCCTGGACGCCAAGCGACAGCTCGCCCACTTCGTCGAGAAAGATGGTGCCGCCGTCGGCCTCCTCGAACCGGCCGCGCCGCAGTTGGGTCGCGCCCGTGAACGATCCCTTCTCGTGGCCGAAGAGCTCGCTTTCGAGGATGCTCTCGGGAAGCGCCGCGCAGTTGAACTTGACCATGGGCCCCTGGGGGTTGGGGCCGCCGGCGTGGATGGCCTTGGCCAGCATCTCCTTGCCCACGCCCGACTCGCCCAGAAGCAGCACCGTGGACCGGGTGGGCGCGACCTTGTGCAGCAGGGCGAACAGTTCCAGCATGACCTTGGACGACCCGACGAAGGCCGGGGGGCGCATGCGCTCGCCGAGCTGGCCCAGGAGTTCGGCCTGGCGGCGCTCCCAGCGCACGATGTCCACGTTCTCGACCAGGTAGAGCTCCACGGCCTGGGCCAGCATGTAGGAGATGACGGTCAGGGCGTCCACGTGCTTGCGCAAAAGCTCGCCGCTTTCGTAGGCGCGCACGGCCGAGATGGTGCCGAGCACCTTGCGGCCGCGCATGATGGGCACGCACAAGAAGGCGCACTCCCGGTCCTCGGGCCGCGACAGGCTGCCGGTGCGGTTGAGGATGGCCGGCTCGTCGCCGATGCGCGGCACGACGATGGCCGCGCCGCGCTCCACCACCTGGCCGGTGATGCCCTCGCCCGGGAAATAGATGCCCCGCGCCTGCTCCTCCTCGGTCAGCCCCAGGCTCTTGTGGATGCAGATGTGGCCCGATTCCCGGTGGTGGAGATTGACCATGGCCCGGGCCACGCCCATGTCGTCGCGCATGTACGCGAGCAGGCAGTCCAGCGCCGGTTCCAGGTCGCTTTGCCGCGAAAGCGACTCGCCCATGGCCTGGAGCAGGGGCACGATGCGGCCCCGGCACACGCCGGCATGGCATTCCTTGAGCCGGGGCTCGTCCTGCTTGCAGGCCCCGGCATGGCATTCCCTGGCCGGGGCGGCCTGACCGCGCGTGGTTTCCATGGGTCGCGTACGTCCTTTCCGGCCGGCTCCCTGAAGAGCGCGACCGTCCTGCGCCGGCGCGCCGGCGGTTGGCGAAGGCGAGAGGGCCGGGGGCCGCCCCCACGCGGTCCCTCGCCCCAACGGCCCCCCCCACCGCCAAGCAAGCCACATGCCAGCCGCATCTTCCGGACGGGAGCTCATCCTTTATATGCTTTGCAGAGCATAACAAATAAAAAAAGTCAGGCCCAGGGCGCACAAGCGGCCCGGCCGGCCCGGCGGGGCGACGGGCTCGCGCCACCGGGCGGAACGTCCCGAAACGTACGCCGGCGACGGTTTTGTCGCTCGTGTCGTAGCGGTCCGTGGGGCGGATCGCGAGCGGCGAAAGGAGGCCGAGGGCCGAGGCGATCGATCGAGGCGTCACGGCTTGGATGGAAAGCCGTGACACAGTACCGCGCGGTCCCATCCGGAGACACGAGTTACACAATGGAATGTCGCCTCATGCAAAGAGAAAAATCCGCGGAGTCCGAGAAAGGAACAACCCGGCGATTCTTGTCGCAAGAGTGTACCGCAACGGTACGCTGTCTCGTTTCCACCCGACTGGCGTGACCATTGATTAAATTAATAAAACCAAGATTATATAAGAATATTTCATCTGGTTTGCGACTCCAGGCCGAATATCCGCCCGCTCGGCGCTCCCTGGCATGCAATTGGCTATGAGGCCATGCAACGGCGTGACGCCATGCCGGCGCCAGCCATTACAGACAAGGAGCACTCCCATGACCCGCAAGATCGCCATCTACGGCAAGGGCGGCATCGGCAAGTCCACCACCACCCAGAACACGGCCGCCGCCATGGCCCACTTCCATAACAAGAAGGTCTTCATCCACGGCTGCGACCCCAAGGCCGACTCCACCCGCCTCATCCTCGGCGGCAAGCCGCAGGAGACCCTGATGGACACCCTGCGCGACCTCGGCGCGGAAAAGGTCACCAACGACAAGGTCATCAAGCAGGGCTACATGGGCATCAACTGCGTGGAATCCGGCGGCCCCGAACCCGGCGTCGGCTGCGCCGGCCGCGGCGTCATCACGGCCATCGACCTCATGGAGGCCAACGGGGCCTACACCGACGACCTGGACTTCGTCTTCTTCGACGTCCTCGGCGACGTGGTGTGCGGCGGCTTCGCCATGCCCATCCGCGACGGCAAGGCCCAGGAGGTCTACATCGTGGCCTCGGGCGAAATGATGGCCATCTACGCCGCCAACAACATCTGCAAGGGCCTGGTCAAGTACGCCAAGCAGTCCGGCGTGCGCCTGGGCGGCGTGATCTGCAACAGCCGCAAGGTCGACCGGGAGCGCGAGTTCCTGGAGGAGTTCACCTCCGCCATCGGCACCCAGATGATCCACTTCGTGCCCCGCGACAACATCGTGCAGAAGGCGGAATTCAACAAGAAGACCGTCACCGAGTACGACCCCGCCGAGAACCAGGCCCAGGAATACAGCGCCCTGGCCGACAAGATCATCCGCAACGAGATGTTCGTCATCCCCAAGCCGCTGACCATGGACGAACTGGAAGCCATGGTCGTCAAGTACGGCATCTCGGACTAACCGGCAGCCAAAGGAGAAGCCGCATATGAAGATGATCAAAGCCATCGTGCGCCCGGAGGCGGCCGAGACCGTGACCGAAGGGCTGGCCGACGCCGGGTTCTTCACCATGACCAAGGTCAACGCCTACGGCCGGGGCAAGCAGAAAGGCATCACCATGGGCGACGTGCACTACGACGAACTGCCCAAGACCATGATCATGATGGTGGTGGAAGACGGCAGCGTCGAGGAAGTGCTCAAGATCATCAAGTACAAGGCCTACACCGGCAGTTTCGGCGACGGCAAGGTCTTCGTCCTGCCCGTGGAGCAGGTCTTCACGGTCCGCACCGGCCAGACGGGGCTCTAGGAGGCGGCGCATGAAAGAGATCATCGCCATCATCCGGCCGAAGAAAGTGGGGCCGACCAGGGACGCCCTGGAAAAACTGGGCTTCCCGAGCTTCATGGCCGTGCGCGTCCTGGGCCGGGGCCACCAGCGGGGCATCGCCGGCGAGGTCGCCTGCGACATCCCCGAGTCCCTCAAGGGCCAGGGCAAATCCGGCGGCATGAAGTACATCCCCAAGCGCATGCTCTCCGTGGTCGTGCCGAGCGCCGACGCCGACGCCGTGGTGCGCGAGATCGTCAAGGTCAACCAGACGGCGCAGATCGGCGACGGCAAGATCTTCGTCCTGCCCGTGGACGGGGCCATGCGCCTGCGCACCGACGAAACCGGCGACGCGGCGATATTGTAGCGGGGGGAAAGCCTCCGGCGGCCAAGGGGCCACCGCCCCTTGGAACCCCATAACCGAGAGAAGCGTCGGAGCGCGAGGCCCACGGCCCACGGCCCGATGTCGCGAGGAACGTATGCCGTACCATCTGTTCAAGTGCAGCGAGTGCATTCCCGAGCGCCGGGAGCACGCCGTCATAAAGGGCCCGGGGGAGACGCTCGCCGACGCCCTGCCGCTGGGGTACCTCAACACCATCCCCGGCACCATCTCCGAGCGCGGCTGCGCCTACTGCGGGGCCAAGCACGTCATCGGCACGCCCATGAAGGACGTGATCCACTTGAGCCACGGGCCGGTCGGGTGCACCTACGACACCTGGCAGACCAAGCGCTACATCAGCGACAACGACAACTTCCAGATCAAGTACACCTTCGCCACGGACATGAAGGAAAAGCACATCGTGTTCGGCGCGGAGAAGATGCTCAAGCAGAACATCATCGAGGCCTTCAAGGCGTTTCCCCACATCAAGGCCATGACCATCTACCAGACCTGCGCCTCGGCCCTGATCGGCGACGACATCAACGCCATCGCCGCCGAGGTCATGGAGGAGATGCCTGGCGTCGACATCTTCGTGTGCAACTCGCCCGGCTTCGGCGGCCCCAGCCAGTCCGGCGGCCACCACAAGATCAACATCGCCTGGATCAACCAGAAGGTCGGCACCTTCGAGCCCGAGATCAAGAGCGACTACGTCATCAACTACGTGGGCGAGTACAACATCCAGGGCGACCAGGTCGTCATGGACGACTACTTCAAGCGCATGGGCATCCAGGTGCTGTCCACCTTCACGGGCAACGGCTCCTACAACGACCTGCGGGGCATGCACCGCGCGCATTTGAACGTCCTCGAATGCGCCCGCTCGGCCGAATACATCTGCAACGAACTGCGCAAGCGCTACGGCACGCCGCGCCTGGACATCGACGGCTTCGGCTTCGGGCCGCTGGGCGCGTCGCTGCGCAAGGTGGCGCTTTTCTTCGGCATCGAGGACCGGGCCAAGAAGATCATCGAGGAGGAGACGGCGCGCTGGAAGCCGGAGCTCGACTGGTACGCGGCGCGGCTGAAAGGGAAAAAGGTCTGCCTGTGGCCCGGCGGCTCCAAGCTCTGGCACTGGGCCCACGTCATCCACGACGAGATGCAGGTGGACGTGGTCTCGGTCTACACCAAGTTCGGCCACCAGGGCGACATGGAAAAGGGCATCTCCCGCTGCGAGGAGGGGGCGCTGGCCATCGACGACCCCAACGAGCTGGAGGGGCTGGAAGCCATGGACATGCTCAAGCCCGACATCATCTTCACGGGCAAGCGTCCCGGCGAGGTGGCCAAGAAGGTCCGCGTGCCCTACTTAAACGCCCACGCCTATCACAACGGCCCTTGGAAGGGCTTCGAGGGCTGGGTCCGGTTCGCCCGCGACATCTACAACGCCGTCTATTCGCCCATCCACGAGCTGTCCAAGCGCGACATCAGCAAGGACGAGATCCCCACCGACCAGGGCTTCGTCACCCGGCGCATGCTCTCCGACGCCGACCTGCCGGAGGACGTCCGCGACTCCGCCGAGATGCGCCCCTACTCCGGGAACTTCGACTGCCTGGCCGGGTACGACGACAGGGAATACCCCTACATGAAAACGCCGCCTGCCCCGGGAGCGGCGGCGTAACGAGGACCACGCCATGGAAGAACTGCGCAAGGAACGCATCGAGCAGCTCGTCGACTACATCATGAAGAAGTGCCTGTGGCAGTTCCACTCCCGGGCCTGGGACAGGCGCGACCAGAACGAGAACATCCTGCTCAAGACGAAGCAGATCCTGTGCGACGAAAAGGTCGCCCTGGAGACGCCGGCCGACCGCTGCTACTGGGTGGACGCCGTGCTCCTGGCCGAGGCCTACCGCGAGAAGTACGCCTGGCTGGCGGGACTGCCCAAGGAAGAGGTCGCGGACATCATGCAGGGCGTGCACGAACGCATGGACTACCTGACCATCGACGGGTCGCTTAACCAGGAACTGACCGACCAGCACTACTAGAAGGAATCCCGTATGACCTGCGAACTCATGGAACGGTCCCGCGCCGGCATCATCAACCCCATCTTCACCTGCCAGCCGGCCGGGGCGCAGTTCGTCAGCATCGGCATCACGGACTGCATCGGCATCGTGCACGGCGGCCAGGGCTGCGTCATGTTCGTGCGCCTGGTCTTCTCCCAGCACTTCAAGGAGAGCTTCGAGCTGGCCTCGTCCTCGGTCCACGAGGACGGGGCGGTGTTCGGGGCCTGCGGCCGGGTGGAGCAGGCCGTGGACGTACTGCTCATGCGCTACCCCCACG
This sequence comes from Pseudomonadota bacterium, assembly GCA_023390395.1. GTDB lineage: Bacteria > Desulfobacterota > Desulfovibrionia > Desulfovibrionales > Desulfovibrionaceae > Solidesulfovibrio. The sequence continues at coordinate 53,903 of JAEWCY010000132.1, read as the reverse complement.
TCAAGGTGGTGCCCATCATCTCCACCTGCTCGACCGAAGTCATCGGCGACGACATCGAGGGCGTGGTGACCAAGCTCAAGGGCGGCCTGCTCAAGGAGAAGTACCCGGGCCGCGAGGTGCACCTCATCCCCATCCACACCCCGAGCTTCGTCGGCAGCATGGTCACGGGCTACGACGTGGCCATGCGCGACATCGTGGCCTACTTCGCCAAGAAGACCGAGCCCAGCGGCAAGCTCAACGTCATGACCGGCTGGGTCAACCCCGGCGACGTCACGGCCATCAAGCACCTGCTTACGGAAATGGACATCGATGCCACGGTGCTCTTCGAGATCGAGGCCTTCGACTCGCCGCTCATGCCCTCGGGCAACCACGTCTCCCACGGCGAGACCACCATCGCCGACCTGGAAGGCACGGCCAACGCCGTGGGCACCATCGCGCTGAGTCCCTACGAAGGGGGCAAGGCGGCCAAGTACCTGGAAAAGGAGTTCGACCTCCCGACCATCATCGGCCCCACGCCCATCGGCATCCGCAACACGGACACGTTTCTGGCCAACCTCAGGAAGCTCACCGGCAAGCCCATTCCCGAGTCCCTGGTGCGCGAGCGCGGCATCGCCCTCGACGCGCTCACCGACCTCGCCCACATGTTCTTCGCCGACAAGAAGGTGGCCATCTACGGCAACCCGGACCTGGTCATCGGCCTGGCGGAATTCTGCATCGACCTGGAAATGCACCCCACCCTCCTGCTCCTTGGCGACGACAATCCCAATTACGTCAAGGATCCCCGCGTGAAGGCCCTGCAGGAAAACGTGGACTGGGACATGGAGATCGTGACCAACGCCGACTTCTGGGAGCTCGAGGACCGCATCAAGAACCGGGGCCTCAAGCTCGACCTGATCCTCGGTCACTCCAAGGGACGCTTCATCTCCATCGACTACGACATCCCCATGCTGCGGGTGGGCTTCCCCACCTACGACCGGGCCGGCATGTACCGCCATCCCGTGGTCGGCTACGCCGGGGCCATCTGGCTGGCCGAGCAGATGGCCAACGTGCTGTTCACGGACATGGAGCACAAGCGCGTCCGGGAATGGAGCCTCAACATGTGGTAGGCCCGTCAACCGGGTCCCCCGCGCGACCGCCCGGGAACCGGAAACCGCCGTCAGGCCGCAAGGTCCCGCCACGGCGGTTTCCCCCAGGCCGGGGGGTGTGGCGTCGCGGCATGGGGAGAGCCTCCGGCGGCCAAAGGGCTGCCGCCCTTTGGAATCCCGCAAGGGGTTCAGACTGAAAGATTGCTACGGTGTCGTCGCCTTTCGGAACACGCGACACGGAGGAAGACAGTCATGACCAAACCTTCGGCCGCATCCGCCGCCGTGGCGGGAATGCTCGGGACCACGACGCCCGAAAACGGGAAAATCCTCTTTTTCGCCTACGGCGCGAACATGCACCCCGAACAGATCGCCGCCCGCTGCCTGGGGGCCAAATGCCTCGGCCCGGCGCACTTGGCCGACCATCGGCTGGCCTTTTTCGGCACGTCCCTGGTCTGGGACGGGGCGCTGGAAACCGTCGTCCCTTCCCCGGGCCGCGCGGTCTGGGGCGTGCTCTACGCGCTTTCCCACCTGGACGCCGACAGCCTCGACGCCTGGCAGGACGCCCGTTTCAACGGCACGGGGACCTATTTCCACTCTCCCGTCACGGTGACGGACGCCTCGGGCGCGCCCCGCGAGGCGCTGCTCTACAAGAAGGACATGCTCGGCGCGCCGCGAAAGCCGAGCATGGAATACCTGCGCCACATCGCGCGCGGGGCCGAGCTGCGCGGCCTGCCGCCGCAGTACGTGGCGGCGCTGCGGGAAACGCCGGCCAGGAAGGCGGCCTACCCGGTGCCCGTGGCCCGGCCCGGCCGGGGAGGCGTCGTACGCGCGACCACCTGCGCCGACTGCGGCAGCCTCATCGAAAAGGATTGACGCCGGCGCGCCGGCAAGGAGGCATCAGCCATGTCCCATCAGGATTTCCCCCACGGCCCCATGCGGCGCAAGGACCGCGAGATCGCGGACCGCGCCGCCATCGACGCCGTGCTTGAGGCCGGCAAGGTCATGTACCTGGCCCTTTGCGACGAGGACACGCCGTTTCTCGTCCCGGTCTTCTACGCCTTCGCCGGCGACGTCCTGTACTTCCACGGCGCGCGCGCGGGCACGAAAATGTCCATCCTCAAGCGCAACCCCAAGGTCTGCTTCGCCGTGTCCCTGGACCAGGGGGTGGTCGAAAGCGAGAACGCCTGCGACTTCGAGGCCGCCCACCGCACCGTGGTGGGCCTTGGCCGGGCGAGCGTGGTGGAAGACGAGGCGGAGAAGATCGCCGCCCTGGACCGGATCGTGGCCCGGTTCACGGACAGGAAGTTCGACTATCCAAAGACGAGCCTGGCGGCCACGGCCGTGGTGCGCGTGGCCATCGAATCCGTCAAGGGCAAGACCCACGGCCTGGGTTGACGCGCCGTCGCCCGAGACGCGAACGTCCCCCGCGGCCGCCGGCCCCGGGGGCTTCTTTTTTCCCGGCCGGCGGCGCGAGCCGTCAGGTCCGCCCCTTCCCGCTCCCGCCGGCCTTGAAAGCGCCTGCCGTCGCCGTTATCCTTGCAACGGACGGCTTGAGGAAAGGCCGCGAAAAACACGTCGCCCCTCGCCGTTGGCCAGGCCTGCAGGCAACGGCCGACGACAGGACCGCCGCAAAGGAAAGACAATGCCCGACGCACATGCAAACGGCCCCCAACACCAGGCATCCGACACCTGCAACGGGGCCGAATCCCTCGTCGCCACACTGGTCGCCAGCGGCATAGAGGTCTGTTTCGCCAATCCCGGCACCTCGGAAATGCATTTCGTCAGCGCCCTGGACCGCATCCCCGGCCTGCGCCCGGTGCTTTGCCTGTTCGAGGGCGTGGCCACCGGCGCGGCCGACGGCTACGCCCGCATGGCCGGCAAGCCGGCCTGCACCCTGCTCCACCTGGGCCCCGGGTTCGCCAACGGCATGGCCAACATCCACAACGCCCGGCGCGGGCAGTCGCCCATGGTGAACGTCGTCGGCGACCACGCCACCTATCACGAGCGCTACAACGCGCCGCTCAAATCCAACGTCAAGGGCTTCGCCGAAGCCATCTCCCACTGGGTGCGCCGGTCGGACAGCCCGCGCACCGTGGCCGCCGACGCCGCCCAGGCGGTCTGGGCCGCCCGCCAGGCCCCGGGCCGGGTGGCGACCCTGATCCTGCCCGCCGACACCGCCTGGCTGCCGGCGGAACGCCCCGCCCCGCCCCTTGCGGTCCGTCCCCCGGCGGCGGTCGCCCAGGGAGCCGTGGACGCGGCGGCCAGAGCGCTTTCACGCGGCAGGAAGACGGCCATTCTCATGCGCGGGGCCGTGCTCCACGGAGACGGGCTCCGGGCCGCCGGCCGCATCGCCGCCAGGACGGGAAGCACGCTTTTTTGCGACACCTTCACCCCGCGCCTGCGCGCCGGAGCCGGCTCGCCCCGGGTCGAGCGGCTCCCCTACCGGGGCCAGGACATCCTCGCCCGCCTGGCCGCCTTCGAGCAGCTGCTTTTGGTCGGAGCCGAGCCGCCGGTGTCCTTTTTCGCCTACCCCGGCCAGGAGAGCTGGCTCACCCCGCCCGGTTGCGACATCCTGACCCTGTCCCTGCCCCACGAGGACGGCGAGGCCGCCCTGGCCGCCCTGGCCGAGGCCCTGGGCGCGCCCGCCGCCTGCCCCGTCGCGCCCTTCGACCCGCCCGCCCCGCCGCCGCCGGGGCCGCTCACCGCCCAGGGCGTCATGCGCATCGTCGCCGCCCTGCTGCCGGAAAACGCCATCGTCACGGACGAAGGCATCACGTCCACGCTGCCCCACGCCTCCCTGCTCGCCACGGCCGCGCCCCACGACGCCCTTTCGCTCACGGGCGGCTCCATCGGGGACATCCTGCCGCTGTCCACCGGCGTGGCCGTGGCCGCGCCGGACCGCAAGGTCGTGTGCCTGGAAGGCGACGGCAGCGCCATGTACACCCTGCAGGCGCTGTGGACCCAGGCCCGGGAGCGCCTCGACGTGGTCACGGTGATCTACGCCAACCGGTCCTACGCCGTGCTCAACCAGGAACTGCGCCTGGTCCGGGCCGCCCCGGGAGGCGAGCGGGCCCTGTCCCTGCTCGACCTGCACGACCCCGTCCTGGACTGGGTCAGGCTGGCCGAGGGCATGGGCGTCGCGGCCGTGCGGGCGGAAACGACCCAGGCCTTCGCCGACGCCTTCGCCGCGGCCCTTCGGGAAAAGGGACCGCGCCTCATCGAGGCCGTCGTCTAAAACCGCGTCCGCCGATGGCGCAGCCGGACGCGCCGGGGCCCCTTGTCGGCTCCGGCGCGTCCTTCCCGTGCGCCCTACGAGGCGATCAGGGCGCGGATGCAGCCGTACGCCCCCACGAGCAGGCAGATGGACGCGACGAGGCGGCGCAGGCGCTGGGGCGAAACCAGGGGGGACAGGCGGATGCCGAAGACGAGTCCGAGGATCTGCACCACCGTGATCCAGGCGACCACGGGGAAATCGACCACGCCGTAGAACACGTTGCCAAGCGTGCCGCAGGCGGCGACAGCCACCTGCAGCACCTGGCCGGCGGCGATGGAAAGCAGGGGGGGAAAGCCGAGGGCCACCATGATGGGGATCGACAGGACCGGGCCGCCCGCGCCGGTCAGTCCCGAGAAGAAACCCACCACCGCGCCGATGCCGACCATGATCGCCTTGTGCCGCCGGCTCGCCGGGTCGAACCGGAGCAACGCGCCGGCCTTGGGCGGAAAAAGCGCCGAGATCCCGGCAAAGACGATCAAAAGCGACAGCACCAGCTGCAGCAGGGCGACCGGGGCGTAGGCGTTGGCCACGGCCCCGAGCGGGCTGGCCACGGCGGCGCTCGCGGCCAGGGGCAGGGCCGGGGCCCAGTCTATGGCCTGACGCCGCTGCTGCAGCCAGACCGCCACGGCCCCCACGAAGAAGAAGCTGCACAAGGCGGTGGCCATGGCGGCCTGCACGGGAAGCCCGGTGGCGGTCTGCAGGACGGGGATGACCAGGATGCCGCCCACGCCTGTCAGGCCGGTCAGCACGCCGACGACCAGCACGGTCGCCGCCAGTAGCCACATGGTCAACCTCCTGGCTCGGATTTCCCGGGGTCGAGACGGTCCCGCCCGCCGATGCAATCGCTTTCATTCCGCAACGCCGGCAGCCTGTCAAGCGGCGACATCCCCCGGCTGGCGGCCCTCGACGCCACCCGGCCGCCCAGGGCGTCCCGTCTCCCCTGCGGCTGCTCCGGAAGCGTTTCTGGCTGTATTTTTTGAAAAAGTATATCAAAAACACGCTTATTATTGAAAAAACGTAGCATAGACAGTATATTTTTATAAAATAAGTATAAATTCAGATGGTTCCGCGCTTTTTCTTGACAATTTGCCTGTGCTGGATGAAACCGTTTTCATTCATTCGCGTTCTTCCGGCAACGGCAACATGCCGCATGGGAAAACGCCGTCGCGCACGCGCCGGCCGGCCCATGCCGACAACGAGGCACCAGGGAGTCACATGGCGCAGATCACCATCCAGGACGTCGCCCAGATGGCCGGAGTCTCGCCGGCCACCGTCTCCCGGGCCTTGCACTCCCCCCACCTCGTCAGCAAGGCGACCCGGGAGAACATCGAACGCATCATCCGCGAAAACAACTATATTTACAACGCCGCCGCCGCCGACCTGTCCCGGCGCAAATCCTCGGTCCTCGGCGTATTCATCCCCACCACCGGCGGCACCGTCTTCGCCAGCACCGTGGGGGCCATCGAGGAATACGCCTACGAGCGCGGCTTCCCCGTCATGGTCAGCAACACGCGCTACGATCCCGAGATCGAGGCCGTGCTCCTGCACAAGTGCCTGGAGCGCCGCATGGCCGGCGTCATCCTCACCGGCTACTGCCAGGCCAACGAGCAGCTCATCCTGTCCATGGCCGAAAAGGGCCTGCCCTGCCTCGTGGCCTGGGAAATCCTGCCCGAGTCGGTCCCCCTGAGCTATGTCGGCATCGACAACTACCAGGCCGCCTTCGAAGCCACCGACTACCTGCTCGGGCTCGGACACCGCCGGGTCGGCCTCATCGTCGGTCCGCGCTCGGGCATCCTGCGGGCCAGGCGGCGCTACGACGGCTACGCGGCGGCCCTGGAGGCGCGCGGCATCCCCTGCGATCCCGCCCTCGTCATCGAGCGCCACCCCACCATGCTCAACGGCAAGGAGGCCATGTCCCGCCTGCTGCGCCTGCCCAAGCCCCCGACGGCCGTGTTCGCCGCCAGCGACTTCATGGCCATCGGCGCCATGGCCGCCGTGCGGGAACGCGGCTTGCGCCTGCCCGAGGACATTTCCATCGTGGGCTTCGACGACATCGAATTCACCAACTACACGTCCCCTCCCCTGACCACGGTGCGCGTCCCGAGCTGGGACATCGGCCATCTCGCCGTGAGCCTGCTCATGGACATGGTCGAAGCCGGCGACGGTCTGCCCCGGAGGTTGTGTCTGGATACCCAGCTGGTGCTGCGCAAGTCCTGCAGCCCGGCATAGTCCGGCGCGCCGTGGGGAAGGCGGGGCGTCGGGCGCAGGGCCGGCACGTTCGCCGGCGACGATGGAGCACAGAGGAACGCTATGAAAACCGTAGGCATTGTCGGCACCGGAGTGATGGGGCGCGCTGTCGCCGCGACCTTCCTGGAACACGGCCTGGCCGTCCACGGCTACGACGCCTTCGCCCCCTGCGTGGCCAAGGCCGCGGAACTGGGCGTGACCATGCACGAGAGCCTGGAGGCCCTGGCCCGGGCCAGCGGCTGCATCATCCTGTTCCTGCCGGGACCGGCGGAGATCGCCGCCTGCATGCTCGGCTCGGGCGGCCTGCTGGAAGCGGCCGCGCCCGGGACCGTGATCGTCGACATGTGCACGAGCGCCCCGGAAAACACCCGGGCCATGGCCGAGGCCGCCCGGGAGTGGGACGTGGCCTACCTGGACGCCCCGGTCCTCGGTCGCCCCGCCAGCGTCGGCAAATGGGCCCTGCCCGTGGGCGGCGACGCCGAGGCCTGCGCCCGGGTCGAGCCGCTCCTTCGCCTGGTCGCCGCCCACGTCGTGCACATGGGCGACAGCGGCGCCGGCCACAAGGTCAAGCTCCTCAACCAGATGATGTTCGGCGCCATCAACGCCATGACCGCCGAGATGATGGCCGTGGCCGAGAAGGTCGGCGTCGCCCCGGGCCGGCTCTACGACGTCATCACCGCCAGCCAGGCCGGCACCGTCAGCAACCTCTTCCGCGAACTCGGCCAGCGCGTGAGCGACGAGCGCTACGACGACCCCACCTTCACCGTGGCCCTTTTGGCCAAGGACGTCCGCCTGGGCGTGGAGATGGCCGAGGGGGCCGGAGCGCCGCCGCTTCTCGGCCGCGCCGTGGACTTCCTCAACCGGACCTCCTGCGCCCAGGGCTTCGGCGGCGAGGACACCTCCGTCATGTGGAAATGCATGGGCAACCTCTGGAAGGGAGGACACTAGCATGGCCCGGGCGAAAAAACTCCTCATGCTCGGCGTCGACGCCGCCCTGCCCGATTACGTCAAGCGGTTCGCCAAGGAAGGAAGCCTGCCCAGCATCGCGCGCCTCATGCAAGGCGGCTTCAGCACGCGCGTCATCCCCACCTTTCCGCCGCTCACCGCGGCGGCCTGGTGCGCCATCGTCACCGGGGCCGGCCCCGGCACCTGCGGCATCCCGAGCCTCATGGTGCGCATGCCCGGCGAGGCCCTCGACTCCTGGCAGACCTCCTTCGACAAGCGCCTGCTCCTGGCCGAGACCCTCTGGGAAAGCGAGAACGCCGTGGGCCGCCGGGTGGCCCTGGTCAACTGGCCCGTCACCTGGCCCATGAACCTGGCCGAGGAGCACGGCATCCAGATCGCCGCCTCGCTGAACCCTCCCTTCCGCTATTTCTACATGCCGCTTTGGGACGTGGCCGGCAGCGCCGTGTTCTCCACGGAAAAGCTCCCCTGCGACCAGGTGCCCGGCCGGGCCGTGCAGGTCGCGCCCGCGCCGGCAGCGGGCTGGACGAACCTTCCCCAAAGCGCCCTGCCCCCCCTGGAATTCGCCGTCGACGTGCCCCCGGTCTACGCCAAGGGGCCGCGCTACCAGGTCGCCCTCACGGCCGGCGCGACCGGCGGCTACGACACGGCGACCATCGCCCCGGCCAAGGACGCGGCCGCGGCCGTGGCCGTGCTCTCCCCGGGCGGCTGGAGCGGCTGGATCGAAGAGGACTTCACGGACAAGGACGGCAAGCCCCGCCGGGGCCGCTTCCGCCTCCACCTGGCCGCCCTGGCCCCGGACGCCAAGGGCCTGCGCCTCTACGCCAGCGCCGTCAACACCGCCGAGGCCTACACCCTGCCCCCGTCCATCACCCCCGAGGTCGAGGCCGCAGCCGGCCCCTACATCGAGGTGGACGACCCCTGGTCGTTCATGGACGGCTGGGTGGAGCTGCCCACCTACATGGACCAGCTGCGCCAGCTGGCCGACTGGTGGGCCGGGGCCACGAAGTACGCGCTCGGGCGCGCCGACATCGACTCCGTCTACACCTGGGTCGGCACCGTGGACCACCTGCAGCACGTCATGTACGGGGCGCTGGACCCCAGCTCGCCCCACTACGACCCCGAGCGCCTGGAGTATTGGACCGACGTCCTGCGCCAGGGCTACGCCCAGGTGGACGACGCCGTGGGCCGCATCCTTGAGGACGTGGACCTCGACGAAACCCTGGTGGTCCTGGTCTCGGACCACGGCTTCTCCGCCCTGGCCTCGAGCCCCTACATGAAGAAGTTCCTCAAGGAGGCGGGACTGCTCGCCTACGAGATCGACCCCGCCACCGGGGAGATGGTCGTGGACTGGAGCAGGACCAAGTGCTTCCCCCTGGAGCCCTGCCACGCCCACCTCTTCGTCAACCTGCGCGGCCGCGATCCCCATGGCTCGGTCGATCCGGCGGATTACGAGAAGGTGCAAAACGAGATCATCGACGCCCTGCTCGCCTGGCGCGACCCGGAAACCGGGGAACGCGTGGTGGAGGTCGCCCTGCCGCGCCAGCTGGCCTCCCAGTTCGGCGTCTACGAGCGCAAGGGCTTCGAGCGCGTGGGCGACGTGCTCTTCGCCATCCGCCGCCGCTACATGAACTGCCCCTTCGTCTACCGGGCGGCGGTAAAGTACCGCGACGGCACCGAGCGCATCGTGGAAAGCCCGGAGATGTTCGAGCCGGCCGTGCTCGGCCGCCATTTCACGGGCGTGCACACCGCCCTGCCCCACGAGCCGGACATGCACTGCCTGCTCGTCGCCCACGGCCCGGGCGTGGCCCGGGGCGAGCGCGACATTCCGGCCAACATCATCGACATCGCCCCGACCCTGGCCGCCATTCTCGGCGTGCCCGCCCCCAGGGACTGCGAGGGCAACGCCATGAGCGGGGCCGTGGCCCCCGGAAGGGACCGATAAAAGGCCCGCACCAGCGGGCGACGCCTGGCAATGGCAACGAACGGCGCATCCCCGGACGCGGGGCGTTTCGGCGCGCCATCACGACGAGCGAACCCGAAGAAGGAGGCAACGATGAAAAGAACACACCGTTTCCTGGCCATGGTTCTGTGCGGTATGCTGACGCTGGCCTGGGCCTGCGCCGGCGCTTTTGCCGCCGACCCCGCGGCGGATGGCGCCAAAACCACCTTCGGCCTCAAGCCCTTCGCCAAGAAGCAGGTGCTGCGGGTGGGCTTCTTCGCCGGTTCGCCCCTGTCCATCCCCTTCTACATCGCCGACAAGGAAGGCTTCTTCAAGGAGCTCAACATCGAGCTCAAGTACGAGACCTTCACCAACGGCCCGGCCATGATGGAGGCCAACGCCAACTGGGACATCGCCGGCTGCGGCCTGGGCGGCCTTCTGGCCGGCATGGTCGGCTACGACATCCGGGTCATCGGCATCTCGGACTACGAGAAGAACTTGGCGCTTTTCGTGCGCCCGGGCAGCCCCCTGTCCAAGGACATGAAGAATCCCGACAACTGGAAGGGCACGACCTGGCTCTATCCCCTGGGCACCACCGCCCAGGCCACCCTGGTGGCGGCGCTCAAAAACGTCGGCCTGGGGCTTAAGGACGTCAAATCCATCAACATGGACGTGGCCAGCGCCCTGACCGGCTTCATGGGCAAGCAGGGCGACGGCCTGGCCGTGTGGAACGCCATCGCCTTCACCGCCGACGACAAGGGCTTCGTGCGCATCGCCGACGGCCGCAATCTCGACGTCGTGGCCCCCTGCGGCACCCTGGCCACCCAGGCGTCCCTGAAAGAGAAGAAGGAACTGCTCACCACCGCCTACCTCGTCTTCCACCTCACCTGCCAGTGGATCAAGACCAGCGACGCCAACCTCAAAAAGGCCGCCCAGCACTTCCTGGAAAGCTGCCAGGACGAGGGCATCGCCTGCACGCCGAGCATCGCCCAGCGCGTCATGGAGTGGTTCGCCGGGCCGCCGCTTAAAAAGTCCATCGACATCATGACCGTGGCCACCACGGACGACGCCGGCCCCTACAAGGGCGTCCCCCTCACCCAGGCCGAGCGCGAGATCTTCGCCGGCATGGACTTCTTCATCTCCCAGAACAAGTACTCCGCCGAGGACAAGGAAAAGATCATCAAGAGCCACCTGATCGACCCGGCCATCGCCGAGGCGGCCAAACAGGTGATGCAGGCGCAGGGGCTCGCCGCGCAGTAGCCGCGAAAGGCCCGGCAGGGGAGGCGTCGAGCGTCCCCTGCCGCCGAAGGGTCGCCCTGCGACCACGCGTCCACCCAACCATCCGGCCTCTCCCGCGGCAAGACGCGGGAGAGGCGCAGGGGGCAATACGGCCATGACACAACCACCGTCCACGGCACGGCTCAGCGAAGCCGAACGCGTCGCCCTGGTGAAGCGCCAGAAGAAACGGGACAAACGCACGGCGACCGCGCTGTCCGTCCTCGGCATCCTGGGCTTCCTGCTCCTCTGGCAGGCCGTCGCCGCCTCCGGGCTGCTCTCGGAACGCTTCCTGGCCTCGCCCCTCGAGATCGTCGGCCTGTTCTTCGTCAAGCTGGTCGATCCGAGCCCCGACGGCGCGGTGCTTGGGGTCAACATCCTGTCGAGCCTGACCGTCGCCCTCACGGGCTTCGGCCTGGCCATCGTCATCGGCATCCCCCTGGGGCTGCTCATGGGCTGGTACCGGGCCTTCGACAGCTTCATGCGCCCGGTCTTCGAGATCATAAGGCCCATTCCGCCCGTCTCCTGGATTCCCCTGACCATCGTCTGGCTCGGCATCGACCTCAAGGCCAAGGCCTTCATCGTGTTCTTCGCCGCCTTCGTGCCGTGCCTCATCAACGCCTACACCGGCATCCGCCAGACGAACCCCGTGCTCATCAACGTGGCCAAGACCTGCGGCGCGTCCAACTTCACCATCTTCTGGAAGGTGGGCTGCCCGTCGGCCATGACCATGGTCTTCGCCGGCATCCGCGTGGCGCTCGGCAACTCCTGGGCGACCCTGGTCGCGGCGGAGATGCTCGCGGCGGACAGCGGCCTTGGCTACATGATCATCATGGGCCGCCAGTTCGCCCGGGCGGACATCGTCATCCTCGGCATCGCGGTCATCGGCGTCATCGGCACCCTGTTCGTGGCGCTGCTCAACGTCGTGGAAAACAGGGTCCTGGGGTGGAAGAAGCAATGAACCAGCCAATCGTGATGAGCGACATGGAACGCCGCGAGCTCCTGTGGAAGCGCATCCACAGGGTGCTCCCCTTCGTGTCCCTGGGGCTTCTGCTGGCGCTTTGGGTGTACGTCTCCCAGGGCGAGAACGCCCGGTTCCCCTCGCCCGGGGCCACCTGGGACCGGTTCGTCCTGATCATGCGCCACCCCATCAAGGGCCTCACCATCTTCGGCCACGTCTGGGCCAGCCTGCAGCGGGTGTGCATCGCCCTGGTCTGCGCCTGGCTGTTCGGCATCGCCTTCGGCATCCTGACCGGCTGGTACAGGAAAAGCGACTCCCTGCTCACGCCGCTTTTCACCGCCTTCCGCTCGGTGCCGCCCCTGGCCTGGATCCCGCTGATCACCATCTGGTTCGGACTGGGGGAATTCCCCAAGATCCTGCTGGTCTTCATCGGCTCCATCCCGGCCATCGTGGTCAACACCCACGCCGGCATGCGCTTCGTCCAGAAGATCTACCTGGACGTGGGCACCATGTTCAACGCCAACGCCCGCCAGAAGCTCTTCAAGATCGCCATTCCCTCGGCCCTGGACGCCATCTTCGCCGGCATCCGCACCTCCACCAGCGCGGCCTGGATGGTGGTGCTCGCGGCCGAGATGCTTGGCGGCAAATCCGGCGTGGGCTTTCTCATCATCCGGGGCATGGACTCCCTGGACATGCCGCTGGTGCTGCTCTCCATGATCTTCATCGGACTGGTCGGAGCCCTGCTCGCGATCATCACCCAACTTACGGAGCTGCTGCTGTGCCCATGGACGCGAAAACAGTCAAACTGAGCCTGCGCCACATCTGCCAGAGCTACGTGGTCGGCAATGCGGTGCGCGACGCCGTGGTGGACGTCAGCCTCGACGTCTTCGACAACGAGTTCCTCGTCATCCTGGGCCCCGGCCAGTGCGGCAAGAGCGTGCTGCTCAACATCGTCGGCGGCCTGGAACGTCCCATCGACGGCGGGGTCTTTCTCGACGCCTGCCGCATCGAGGGCAGCGACCCCCGCATCGCCATGGTCTTCCAGAAGCTGGCGCTCATGCCCTGGAAGACCGTCCTCGACAACGTGGCCTTCGGCCCGCAGATCACCGGCACGGACAAGGCCGTCTGGCGCGCCGAGGCCCAGAAGTACATCGACCTGGTCGGCCTGCAGGGGTTCGAGAAGAGCTACCCCTTCGAGCTCTCCGGCGGCATGAAGCAGCGCGTGGGCATCGCCCGCGCCTACACCGGCAACCCGGAGATCCTGCTCATGGACGAGCCCTTCGGCCAGCTCGACGCCCAGACGCGCTACGCCATGGAGGACGAGATCCAGCGCATCTGGCAGCAGGAAAAGCGCACCGTGCTCTTCGTGACCAACAACATCGAGGAAGCCGTCTACCTCGGCGACCGCATCGTGCTGCTCTCCAACGGGCCGGCCCACATCAAGGAGATCTACGACATCGACCTGCCGCGGCCGCGCAACATGACGGACCCGGACTTTCTGGCCGTGCGCAAGAAGATCGCCGACAACATGGACCTGGCCATCTAGGGACGCGAAAACGCCATGCCCGGGAACGTCCTTCGCCACAACGACCACGCGCGCGCCAAGACGCGCCGTCTTCCATGGAGCGCCGCATGAGCACCCCCGACAGCGACATCAAGGTCGAAGTCCGGAACCTGACCAAGTACTTCGGCCAGCTGCACGTCCTGGACGACATCTCCTTCAACATCAAGCGGGGGGAGTTCGTCTGCGTGGTCGGCCCCACGGGCTGCGGCAAGACCACCTTCCTGAACCTGCTCACCCGCATCTACAGCCCCACGCGCGGGGACCTCTTCATCGACGGCGAGTCCGCCGACCCCAAGAAGCACAACCTGGCCTTCGTGTTCCAGGAACCCTCGGCCTTTCCCTGGCTCACGGTGGAAAAGAACCTGCGCTTCGGCCTGGAGATCAAGAAGCTGCCCAAGGAGGTCATCGACGAGCGCGTGGAGATGATCATCAAGATGCTCGGACTTCAGGACCTGCGCGACCGCTATCCCCACCAGCTCTCCGTCAGCTCCGAGCAGCGCATCATCATCGGCCGGGCCTTCGCCATGCACCCGGACCTGCTGCTCATGGACGAGCCCTACGGGCAGATGGACGTCAAGCTGCGCTTCTTCCTGGAGGACGAGGTCATCCGCCTCTGGCAGGAGCTTGGCACCACTGTGGTCTTCATCACCCACAACATCGAGGAGGCCGTGTACATGGCCCAGCGCATCCTCATCCTTTCCACCAAGCCCACGACCGTCAAGGAAGAGGTGGTGGTCGATCTGCCGCGGCCGCGGCGTTTCGACGATCCCGACTTCGTGGCCATCCGCAACTACGTGACGGAAAAGATCAAGTGGTGGTAGCGCAGGCTCCTGCGCGCCGCTTTGGCATCGGCAGGTTTCTTGCCGGACAACGCAAACCAAGGTGACTGGTCATGCAAGACGTTTTGTTGGACTACGGCGATACGAAAATGCGCGTGGAACTGCCGGACGGCGCGACCGTGCTGCGTCTGGCCGAAGTGGACACCGATCCCCCCGCCGTGGACCCGGCCGAGGCGACCCGCCGGGCCCTGGCCAAGCCGCTGGGCACGCCCCCCCTGCGCGAGCTGGCCAAGCCCGGCCAGAAGGTGGTCATCGGCTTTCCCGACCGCGTCAAGGGCGGGGCCGGGCCGCTGTGCCACCGCAAGGTGGCCATCCCCATCATCGTCGAGGAACTGCTCGCCGCCGGCGTGCGCCTGGAGGACATCACCCTGCTGTGCGCCCCGGGCCTGCACCGCCACAACACCCTCGAGGAGTGGAACTGGTACCTGGGCAAGAAGATCGTGGACATGTTCTGGCCCGACCGGCTCCTCAACCACGACGCCGAATCCCCGGACATCGTGGACCTCGGCCGCGACGAGATGGGCAACATCGTGCAGGTGAGCCGGCTTCTGGCCGAGGCCGACCTCCCCATCGTGGTCGGGCACTGCGCCGGCAACCCCTACGGCGGCTTTTCCGGCGGCTACAAGATGCTCGTCACCGGCCACACCACCTGGCGCTGCATCAGCTCCCACCACTGCCCCAAGACCATGCACCGCGACGACTGGCTGGGGGCCTCCCCCCATTCCCACCAGCGCCACCAGTTCCGCTCCATCGGCGAGGCCATCGAGAAAGGCATCGGCAAGAAGATCTTCGGCGTGGACGCGGTCATCGGCAAAAGGGCGCAGGTCCTGGACGTGCAGGCCGGCCTGCTGGGCGAAATCGAGAAGGCCACCTGGCCCATGGCCGAAAAGCGCACCAACTACGCCATCGACATGGCCGAGCCGGCGGACGTGCTCATCATGGGCGTGCCCCGCAACTTCCACTACGGCCCGGGCATGGGCACCAACCCCATCCTCATGAGCCTGGCCATCGGCGGCCAGCTCTCGCGCTGCTGGGGAGCCTTCCGCGAGGGCGGCGTCATCATCGCCGTGTCGGTGTGCGACGGCTGGTTCAACGCCAACTGGTTCCCGTCCTACGAGGAGACCTACGAGGCCCTGCAGAAGTATTGCACCCCGGCAGAATTCCTGACCTCCCAGGACGCCGACGCCCTGTCCGCCCATCCCGAGTACTGCTACAAGTATTCCAATTTCAACACCTACCACCCCTACCACGCCATGTCGATGATCAGCGGCGGCAGCGTGCCCGCCCTGCGCACCAGCGCCGTGTACGTTGCCGGTGCCAAGGCCCCGCGCTTCGCCCGCGGCATGGGCTTCACACCCACCGCCACCTTCGAGGAGGCCATGGCCCGAGCCAAGCGCCACGTGGGGTCCAACCCGCGCATCCTGTGCACCCCTGACTGCTTCACCGGCGGCATGGGCGTGCATCTGCACCTCAAGAAGTAGCGACGTCGCGCCTCCCGGCGTCGGCGGCAAGCGGGGCGGGGCGTGAGCCGCGCCCCGCTTGTCGTTGGTGGCCCGGTCCGGGCAGGCCGGGACTTGACGCCGTCGCCAATGGGCGTATTCATTCGATTGAATGAAACATGCGCCAAACATCCCCGTGGACGAACCGGTCCGGCCCCTGGAAAACGAGACCCGGCGCAGGCTCGTCGAGGCGGGCATGCTGCTCTTCGGCCTGCACGGCCTGGACGCCACCACCACCCGGGAGCTGGCCCGGCAGGCGGGGGCGAACCTCGCGGCCATTCCCTACCACTTCGGCGGCAAGGAGGGGCTCTACCGGGCGGTCCTCGAACACATCGTCCGCATCAAGCGTGAGGAGATCGCCCCCTGCCTGGACCGCTTGCGCGCGGTCTGCGAAGACGCGGCCAGCGGCCGCGAGACCCTGCTCCAGGCCCTGCGCGAGGGGGTCCGGGGGCTGGTGACGGCCATGCTCGACAGCCCCCAGTCGCGCTCCTGCACCCAGATCATGCTGCAGGAGCAGATCGCGCCGACCGACGGATTCGGCATCATCCACGACAACTTTCTCGTGCATATCCACGCCGCCCTCAACGCCCTGCTGCACCGCCTGCTGGACCTGCCCGAGGGCTCCCTGGAACTGCACCTGCACACCATGTCCCTTATGGGGCAGATGTTCATCTTCCGCGTGGGCATGCCGAGCCTGCTCGCCCTGGTCGGCGAGGACCGGCTGTCGCAGGCCCACGTGGCGGCCATCGTCGCCGTCTGCGCCAGGCAGGCCGAGGCCCTTGCGGCGGGCTTCGCGCCGACGGCCGGCAGGAGCGGACCATGAAGAAGAAGCTGCTCTGGCTGTTGGCCGCCCTGGCCGTCTGCGGGCTGGGCTGGCATCTGGCGGCCGACCGGGGAAAGCGCGGCGAGGGGTTGCGCCTTTACGGCAATGTGGACATCCGCCAGGTGGAATTGGGGTTTCGCGTGCCCGGCAGGATCGCCGAGGTCCGCGTGGACGAGGGCGACCGGGTCGCTGCCGGCGACCTCCTGGCCGCCCTGGACGCCAAGCCCTACCAGGACGCCCTGGCCAAGGCCGCAGCCGAGCGCGACGTGGCCCTGGCCGCCATGAACAAGTACCACGCCGGCTCCCGCGACGAGGACATCGCCCAGGCCAGGGCCCAGGTCGCCCAGCTCGAGGCCCAGGCGGAAAACGCCGAACGCCTGGCCCGGCGGCGAAAGACCCTGCTGCACGACGCGGCCGTGTCCGTGGAGGAGAGCGAATCGGCCGGATACAGCCGCGACGCCCTGCGCGCGGAGCTGGAGCGGGCGCGCAAGGCCCTGGCTCTCCAGCTCGCCGGCTTTCGCACCGAGGACGTGGCCGCAGCCGAGGCCTCCTACCGTTCCGCCCAGGCCTCGGTGGACACGGCCGAAACGGACCTGGCCGACGCCAGGATCGTGTGCCCCTCCGACGGGCGCGTCCTCTCCCGGGTGCGCGAACCCGGGGCGGTCGTCGCGGCCGGGGCCACGGTGCTGGTGGTCTCCCTGGACCGGCCGGTCTGGGTGCGGGCCTACGTGCCGGAGCCGTCCCTGGGCGAGGTGCATCTCGGCATGCCCGTCAAGGTCTACACCGACGGCAGGCCGGACGCGCCCTACCCCGGGCGCGTGGGCTTCATCTCGCCCGTGGCCGAATTCACCCCGAAAAACGTGGAGACCGAGGCCCTGCGCACGGACCTCGTCTACCGGCTGCGCATCGTGGTGGACAAGCCCGACGACGGCCTGCGCCAGGGCATGCCCGTCACCGTCCGGCCGGCAACGGAAGCCGGCGCGCGAGCCGCGCCGTGACCGCCCCCCTGGCCACGGCCAAGGACCTGGCCATGCGCTTCGGCCCGACCGCGCCGCCGGCCCTGGACGGCGTCACGGCGGACATCCCGGCGGGCCGGGTCACGGGACTCATCGGCCCGGACGGGGCGGGCAAGACGACCTTCATGCGGCTTTTGGCCGGGCTGCTCCATCCCACCCGGGGCGAGCTCGCCGTCCTCGGGCTCGATCCCGTGACCCGGGCCGACGCCATCCATGCCCGCATCGGCTACATGCCCCAGAAGTTCGGCCTGTACGAGGATCTGACCGTGGCCGAGAACCTGCGCCTCTACGCCGAGGTGCGCGGCCTGCCCGGCGCGCGGTACGACGACGCCTTTCGCCGCCTGCTCGGCTTCACCGGCCTGGAGCCCTTCACCAAGCGCCTGGCCGGGAAGCTCTCCGGCGGCATGAAGCAGAAGCTCGGCCTGGCCTGCGCCATGATCCGCCGGCCGGAGCTGCTCCTCCTCGACGAGCCGAGCGTCGGCGTGGACCCCATCTCCCGGCGCGAGCTGTGGCGCATGGTGCGGTCCCTGGCCGACGAGGGCATCGGCGTGCTCTGGAGCACGTCCTACCTGGACGAGGCCGAGACCTGCGACCACGTGCTGCTCTTGGCCGGGGGCCGCCTGCTTTTCACCGGCGCGCCGGCGAAGCTGACCCAGGCCCTGGCCGGGCGCGTGTTCCAGGTCCGGGACATCGCCGGCAACCGGCGGGCGGTGCTGCGGCGCGCCCTGGGCCAGCCGGGCCTGGTCGACGGCGTGATCCAGGGACGCCACGTGCGCCTCGTGCTGGCCAGGGACGCGCCGGCCGTCGACCTCGACGCCCTGAAGGCCGGCCCCCAGGCCAGGCTCGAACCCGTCGCGCCGCGCTTCGAGGACGCCTTCCTGGACATCCTGGGCGGCGGGCCGGGCGGCGTCTCGGCCCTGGCCCAAAACATGGCCACGAAACCGCCCAGCCAGGCCGCCGTGGTGGAGGCCAGGGACCTGACCAGGCGCTTCGGCGACTTCACCGCCGCCCGGGACATCAGCTTCGCCATCCGCCAGGGCGAGATCTTCGGCCTGCTCGGCCCCAACGGCGCGGGGAAATCCACCACGTTCAAGATGATGTGCGGCCTGCTGCGGCCAAGCTCCGGCCAGGCCCTGGTGGACGGCCTGGCCCTGGGCGAGAGCCCGGGCGCGGCCAGGGCCCGCATCGGCTACATGTCCCAGAAGTTCTCCCTGTACGGGACGCTGAGCGCCCGCCAGAACCTGGAGTTCTTCTCCGGCGTCTACGGCCTGACCGGCGCGCGCCGCCGGGCGGCCATCGAGGCCATGGTGGCGACCTTCGCCCTGGGGCCGCATCTGGGGGCCTCGGCCGACACCCTTCCCCTGGGCTTCAAGCAGCGCCTGGCCCTGGCCTGCGCCGTGATGCACGAGCCGCCGGTGCTCTTCCTGGACGAGCCCACCTCGGGCGTGGACCCCATCACCCGGCGCGAATTCTGGACGCACATCAACGGCATGGTCGAACGCGGCGTCACCATCATGATCACGACCCACTTCATGGACGAGGCCGAGTACTGCGACCGCATCGCCCTGGTCTATCGCGGCCGGGTCATCGCCATCGATTCGCCCGACGCCCTCAAGGACGGCGTGCGCGGCCCGGACAGGCCCGACCCGAGCCTGGAGGACGCCTTCATCGCCCTGGTCGAGCGCAGCGAACAGGCCCAGTCGGCCCGGAGCGCCGCATGAACGCCCCGTCCCGGCGGCTGCGGGCGATCATCGTCAAGGAGACCCTGCAGATCGTCCGCGACCCCTCCTCCATCCTCATCGGCCTGGTCCTGCCGGTCTTCCTCACCCTGCTCTCGGGCTACTCCACCAACCTGGACCTGGAGCACCTCGCCGTGGGCCTGGCCCTCGAGGACCCCTCGCCCGACGCCCAGAGCCTGGCGGCCTCGTTTCGGGCCTCCCGGTACTTCGACGCGTCCCAGGGCAACGACCGCCGCGAGTTCCAGGACGCCCTCGTCTCCGGCAGGCTCTTCGGGCTGGTGGTCATCCCCCGGACCTTCAGCCGGGACCTGGCCCGGGCCGACGTCGAGGTCCCCTTCCAGGTCATCGCCGACGGCTCCGTGCCCAATACCGCCACTTTCCTCCAGAACTACGCCATGGGCGTCTGGCAGTCCTGGATGGAGCTGCGGGAACGCGAGCGCGGCGTGACCACGAGCGCGCTCGTGAGGCTCGTGCCGCGCACCTGGTACAACCAGGAGCTGGTGAGCCTCGAAAGCCTGCTGCCGGGCGGCATGGCCATCAACCTCACCCTGATCGGGGCGCTGCTCACGGCGCTGGTCGTCGCCCGGGAATGGGAGCGCGGCACCATGGAGGCCATGCTGGCCACGCCGGTGGGGCGCTTCGAGATGCTCCTCGGCAAGCTGACCCCCTACTTCCTGCTGGGCATGGCGGCCATGTTCCTGTGCCTGGCCATCACCCTGGCCGTGTTCCATGTGCCCTTCCGCGGTTCCGTCCTCGCCCTGACGGCCGTTTCCTCGGTATTCATGTTCTCGGCCCTGGGGCTCGGGCTTCTCATCTCGTCCCTGGCCAACAACCAGTTCGTGGCCGCCCAGGCGGCCATCCAGGCGGCCTTCCTGCCGGCCTACTTCCTTTCCGGCTACGTCTTCGAGCCTTCCAGCATGCCCTACCCCATCGAGCTGCTCTCGCGCTGCATCGCGGCCCGGTACTACGTCTCCTGCCTGAAGACGCTCTTCCTGATCGGGGACGCCTGGGAGCTGCTCTTGCCCAACATGGCCGGCATGGCGCTCATCGCCGTGGCCATGCTCGGCCTCACCCTCAAGAACACCAGCCGGACGTTGTCATGAACGCCACACGCGTGCGCGCCCTGGTCGTCAAGGAACTGCTGGCCGTGCTGCGCGACGCCAAGAGCCGCAACGCCCTGATCCTGCCCCCGGTCCTGCTGCTGGCCGTGTTCGCCTTCGCCGCCACCCTGGAGGTCAAGAACATCTCCCTGGCCGTGCTGGACAAGGACGGCGGCAAGGAGGCGACGGAACTGGTCCAGCGCTTCAGCGGCTCGCCCTATTTCACGAGGGTCTTCGCACTGCGGGGACAGGCGGAGGTGGCTCCGACCCTGGACAACGCCCGGGCCATGGCCGTCCTGATCCTGGACGAGAACTTCTCGCGCGACGCCGCCGCCGGGCGGCAGGCCTCGGCCCAGCTCCTCCTCGACGGCCGGCGCAGCAACGCCGCCCAGATCGTCGAGGGCTACGCCGAGCTGATCGTGCGGGGCTACAACGACGACCGGGCCAGGCAGGCCGGCAGGACGGCCCTGCCGGCGACGCTGGTCGCCCGCAACTGGTTCAACCCGAACCTGGAATACCTGTGGTTCACGGTGCCGAACCTCATCGGCATGCTGAGCATGGTGGTGGGGCTCGTGGTCACGTCCCTGTCCGTGGCCCGGGAGCGCGAACTCGGCACCTTCGACCAGCTCCTGGTCTCGCCCCTTTCCCCCTGGGAGATCCTGGCCGGCAAGACCCTGCCGGCCATGATCCTCGGCATCGTCGAGAGCGCGGGCATCGTGGCCGTGGCCGTCCTGGTCTTTCGCATCCCCTGTCACGGCTCCCTGGCGACGCTGGCGTTCTGCCTGACGCTCTACCTTTTCTCCGTGGTCGGGTTCGGGCTTTTCATCTCCTCGCTGTGCAACACCCAGCAGCAGGCCATCCTGGGCACGTTCACCTTCATGATCCCGGCCACCCTGCTCTCCGGGTTCGCCACGCCCCTGGAGACCATGCCGCGCTTGCTGCAGATCGTCGCCTACGCCAACCCCATGCGCTACTTCCTGCCGGCCGTGCGCGGCATCATGCTCAAGGGCATGCCCTTCGACATGGCTTTCGACGCGGTCTGGCCCCTGGCGATCATCACCGTAGTCACCCTGGCCCTGGCGGGCTGGTTTTTTCGCAGCGGCCTGGAGTAGCCGCCGCCCCTAGGCCACCTTTTCCACCCGCACGGGAATGCCCTGGCGCACGGCGCTGCCCGTGTCGGCCTCGGTCAGGGCGGATGCGCCGTTGCGGCTCGGGTCGGCGGGCACGAGGTCGTTGAGGTTGACGCCCGCGCCGGCTCCCCGGGCGGCGGCGATGCGCCGGCCGTCCACCACCACGTCGCGCGCCCCCAGGGCCGTATGGCCGAAGCCGTGCTCCACGCCGACGACGCCCGGCATGATCGTGTCGCTGACCGTCACCTGCGCTTGCCGGCTTCCGGCCGGGGTGACCAGCCGCACCGTATCGCCGCTCGAAAGGCCGAGGGCCCGCGCGTCGTCATCGTGCATGAGCACCAAATTCACGGGCTTGATGCTGCGCAGGCGCGGCGAGATGATGGCGTAGGAATTGATGAGGTTGGATTTGAAGGACACCATGAGCAGCGGGTAGTCCTTCTGCGGCCAGCGCGCGCGAAGCGGCGTGCCGTCGCCGAAGCTGTCCGGCCGCAGGCGGGGGATGCCGCTGTATTTTTCGCCCGTCTGCGAATGCACCGCCGCGGCCGCCTCCTCGTTGTAGACGCAAAGGGCCCGGGTCCAGCGGCTCTTGAGGAAATCGCCCTCGTAGCTGGCGGCGAAGGGGTCGTAGCGCCCGCCCCGGCTGTAGAGATAGGCCACGGGGCCGCGCTCCTCGGGGGCGAGCACGGCCTCGATGTCGGGCATGATGCGGCCGATGCCGGAAAGGCGCACGTCCTGCGGCGTGGGCGAGGGCAGAACCTGCCCCTTGAAGTAAGCCATGTTGGCGGCCAGGCGCAGGTAGTAGTCCTGGGGCGTGTGCAGGGGGTGCATGACGCCGTCCGCGCCGGGGATGGCCTTGTCGCCGAAGCCCGGCAGGCCCAGGCGCTTGGCCGCCTCGATGAGGAAAAGCTCCATGCACACGGGCTGTCCGGCGGCGGATTTCTGCTGGCGCGGCTCGATGGCCGGCCAGCGCGCCGTGGACATGCGGGTGAGCACGCCGCTCCAGGCCTCGGCGAAGCCGCCCCAGACCTCGTAGAGGCAGGGGTCCGGCACCAGGTAGTCGGCGTAGGCGTTGGTCTCGTTGTGGAAGGGGTCGATGCCGATGACGAGCGGCAGGTCCTTGGGGTCCTTGAGCTTGGCGTCGAGCGCCTGCTTGAGGCCGCCGTGCCCGTAGAGGACGTTGCCCGTCCAGTTGATCCAGCACTTGAAGGTGAAGGGATAGCCGTTGGCGTGGCCGAGCAGATGCTCGGCCGGGAGGTTGGGGGCGGTCAGGGGAAACCAGGGCAGCTCGGCGGGATAGGGGTTCCGGCCGGCTTCCTTCCTCTTCCTGTAGGCCGTGGACTTCTCGTAGGGGGCGCGGCAGCGGTTGGCCGGGAAGCCCTGGGGCTCCTTCTTGCCCGGGAAGGTGGAAAGGTCGTAGCGCGGCCCTTTGTACGACGGGCCGTGGAAGTTGCCCCCGGCGGCCGAGATGCCGCCCTTGGCGTTGAGGTTGCCGATGAGCGTGTTGAGGGTCAGCACGGCGAAGGTGGCGTTCATGCCGGAAGCGGTCATCATGCCGCCGTGGGCGTCGGCCGCCGCGCGCTTGCCGTGGGCGGTGAACTCCCTCGCCAGGTCGACGATGGTCTCGCGCGGCACGCCGCTTAGGGCGGCGTACTCGTCCAGCTCGTGGCGGCAGGCCTCCTCCCGGAGCAGTTGCAGGGCCGTGGCCGCCGTGACCACGCTTCCGTCCGGCAGGGTCGCCTCGCCCCGGTAGAAGAGCATGGCCCGGGGGCATTGGCCGGCCGGGCGCAGCTCGCCCTGGGGCGTCATGACCAGGGGCTCGCCGGGCAGGGGCTTGCCGTCCGGGCCGGCCTGCCCTTCCGGCGGTGGCAGGCGCAGTATCCTGCCCGCCCGGGGACCGGACAGGCAGACCAGGTGGGTGGCGTTGGAATAGGCCGCCTCGCCGGCGGCCGTGGCCGCCTCCTGGGTGGGGCGGGACAGGAACCGGGCGTCGTATCGGTCGTTTTCCAGAATCCAGCGGATCATGCCCAGGGCCAGGGCCACGTCCATGTCCGGCCGCACCGGCACCCAGCGGGCCTTGTCGCGCACGGCGTCGGTGAGGGACAGCCGCAGCACCGGATCGACCACGGCGTAGCGCATGGGGCCGGCGACCCGGGCCTCGGCCACCATGCGGGCCGAATGCTTGAAGGGGTTTCCCGCCTGCCCAGGGGCCGTGCCCCAGAACAGGGCGAACTGGCAGTTCTCGAAGTCCGGCTTGGTGTGGGCGTTGGTGGCCAGGTCGTTCATGACCAGGCCCGCGCCCATGCGGAAGGACAGGCCGCAATACGCGCCGTGCTTGCCGAAGTTGCGCGTGCCGTAAGCCTGCGCGCCGAAGCGCTGGAAGAAGAACTGCTCCCGGCCGTCGTCCAGGGCGTAGGTCAGGAGCAGCCGGTTGGCGTGGGGCCCGAATTCCGGGTGCTCCGGATTGGCCGGCCCGGGGGTCTCGCGGATGGCCCGCAGGCCGTCCACGTGGCCCTCGCCGAAGAGGTCGCCGCCCTCCACCACTTCCTCCACGAGCTGCTCGAAGGAGATGGTCTTCCATCGGCCCTCGCCGCGCTTGCCGGCGCGCTTGAGGCAGTGGGTGACGCGAAAGGGGTTGGCGGAGGCGTCGATCATGGCCGCGCCGCGCCCGCACACGGTGGAGCGGCCGGGGTGGCCGGCCCCGGCCTCCCGGGGCGTGTCCGCCCGGGCGGACAGGCCCCGCAGGGCCTCGCCCACGGGCGTGGCCATGGGCACGGCATGGGCGTTGGACAGGGGGTTGTAGGGGTTGCCGGCCACGCGCACCACCTTGTCCGTGGCCTCGTCGATGTGCAGGCGCACGCCGCACATGCTGCAGCAGCCCCAGCAGTGGTTGAAGGCCACGCGCTGGCCCTCGGTCAGGCGCACGTCGCCGTTTTCCGACACGGCGAATTCCGGCGCAAGGGCGTTCTTGTCGACGGCGTCGCGCACGGGTTCGCCGGCCGTGCCGTGGAGCAGGCCGTCCAGGAGACGCTTGCCCGCCGGGGCCGAGGCCGCGGCCACGGCGCAGGCGCCCAGGGCCACGGCCCCGGCGCCGAGAAATTTCCTTTTGTTCTCGTCCATATCGCGTATCCGTCCGTCGGTTGGGTTCAGGATTTGGAGGCGGCGGGCACAAGCAGCGGCGTGGCCACGGCCAGAACGACCAGCAGTCCGGCCGTCCCGGCCAGGGCGGTCAGGGCGTCCGTGGAGACCAGATCGCCGAAGGCCCAGGCAGCCGGATAGAGCGAGGCGTTGCGGCCGAAGATCTCGCCCATGTGCACGACCTTCCACAGCAACAGCATGGCAGCCAGCACGCCCGCGCCCCCCCGCGCCGCCAATGCCGCGCTCCCCTTGCCGCCAAAGGCCAGGGCGCACAGGACAAGCAGGGCCATGAGCGCCTCCGGAGCGTGCCACCAGCCCCCCACGAAGGGCGCGAAGCCCCGGGGCGCGGGCACGAGCAGGGCCAGCAGCGCGCAGCCGAAGGCGAGTCCCAGGCTCCAGCGCGAGAGCCCTTTCCCGGCCCGCGCCGACGCGTCCGGCCCAAGCGACAGGCGAAGGGCCAGAAGCAGCGCCAGCCCGACCGCGCCGCAGGCCCCGGCCGCCACGAGCACCGGCGTCATCCAGGGCGAGGACCAGACCTCGCGCCCGACGCAGGCGCGCACCTCGCCCGTGGCGTAGGCCAGCACCAGGCAACCCGTGGCCAGCCCGGCCAGGGACAGCCAGCGCGGCACGCCCCCCTCCCGACCCGCGCGCCAAAGGAGCGCCAGGGCGCACAGCAGGCCAAGGGGCACGAGGTACGCCCCCCAGGCCGTCCAGGAGGAAAAGGCCGGCCGGGCGAGAAACTCCCACACGCGCAGGGGCTGCTCCAGGGGAACGGAAACGCCGAGCAGCCCGCAAGGCAGGGCGCACACGGCGGCGAAGGCGAAAAGCCGGGCGCGGGCGTTTCCCCCCGGCCGCCAGGAGGCCAGGGCGGCCAGGACCAGGGCCGCGCCGCCGGCCAGGATCATGGACAGGGCCACGGGCTCCCAGGCCCCCCACTGGGGCGCGACGACGAAGGGAAGCAGGTCGCGGACGTCAGCCATGGTGGACCCTCCCTGCGGGGTGGATGGGCAAGGGTTGGGGCACGTGGTCGGCCTCGGTGAAGGCATCGTCCAGGCCGATGTAATAGACGGCGGGCTTGGTGTTTTTTTCCGGGTAGAGCACGGCGACCTTCTTCCGGTAGCCGTCCAGCACGCGGCGGATGGGGCTGGCCGCGTCCTCCATGTCGCCGAAGATGCGCGCCCCGCCGACGCAGTTTTCCACGCAGGCCGGCAACAGCCCGGCCGCCGTGCGGTGGGCGCAGAAGGTGCACTTGTCGGCGGTGCGGGTTTCCCTGTTGAGAAACCGCGCCCCGTACGGACAGGCCTGGACGCAGAACCCGCAGCCGATGCAGACCGTGGCGTCGATGAGCACCAGTCCGTCGTCGCGGCGAAACGTCGCGCCCACGGGGCACACCGGCACGCAGGCCGGCTCTTCGCAGTGGTTGCAAAGGCGCGGCACCACGGCCAGGGCCGGGGCGAGGCCCGCCTGGGGCCGCGCGCCCATGGCGTATTCGTTTACGCTGGTGCGAAACGCGCCCAGGGGAACGAGGTTTTCCACGCCGCAGGACACCGTGCAGGCCTGGCAACCCACGCAGCGCCGCACGTCCACCAGCATGGCGTAGCGCGGCCCGCCCTTGGGTGAGCCTGCCCCGGCCCCTGCGGGCAGCAGCGCGCCGGCGCTCAGGAAACAAAGGGAAAGAAACGTTCTTCGCTGCATCGACTCCTCTCTTTGCCGTCCAAGGTTCCGGCCGGGTCCACCGCCCCTGCCGGGGGGGCGCGTCATTGCTTCAAGGCCGTCACGGCGCGACGTACACGAGGCGTTCGTCCAAATCATACGTCCACGGGTTGGCGGAGTTCTTCCACCCCGAGACCACCCGCTTGCCCGCATCGGGGCTGTTCTTGTCGGTCACGGCGTCGCCCTCGAACCCGTCCACGACGCTGAAGACGTCGGTGAATCCGGCCTCGGCCAGCCTGTTGACGGCCACGGCGCTCCTGTCGCCCGAGCGGCACATGGCCAGGATGCGGGCATCCTTGCCGAATTTCGCCGCCACGGCCTCGACGAAGCCCGGATTGTCGGCCAGGACGTTGCGTTTGGCGGCGGCGTCGAACTTGCCCGTCCACAGTTTGACCGGAATGTTGTAGGCCATGGCCGGGTGGCCCACGAAATCGTATTCCTCCGGCGTCCTGACATCGAGGACGATCACTTTGTCCTTGGCGCCCTCGTACATGGCGAAGGCTTCCCGGGCGGTGACGTACTTGCCGATGCGGGTCTGCTTTTTCGCCTCGGCCGGGACCTCGGCCGCAAGGGCCTTGAGACTCGTCGAGCACACGAACAATGCCAGCGCGATGCAACAAAACTTTTTCAAGGCTTCCTCCGAATCGGTGGGCTCCGGCGCGCCGGGCGCATGGCCGGCCCGCCGTCGCCGGACCAGGCCCTTGACAGGGCGCGCCTTCCTCGCGTGAACTTTCCGCCAGTTTCCCGACCCACCTTAAGCCAGCCTTAAGGCGGGCGGGCGAAGGGCGAACCGGGAGGCGGGACGCATGCGCATTCTCGTCATCGAGGACGACCAGATCCTGGCGGACGGGCTCAAGGTGGGGCTCGGACTGGCCGGCATGACCGTGGATTTGGTCGGCGGCTGCGCCGAGGCGCGCGCGGCCCTGACGGCCACGCCCTTCGACGCGGTGGTGCTCGACCTGATGCTGCCTGACGGCTCGGGGCTCGAGGTGCTGCGGGAAATGCGCCTGGCCGGGGACAAGACCCCGGTGCTGCTGTTGACCGCCCTGGGCGAGGTTTCGGACCGGGTCAAGGGCCTTGACCGGGGCGCGGACGACTACCTCGGCAAGCCCTTCGACCTGGACGAGCTGGCGGCGCGGCTGCGGGCCGTCGGCCGCCGCTTCTCCGGGCGCGCCGCCCCCGCCCTGTGCGTGGCCGGCATCGTGCTTGATCCCGCCAGCTTTTCCGTCAGCCTGGAGGGGCGGCCCGTGGCGCTTTCCCGGCGGGAATTCGCGGTGCTGGCGCTTTTGATGGAACACCCCGAGGCCATCCGCTCCAAGGGCGAGATCGAGGACCGGCTCTACGGCTGGGGCGAGGAAGTGGAGAGCAACACGGTGGAAGTCCACATCCACAATCTGCGCGCCAAGATCGGGCGCGAGAAGATCGAAACGGTCCGGGGGCTGGGCTACCGGATGCGGGCGGGCGCATGACCTCGCTTCGCCGGCGGCTTTTCGTCATCCTGGTCGTGGCAACGGGCCTCATCTG
The DNA here is from genome assembly GCA_023390395.1 of Pseudomonadota bacterium. GTDB lineage: Bacteria > Desulfobacterota > Desulfovibrionia > Desulfovibrionales > Desulfovibrionaceae > Solidesulfovibrio. The sequence goes on along the minus strand of JAEWCY010000132.1, from coordinate 26,074 downwards.
GCTGTGCGGCATCCTCTGGCTCCTCGGCGGGGCCAAGGCCGAGATCGAGCGCGTGCTCGACAACCGCCTCCAGGAAGCGGCGCGGATGGTCGATTCCCTGGTGGCCCGAAGCGGCTCGGGCTTCGTCGACGCGGGCGGCGCGGCCGAAACGGTCGAACCGTACGAGCGCCAGCTTTCCTGCCAGATCTGGTCCCTGGACGGCCGGCTCCTCGCCCGGTCGGACAACGCGCCGGATGTTTCCCTGACCGGCGAGGGACGCGGCTTTTCCGATCGGACCATCGGCGGCGAGACATGGCGCGTGTACACCATCGAGAACGCGGCCAAGGGCGTGCGCGTGACCATCGGCGACCGCCTCGGCCGGCGCGACAAGCTGGCCGCCGACATGGTCAAGGGCCTGCTCGTGCCGGCGCTGCTGATCCTCCCCCTGCTCGGCCTGCTCATCTGGCTGAGCCTCGGGCGGGGCCTGCGCCCCCTCCTGGACATGGCCAGGGACCTGCGCTCCCGGGCCGCCGACGACATGCGCCCCATCGAGGCGCGCGATCCCCCGACGGAACTGGCCCCCCTGGCCAACGCCATAAACGGCCTGTTCGCCAAGGTGGAAACGGCACGCCGCCACGAACGGGAGGTCACCGCCTTCGCCGCCCACGAACTGCGCACCCCCCTGGCGGGGCTCAAGACCCAGGCGCAGATCGCCATGGCCAGCGACGACCCGGACGTGCGCCAGGGCGCCTTGCGGCAGATCCTGCGCTCCGTGGACCGCTCCGACCGGCTCGTCCGCCAGCTCCTGACCCTGGCCAGGCTGGACGCCGGCCTGGAAGGCGTCCAGGCGGAGCCGACCAGCGTCGGCGCGGTCCTCGAAGACGTCCTCGGCACGCCGCGAACGGCCAGCGACCAGCTCCGGGTCGTTTGCGACCCGGCCCTCGGCGGCGTCGTGGTCACGGCCAACCGGGAAATGCTCGGCGTGGCCCTGCGCAATCTCCAGGAAAACGCCGTGCGGCAGATGCCCGGCGGCGGAACGATCTCCTGGCGCGCCGCCCCCGACGGGCACGGCGTGATCCTGGAAGACGAGGGCCCGGGCATCGCGCCGGAAGAGCTCCCCCTGGTGTCCCAGCGCTTCTTTCGCGGCCGGCGTCAAACCGGGGCCGGCTGCGGCCTGGGGCTGGCCATCGTCGAGGCCGTGCTCAAGCAGTACGGCGGACGGCTGGCCCTGGAAAACAGGGAAGACCGGCAAGGCCTCCGGGCAATCGTCACCTTTCCGGGCTGACGGCCGGGAGAACGCGGGCCCGGCCGGGAGTCCGCGACGACAGCGGTCCGGCCTTTCCGGCTCGGACGGCATCGCGGAGATTGTTCTAAAATCATGCCGTTCTCCAGAAGCTCCATCTGGGCAATAACTGTATTTTAGAATAATTTTCTTGCATTCTGTCTTTATCAACGCAGCCCGATGCATGCGTGTCTCCGCGTCGCCCTGCTTCGCCGTCTGTCTCGCCCGACCAGGCGAAGCGATCCCGTTGGACCATGCGCCAAGGCGACGCCGTGGCGCGCGGCAACCGACAGGCAGTGCGTCAGCATGCCTGTCCCCTGCCCGACGACGCTTTGCGCCCCTCTTTCGTAACGATTCAATTTGACGCCAAATGACACGTGTCGTAACCTCGTTACGGTTGCGGATTCGACCATGCCGGCTGGCCATCATGACGAAAAAAGGAGAGATGCCCGTGGCCCGACTCGCCTGCGCCCTGACCCTGTGCCTGGCCCTTGTCCACTCCGTCGCCTGCGCCGCCGACGTGGTCCGCCTGGGCAACCTCAAGTTCGCCCACTACGGGGCGGTGTCCTACATGAAGGAGCTCGGGCCCAAGTATGACCTCGACATCCAGGAGCGGGTCTTTCCCAAGGGCATCGACATCATTCCGGCCATGATCGCCGGCGAGATCGACGCCGCGGCCAGCGCCGCCGACGGGGCCATCGCCGCCCGGACGACGGGAGTGCCCATCTTCGTCGTGGCCGGGTTCGCCAAGGGCGGCGCGCGCATCGTGGGCCGGCCGGACATGCCGTGGAGCGGCGTGCCCGACCTCAAGGGCAAGAAGGTCGGCGTGGCCCGGGGCGGGGCCCAGGAGCTGGTCCTGCTCGCCGAGCTCACCAAGCACGGCCTCACCTTCTCCGACAAAGGCGACAAGGACGTGCACATCGTCTACATGGCCTACGCCGACATCAACCAGGCCCTGCTCTCCAAGAACATCGACGTCATGTGCCAGTCCGAGCCCCAGTCCTCCCAGGCCATCAGCCAGGGCTACGGCGTGGAGATCGTCAAGCCCTACGACACCCCCCTGGGCGAACCGGTGCGCACCCTGGTCGTCACCGAGAAGCTCTACGCCGACAAGGACGTGGCCCAGCGCTTCCTGGACTGCTTCGTCGAGGCCACCAAGTTCTTCATCGACAATCCCGACAAGGCGCAAGCCTACGTGAGCGAGAAGATGTTCAAGGGCCAGCTCTCGCCCGAGGACTACAAACAGGCCATGGAGAACTCCCCCTTCACCTACGACGTCAGCCTGGACCACATTCAGACGTCCACGGACATGATGGTCAAGTACGGCATCGGCAAGCTGGCCAATCCGCCCAAGGCCGACGCCTTCGTCAGGCTCGACCTGCTGGCCAGGGCCAAGGCCGGCCAGGGCGTCCAGTAGGGACCGGGCGGGCGACGTGAAGCTTTCCCCTTCCCGCCTGGGACAGGCCGGTCGCCGCTTCCTGCGGGCGATCCTCGTGCCGGTCGTCTTGCTCGCCCTCTGGCAGCTGGCCGCCGAGACGAAGCTGGTCAACCCGCACATCCTGCCTTCGCCCCTGCAGGTGCTGCGGCGCTGGATCGCCTACGCCGCGCCCGCCGCGCCGCGGACGCCGGAAACGAGCGTCCTGGCCTGGATGTTCTCCGGGGAATTGCTCCACGACGCCGTGGCCACCGCCGTCCGGGTGACGGTGGGCTTTTGCCTCGGCGCCGGACTGGCCCTGCCCATGGGCCTGGTCATGGGCATGTTCGACCGCGTCCACAACCTGTTCAACCCGCTGCTCCAGGTGCTGCGCCCCATCCCCCCCATCGCCTACATCCCCCTGGCCATCCTCTGGTTCGGCCTGGGCAACCCGCCGGCCTATTTCCTCATCTCCCTGGGCGCGTTCTTCCCGGTGCTCATGAACACCATCGCCGGGGTGCGCCAGGTGGACCGCATCTACATCCGCGCCGGCCGCAACCTCGGGGCCGGGCCGGCGACCATGTTCCTGCACATCATCCTGCCGGCCGCCACGCCGCTGATCCTGACCGGGCTGCGGGTGGGCGTGGGCGTGGCCTTCATCTGCGTCATCGTGGCCGAGATGATCGCGGTCAACGACGGGCTGGGATTCCGCATCCTGGAAGCGCGGGAATTCTTCTGGTCGGACAAGATCATCGCCGGCATGCTGACCATCGGCCTGCTGGGCCTGGCCATCGACACGGGCATGGACCGGCTCAACGCGCACCTGCTGCGCTGGCACCGGGGAGCGGGAGAAAAATGACCATGACCGGGCAGCCGCCGCCGACCCTGGACGTCTCCCTGCGCGGCATGGGCAAGGTGTTTCACGGACGCGGCCGCGACGTCGTGGCCCTGGCCGGCATCGACCTCGACGTCGAGCACGGCGAATTCGTGTGCATCCTGGGGCCGTCGGGCTGCGGCAAGTCCACCCTGCTCAACGCCATCGCCGGCTTCGCCCTGCCCTACGACGGCGTGCTCGTCGCCAACGGCCATCCCGTGGACCGCCCCGGACCGGACCGGGCCATGGTCTTTCAGGAGTACGCCATCTTCCCCTGGATGACCGTGGCCGACAACATCGCCTTCGGCATGAAGATCAAGGGCCTGCCCAGGGCCCGCATCCGACGGACCGTGGACGAGCTGCTGGCCAAGTTCCAGTTGTCGGAGTTCCGCGACCGCTTCCCCAAGCACCTCTCCGGCGGCATGCGCCAGCGGGTGGCCATTGCCCGCGTGCTGGCGCTGGATTCGCCCATGCTCCTCATGGACGAGCCCTTCGGGGCGCTGGACGCCCTGACGCGGCGCAATCTCCAGGACGAGCTGCTGCGCATCTGGATGGAATGCAAAAAGACCGTCATCTTCGTGACCCACAGCATCGAGGAATCCATCGTGCTGTCCAGCCGCATCGTGGTCATGACCTACCGACCGGGGACCATCAAGCGGATCGTGCCCGTGGACCTGCCCTATCCCCGCGACATGACCGCGCCGCGCTTCGTGGACCTGGCGCGCGAGCTCTCCCAGCTGGTCATGGAGGAGCAGCTGCGCCACGAGCGCGCCGAACTGTCCGTCCGGGACGGCGACGCGGAAGACGAGGCCGGGTCCCCAAATGCCCGCGAGGGTGTTCTTCCGGAATGACTCGCCGGCCCGGGCCCGGACGCGCCGGAAAGCCGCCCCCCGGACCGCGCGGACCATTGGCCCCCGCCCCTTTCGAGGGCAATCCGTTTTCCCTTGCGCCCGGCAATTTCCCTCGATAAGTTTTCCAAATGATACAGTTCGACGATCTGGCCAGTTACGAGCATGTCACCCGGCGCGACCTTTCGCGCGGGGAACTGCACAGCCTCGTGGAGAGCTTTCCCGCCCTGCTGTGGCGCATCGAAATCGTCCGCTCGCGCATCGAATACCTCAACCGCCACATCATTGCGGGACTCAACGAAAAGACGACGCTGTTTCTCAAAAGCGCCGACATCCGCAGGAAGGTCGTCTTCAAGGAAGATGCGATTCTGCTCGACGGCTTCATGGAGGAGATGAAGCGCGGGAAAAACGCCGAGACCATCATCCGCATCCACGGCCCCGCCGGGGAGTTCTCCTGGCTCAAGCTCGTGGGCTGGATGCCGCCCCAAGACGTCCGCTATTACATGGGCTATCTCATGGACGTCTCCGACCGCGTCGCGATACTCAAGGGCATGCTCGAGCGGGAAGCCGAAATGCAGCTCATGATCGAGCTCTCGGAGATGCCGGTGGTGCTCGTGGACCTGGACACCAAGCGGGTGCTCTCCCAGAATGCCGCCGCCTTGCAGCTTTTCATGTATTCGGCGGACGAGTTTCCCGGCCTGCGGCTCCCGGACCTGTTCCACCACGCCATGTCCAGCGTCGTCCACAGTCTGTACGAAGAGATCCTCTTCGCCAGGAAGTGGCGCGGCAAGGCCCTGTTCGAGCGCAAGACGAAGTCGGTGTTTTCGGCCGAGGCGAGCGTCGTCGCCCTGTTGCTGAAGGACAGGCGGATCCTCCGGATCGCGCTCTCCGACATCGAGGCGGCCCGCCCGGACGACGCCGCCGCCGCCGCGCCGTCGGCCGCCGAAACCGGGAACGACCTCCTGGCGCGGCGGGAAGGCGAGCTCCTCCAGGCGCTGAAAGGGCAAACGGAGATGTCCGCCATCCTGGGGACCCTGTTCGCCTGCCAACTGCCGCGCTTCCCGTTCGACGCCATCCTGTTCTCCGACATCCACGTCAACAAGAACAAGGTGTTCGTCCATTCCTTCGGCGAGCCCTTCGCGAACATGGCCCAGGGGGAAATGTACTCCTACAAGGGCACCATCGCCCAGGACATCGAACGCTTCAAGCTCGACCATCTCATCGTGGACGACACGATCGACAGCATCAAGGCCATCGATTGGGCGCTGTTCATCCCCAAGGGCATCCGGTCGTACTTCGCCAAGCCCTTCTACCAGCGGGGCGTGCTCAAGGCCGTGATGATCCTGTGTTCGCTCAAGCCCAACGCCTTCGACAGCGACGGGCTGGAGGAATACGCCATCCTGTTCGAGCCCTTCCGGCGCGCCGTGCAGGCGTGGCGCGCGGCGCATCGGGGCAAACGCTCCTCCCGCGACGCCTGATCGTCCCGTCGTCGGGCCCGCGTTTCCGGAAACAACGGAAACGGGCCGGCCGCCTTCATTGGTCTATCCAATTCCTGCCTGTTATTTTCCTTACTTCTCCAATTTTTTCCTGATGATATATTTTTAGTGCAATTTTGGTTGCACCCCTTGGGGCTTTTGTTACGGTCCTGACGTAGTAAGAATCATAACTGCTTTGGAGTTGAAGAAAAAAATACAATTGGTCCTACCAAACAGGTCGCCATGAGCAAAGAAGATGAAACCCTCTGCCAGCTTTCCCGACAGATCGAGGAAGGAAAGTGGCAGGTCGGCGAGAGGCTCCCGGCGGAAAGAAGCCTCGCCGCAGCCCTGGGAGCCAGCCGCAACACCGTGCGCAACGCCCTGCGCGTGCTCGAGGCCCGGGGCGTCGTGGACATCCGCCGGGGAAGCGGCTGCTACCTGCGCTCCCCGGACTGCGGCCTTCCGGCGCGCCGCTGCGACGCCGCCGCCGCCGACTCCCGGGCACGGCACGCGCTGGAAGCCGCGTTCGTCCTGTTGCCCCCCATCGCGGCCCTGTGCGCCCGGCGCATCTCCCCCGACGGCCTGCTGCAACTGGAAGAGAAGATGATCGACCTGAGCCAGGCGATCTACAGCAAGAACGCCCAGACCATCCGCGAGGACATCTCCCGGTTCGTGGAGCACCTGGCGGCGGAATCGGGAAATCCGGTGCTGGCGCATATCGTCCAGATGCTGGCGGCGGACGTGCACGTCGTTTTCGACCTGTTCTTCTCCATGGAGGATCACGAACGGGCGGACATCTTCGCCGACCTGGCCAAGCTGCTTCAGGCCTTGAAGAAACACGACCAGGCCACGGCGAGGAAGCGCATGGAGGACCGCGTCGTGCGCCTCTCCGCCCTGTTCCGCAAATACCTGGACACGCGCTGTTCGGCCTATCTGCTCAACGAGATGGCGGAGCGGGAAATGCCGGATTGACGCCGCCGGGGGAAACGCGGCCCGCGCCCGATTTGACGCGGCGGCGCGGCCTGGCGGCGACACGGCGGGAACGGCAAGGGGAAGGGCACTGCCGGTCGTCTGGCGGCCGGAAACATATTCCCAAAAGGAGGCAAGCATGGCGCAAGAACAATTGACCTATCTGGAAGAGCGCAAGCTGGTCAAGAAATGGGCCGGCCCGCTCCCGGCTCTGGCGAATCTGGCCTTCACCCTGCTCATCTTCGCCGCGACCTGGTGGATCTTCCAGGACCCCCGCGGAATCATGCGGTTCTACACCCCCTACGTCGGGTACAACTACTGCCGCTGGTGGCTGATCATCCTGATCTGGATGGCCTACATCTTCGATTTCTGGCCCTTCAAGCGGCACTGGGTGCGCAGCGCCCATCCGCTGCAAAAGGGCATCGTGCTCACCCTGGTGTCCGTGGCGGTCATGATCCTCATGATCCACGGCTTTTTCGAGGAGGTGCTCGGCAACTTCGCCTTCGCCTATTTCAATCCCGCGCAGTTGGCGAAGCTGCCGAAGATGACGGATTTCTACGCCACGGAGTACGCCGCCCAGGCCTGCATGATGTTCGCGGTCATCGCCTCCTGGATCAGCCCCGCCTGGGTGGTGGCCCTGGAAGGCCGGCCCTGGTCCGGCCTGTCCCAGCCGACGCGCGGCTTCAGCATCTGGCTCGGCACCTTCTGCCTGAGCCTGGTCATCTACTTCATGACCATGCACAACCACATGGGCATCCTGTACTACCCCTGGCAGTACTTCACCGCCATCTGCCCGCCCTACTGGAGCGACTTCGCCGCGACGGTGTCGGCCAACTTCCACGTGGCCTGGATCATGTGCTGCACGGTCGTCGTCTGGTTCATGGAGGGCATCTGGGAACGCTATCCCTTCACCATGATCAAGAGGCCCGGGCTGCGGCGCTTTGCCCTGTTCTTCGGCATCATCGCCATCTCCTTGGCCCTGTGCTTCTTCTTCTGGTACATGCAGGAACTGGTCTGGGGCGAGGCCATCCGCGGCCACCGTCGCGACGCGGCCCCGGACTGGCGCTGGCTCCACGTGGGCGAAACCGCGATCTTCTTCCTGGTTCCGGCCCTGTTCCTCCAGTTCTATTGCGGCAACTGGCCGAACAAGTTCAGCGTGTCGGTGAACGTGCTGCTGCGCACATGCCTCGTCGCCGTGGGCGGCATCGCCCTGTACTGCGCCTACTACCAGTACGCCCATCTCCTGCTCGGCACCCAGAAAGGCTTCTCCCATCCGCAGCAGTTCCCCATGATCCCCACGATCTGGCTCATCGACATCTGGCTGATCAACTGGTGGTTCATGGACGGCTGGCCGGGCTGGCGAAGGGAGTTCAAGTCCTCGGCCGAAATCGCGGCCGAACATCAGGAACTGGAAGCCCGCCATGTCTGGACCCCGGCCATGGCTCCCGGCGTGTGCGTGGGCCTGCTGGCGGGCGTCGCCGCCTACTTCGGCCTCGTCAAGCTGCTCCCCTGGGCCAGCGCAACCTTTACCCTCGTGAAATAGGAGCAGGCCATGGCCATCAACAGACGCGATTTCCTGAGAGGCGCCGCCCTGGGCGTGGGCGCGGGCATGCTCGGCGCCATGGGCGCTTTTTCCTACAGCCCCTGGCGCAAGTCCATGCTGCCCCAGGTCCAGCGGAAAATGGCCGACATCGGCCAGTGCAAGTCCGTCAGGATACTGAACATCTCGGAAACGAGCTGGTTCGACAACGGCATCTTCATGAACAACGTGACGAAGGCCGGCGGCCTGCTCGTGGACCAGTACACCTTCAACTGGCCGCCGTTCGGCAACGGCAAGGGCATCGGCAAGGGCTCGTACGCGGACGGCATCGCCAAGATCAAGCATCTCCTGCCCAACAAGCTCGAGGAGGCCTGGGCCATCGCCAAGGAAAGCAGCGTGGCCCCGGACAATGCCGGCGGCTTTTCCTGCCTGGTGGAAATCGAGGACCTGGAAGGGAAAAAGACCCTCTACCTCTTCGACACCGGCTGGAACTACGAGTGGATGGACACCTGCTACAAGCGCGAAGGCATCGACCGGATGCTGGCCAACAACGAGATCACGGCCTTCATCCAGACCCATGAGCACATGGACCATTTCTGGGGCTTCCCGGCCGTCACCAAGTACAACCCGAACATCCACGTCTACACGCCCAGCACGTTCTACCCTCCCGGGAAGCAATACATCAAGGATTGCGGGCATGTCGGCAAATGGACGGAGGTCAAGAAGGGGCTGCACCAGCTGCAGCCCGGGGCGGCGCTTTTCATGTTCGAAGTGCCCATCATCTTCAAGGTCTTCGGAGAGATGTCGCTTTATTGCAACGTCAAGGACGTCGGCCTGGTCAGCATCACCGGCTGCTGCCACCAGGGCATCATCCTTTTCGCCGACACGGCCTACAAGGAGCTGCGCTACGACAACGACCAGTTCTACGGCCTGTACGGCGGCCTGCACATCTCGCCCTTCGACGACTGGGATCCCAAGTACGACGACCTGGTCATCGGACTCGAGAAATGGAAGCTCCAGCGCGTCGGCTGCAACCACTGCACCGGCCTGATCACCGCCCAGAAGTTCGTGGACGCCGGCTATCCGGTGGTCAAGGGCACGGCGCGCTTCCGGTCCAAGACCACCAACTACCTGGGCAACGGGGACGTCATCACCTTCCCGGGATGATCCCGGGCGCGTGACGCGTCGCGGCGGTCTCGCGGGCTGCGGACCGGGGGCGTCCGGTCCGCAGCCCGTCCCGCCGCCGTCGCCCGCCGTCCCCCCGCGTCGCCGGGACGACGGGCGACGGGCCTGAAGCGATCACGGGAGGCCGTATGGAACCATTGCTGCCGCGAGCCCTCGACGCCGAAAGCGGGTCGGACTGCGCCAGCCTGCTCGGCGCCCTGCTCACCGGCGTGCACCTCGACCGCCGCCTGGCCCGGTCCCTGGGCTGGCGCGGCGTGCGCCCGGCGGCCTCGGCCGCTCCGGCCTGGAGCTTCCGCGCGGCCGGCTGCGGGCATGTCTTCGGCCTGCTCTTCCTGGGCGAGACCGCAAACGCCTCCGGAAACGGCCTGCTGGGCGATTTCGGCGTGTTCGTCTTCCCCGAGGCCGAAAGCTCCCTGCTGGAACGCTTCCCCCTCGAAGCCCTGCGCCTGGCCCTTCGCGAGGACTACCGCCGCCTCGTGCGCGACTTTTCCGCCCACGCCGAGGCCCTGGCCCCCTTCGTGTGCGGCCGGCTGCGGCTGGAGGCGGCCCTGGACGGCGCGGGTCTGGGTCTGGCCCTGGAGGCCGCGGCCCGCCACCGCCTGGTCGCCCTGGACGGCGTCGCCGCCGAGACGCCCGACGGCCGGCCGGCCTGGCTCGTCGCCCCCGGGGAACCGGAATGCGACGTGCCCCGGTACCGCCTGTCGCTGCCCGCGTTTTCCCTGCTGGCGGCCACGGCGGAGCAACTGCTCCGGGAGACGGCGCGGGTGTCCCTGGCGGTCGCCCCGGTCCCGGTTCTCGGGTTTCGGGCCGACGGCTCGGCCGAGCCCCTGCCGGGCGAACCCGGCCGCGCCGTGCGGCTCCGGGCAGATTTCGGCCGTCTGCCGCCGTCCCCGGGGCCAGGCCGGCGGTTGTCCCGCCTGCCTGGCCGCCACGGGGCCGCCGCGCCGCGAACCGCGCCCCTGCCCGTGCTGCACGTGCTCACCGGCTTCCTGGGCGCGGGCAAGACCACCTTCCTGCGGCGCTGGCTCGATTTCCTGCACGGGCGGGAACGGTTCACGGGCGTGATCCAAAACGAGTTCGGCGCGGTCGGGCTCGACGCCCGGCTCGTCGGCGGCGACACCAGGGTGGAAGCCCTCGACGGCGGCTGCGTCTGCTGTTCCCTGGCAGACAGCCTGCGTCCCGGCCTGGAACGGCTCCTGGCCGACATGCCCGCCGAACAGTTCATCCTCGAGACCACCGGCCTGGCCAATCCGGAAAACGTGCTGGAGAGCCTCGGGGAACTGGACGACCTAGTGGTCCCGGGGCTGGTGGTCACGGTGCTCGACGCCGTGGAGCTGTGCCGCCGGCCCCATGTCCTGGAGGAACGGGACGTCCTCCGGGCGCAGGCGGAAAGGGCCGACGTGCTCGTGGTCAACAAGGCGGACCTCGTGCCGGCGGACGCCCTGCCCGGCGTGCTGGAGCGGGTGGCCGCGGTCAACGGCCGCGGGCTGCTCCTGACGGCCCGGCAAGGAACCACCGCCTTCGCCAGGCTGGACGCCTTTCACGACGCCTGGCTGGACCGGCGCGGGCCGGCGCGGCTGCCGTCCCGTCGGCCCGCCTTGCGCCCCTTGGGCCAGAAGCCGCCCACCCATGCGGCGGACGGCTACGTCTCGCGCACGGTGTCCTGGGATCGTCCGGTCGGCCGCGAAACGATCGAGGCGGCGCTGGCCGGCTGCGGCCCGGGATTGCGCCGGGCCAAGGGCCTGGTCGCCGTGCGCGGCGAAGGGGTCCGCGTGGTGCAGTACGCGGCGGGCAGACTCTCCTTCGAGCCGCCTCCCGCGCCGTGCCCGGACGAGGAAGGGCGCGGCCGTCTCGTGCTGATCGGAATCGGATTGCCGTCGTAGGCGGTCCCGGCGCGACGGGAAAGGAGAGACACGTGTGGCTGTTTGAAATGGGCGGCTGGGTGATGTGGCCGCTTTTGGCGGTGTCGATCACGGTTTTGGCCGTCATCGTGGAGCGCGGACTTTTCTGGTCGTCCTTGCCGTTTCCGGACAAGGCGTTTTCAGCCTTGCTCCTGGAGACGCCCCGGACCGGCGATCCCTCGGCCCTGGCCAGGAACCTGGCCGCCATCCCCCCGCTGGCCGACTTCGGCGGCATCCTCGGCGACATGGGGCATCCGAACAAGGAGGCGGCGTTGCGCGTGGCCGGGGAAGACGTGGTCAGACGTCTGGAGACCGGACTGTCCACGCTCTCGCTGCTGACGCGGGTCGCGCCGCTGCTTGGCCTGCTCGGCACCGTCTTCGGCATGATCACCACCTTCTCCAGGATTTCCGAAACGCGCGCCGGGGTGGATATGAACATGCTGGCCGGCGGCATCTGGCAGGCCCTGCTGACCACGGTCGCCGGGCTGTGCATCGCCATCCCGGCCCTGTTCTTCCTGAACTACTACCAGAACCGGGCCCGCCGCGCCGCCAAGGCCCTGACCGAGGCCGGCAACACGGTCCTGCTGCTGCGCGGCGCAAAGGGTTGAGATGCTTTCCTTCAGCCTCCGGCGCGAATCCGATGCACTTTTCGACATCACGCCGCTGATCGACATGATGTTCATCCTGCTCGTCTTCTTCGTCGTGGCCGCGGCCTTCGCCGTGCACGGCATGGACCTGGACCTGCCTCCTGCCCAGGCCAGCCGGGCGATCTCCGGGCGCGTGGTGGAACTGCGCCTGCTTGAGGACGGCTCGTTCGCCTTCGAAGGCGTCCCGGTCGCGCGCCGGGACATCCGCGACAAACTGCAGGCCCTTGTCCGGGGATTCAAGACCGCGCCTGGGCAGCTCGTGCTCAAGGCCGCGCCCGATGCTCCGGTGGAGGCCCTGCTGTTCCTCGTGGACGAGGTGCGCATGCAGGGCGGGGAAAAGCTGCTCATCGCCACGTCGCGGCCGCAAGGGGACGGATCGCGATGACCGCCCCCCAGGCCGGCGCGCGGGAACGCGGATCATGACCTCCAGCGAACGCCTCTGGACCGGGCTCGCCGTGTCGCTGTTCGCCCACTTCCTGCTCGTGACCACGCGTTTCGCGCCGTCTTGCCCCACGCCGACCTCCGACGCCTTCATCGACATGGATACGACGTCGGTGATCGCCAGCGACACGGGGCAGGCCGGGGTGGGGATAGACACGTACGCCCCGCCGACCCCAAGGGCCCAGGACCTGGCCGACCAGCGGCGGCAGGCGTTTCTCAAGTACCTGGACGCCGTCGACGAGGCCGTGCACGCCCGCCGGCCGGACGTGCCGGGCAGCCGTCTGCTTGGCGTGGCGGTCTACGGCTTCGCCGTCCGGGGAGACGGCACCTTCACCGAGCCGAGCCTCAAGGCCTCGTCCGGGGACGCGGGACTGGACGCCGCCGCGTCCCGGGCCATCCGCGCCGCCAGCGGCGCGGTCAAACGTCCGCCCATCCTCGGGACCGGGATCATCCCGGTCGTGGTGCACGTGAAGTACCAGTACGACCTCAAATGACGCCGCCGCGCCGAGGCCGCGCCGGCGGACTCGCCGCCCCGATGCCCAGGCCCGGGGGCAGGCCGCCGCGCCCTGCGTTCGGTCCCCGGCGCGAAAAGGGGCCGGGCGCAGGCCGCCCGGCCCCTCGGGAGCATCCTGGCGCGTCCAAGGCGTCCCCAAGGCGTTCTATTTGCCTTCCTGCATTTTTGCCCTCGCATCGGCGACGACCTGCCTGAAGTCGTCATAGCCGAGCGCGGAGGGGACGATGTAGGGCCCGACGAGAAACGCCGGCGTCCCCCGCAGCCCCAGCGTCTCGGCCTGTTCGGAATTCCGCTCCAGGAGGGCGGCGATCTCCCCGGCGTGGGCCTTGAGGTCCCCCTCCAGGCGGTCCATGTCCACGCCCGAGGCCGTCACGGCCTCCAGCATCCGGTCTTTTGAAATCCGCATGCCCGGGATTTGCATCAGCGCCGCGTGGGCCTCGGCGTATTTTCCCTGGTAGCCGGCGGCCAGCGCCAACCGCGCCCCATAGGCCGAGGCCTCGGTCAGCACGGGCCAATCCTTGTGGACGACGCGGATGTTGCCGTCCGACTTGAGGAATTTTTCGAGCGCCGCGGCGGACTGCTTGCAATAAGGGCAATTGTAGTCGGAAAACTCGACGATGGTGACATCCCCCTTGGGATTGCCCGTGACCGGGGCGGAGGGATCGTCGAGCACCGCCGCCGCGTCCACGGGCCGCCCGGTCGCCACGGCACGCCGCGACGGCGCGAAGGCGGCCACCAGGGCCAGACAGACGACGAGCGCGAAGAGCGCGTTGGATTTCATGCCTGCATCCTTTCTTTCGATGGTTTGGAGAAGGTCGCGGCTCATGCGCCGACCTTCCCGAGGGTCTGGAGGAAACGCGCGGCCGAAACCGCGCCGACAAAGCGGCTGCCGTCGATTTCCCGGCCGGTCCGGGCGTCGACGAACAGCATGGTCGGCGGCCCCACGACCTCGAAACGCCGCATGAGCGCACGGGTTTCGGGCGTGTCCGCCGTCACGTCCACGCGTATGACAAAGACGTGCCGCAGCCGCGAGTCCACGGCCGCATCGGCCAGGACCTGCCGGTCGATCTCCCGGCAGACCACGCACCAGTCGGCGGCGAAATCGACCAGGATGGGCCGCCCCTTGGACCGCGCCTCGGCCATGGCCGCGTCGAAGCCGTCCATGGTGCCGACCTTGCGGAAAGAAACGCCCGCCCCGTCCATGGACGCCGGCGGCGCGTCGACGCAGGCGGCAAGGGGACAGGAAAGGGAAAACACGCCCAGACTGCCCGTCAACAGGATCGCTCCGCCAAGGGCGACCCCGCCGCCGGCCAGACGCATCGCGTAGCCACGACTTCGCGGCAGGCCGAACCACGCTCCGGCCGCGATCGCCAGCAGGCCCCACAGCCCACGGGTCGCCTGCGCGGGCAGCACCCGCCCGAACATCCAGATGGCAAGCCCCAGGAAAAGGAAACCGAAGACCTGCTTGACCGTGACGAGCCAGGCCCCGGATTGCGGCAGCAGCCTGCCGCCGAACGCGCCGAAGGCGAGAAGCGGCATTCCCATGCCGAGGCCCAGCGCGAACAAGGCCGCCGCCCCCCGGGCGACGTCGCCCGTCTGCGCCACGTACAACAGCGCCGCGGCCAGCGGCGGCGTCACGCAGGGCCCGACAATGAGGGCCGACCCGAAGCCGAGCAGGGCCGCGCCGCCGACCGAGCCCCCGGCACGCCCCGTGATCCGCGACAGGCCCCCGGCGAGGGATGGGGGCAGCGCCAGGTCGTAGAGGCCGAACATGGAAAGCGAGAGGGCCACGAAGACGAGGCCCATCAGGATGACGGCCGCGGGCCGCTGCAGCACGACCTGGAGGTTTTGCCCCGACCAGGCGGCCGCGACGCCAAGGGCCGCATAGGCCAGGGCCATGGCCAGCACGTAGGCGCTGGAAAGGACAAGCCCTTTCCGTGCCGAAAGGTCCTGGCCGGACCGGGCCAACATGCCGGAAAGGATCGGCACCATGGGAAAGACGCAGGGAGTGAAGGCCAAAAGCAGACCGAAGCCCAGAAAACTGAGCAGCATCGCCGGCAGGCCGCCGGAAAGCGAGGAGGCCAACGCCCCGTCCGTCTTGTCCTGCGCGGTGGGCGTCGGCCCGGCGGGGAGCGCGGCTTCCGGCGCGGAGCCCTTCCCCTCCGGCGACACCGCCAGGCTGGCCAGATCGATGCTCTTGCGCACCGGGGGGTAACACACGCCATGCTCGGCGCAGCCCTGGTAGGTCACGTGGATCGCGCCCGAGGCCGGCAGGGCCGCCCGGGCGATGCGCGCCGCCGCACGGCCATGGTAGACGCGCGTGGTTCCAAAGGTCGGATCGTCCTTTTCCACGCCAACAGGCAGCGTCAGGGGCAGGACCGCGCCGTCGTCGGTCCTGGCCTCGATCCGGTCCTGGTAAAGGTAATGCCCCGGTTCGATGTCCCAGGCGCAGAGGAGATCCCCATCGTCGCCCCGCGCGGCGCTCAGCCGGAACACCGCGTCGGCCGGCGGCGGCGTCTTGGCGGGCGCGCCGGCGGGGAGCAGGATCAGCGCGACCAAAAAGGCCAAGATATGCGTCCAGGAAAATGTTCTCGACATGCCGCTCCTTCCTTGCATGAAGTTTCTCCCCCCTTTTCCCGCCCACCTTAAGCCAGCCTTAGGGCGCGCAAGGCAAACAAGGCCGGGAGAACCCGGCGGGCGTCGCGCTTGCGGGGGGGGTGACGTCGGTTCAGGCAAAACGAGCATCCGCGCGCGGCGGACGCCGTGCCCGGGGGGAAGGCCGACCTAGGGCCATTGCCGGCGCGACGCCGGCGTCATGGCGGAGGGCAGGAACCTAGAGGTTCCCCGAACCGGAGCTGGTCGGGAAATCCAGGCAGGCGACGAAGCGGCGGTCGAAGTCCTCGAGGCGGCTCAGTTCGAGGTAGTCCACGTCGCCGGCCAGGGCGTCCATCTCCCGGCGCGCCGACAGGGAGAACAAGGCCAGGCAGGCTCCGCTTTTCGAGGTGTTCCCCAGATACGAGACCCGATCGCGAAGCCGCTGCGGAATGATGCCGCAGCCGGCCAGGCTTTCCGCCGGCAGGTGGGCTCCGAACTGGCCGGCCACGAGCACCCGGTCCACGGCGTCCATGGTCAGGCCCCGGCGTTCAAGCAAGGCCAGGAAGCCGGCCAGGATCGCGCCCTTGGCCAACTGCACCTGGCGCACGTCCCTCTGGGTGAGGACGATGTCCGCCGCGCCGCCTCCGAGACGCAGCGCCGGCTTGCCGTCCCGCTGGCACAGGAAGGCCCGGCGCGGGTCCCCGGCCGGAAGGGCGTCCGCCCTGACCAGGTTGCCGCGCGGCAGGATGCAGCCGGCGCGCAGGAAGGCGGCGACGGCGGACAGGACGCCGCTGCCGCACAACCCGGCCGGCGGCGCGTCGCCGATGGTGGTCAGCACGACGCCGCCGTCCGTGAGGCGCACCGCCTCCACCGCCCCGGCGCAGGCGCGCAGGCCGCAGGAGATGTTCATGCCCTCCAGGGCCGGGCCGGCGGCGCAGGAGCAGGCGCAAAGCCGCCCCTCGTGCGCCAGGACGATCTCCCCGTTGGTGCCGATGTCGATGAAAAGGACCGTGTCCCGAGCGTGCCGGAGCCCCGCCGCCTGCATGCCGGCCACGATGTCCGCGCCGATGTAGGCGGAAACCGAGGGCAGACAGCGGAGCACGGCCCCGGGCGCGGCCGCGAGGCCGATCTCGGCCGCGGGCAGCCGCCTGGCGGCGGTGAAGACCGGCGTGTAGGGAGCCCGGCCCAGGGGGGAGGGATCGACGCCAAGCAGAAGATGGAGCATGGCCGTGTTCGCCGCCACGGCGACGGTGTGGACCTCTTCGGGAGCCACGCCCGTTCGTGCCGCCAATTCCCGCAACAGGCCATTGAGGCACTCCACCACGGCGCGCTGCAAGGTCGCGACGCCGCCCTGCGGATGCTCCATGACGAAGCCCAGGCGGGTCAGGACGTCGAAACCCCAGCGCGTCTGGGGGTTGACGGCGGTCCTGGCCGCGAGTTCGACGCCCGTGCGCAGGTCCACCAGGGCCGCGACCACGGTGGTGGTGCCGATGTCCACGGCCAGGCCGTGGAGCCGGGCCGTGGCGTCGCCGGCTTCCAGGGCGAGGAGTTCGCCGTCGTCGTAAACGGCGGTCAGGCTGTCGCCGGCCAGGGGCAGGCGGCGCAGCAGCCTTGCCGGCAGGCGCGTTTGCCCCAGGGCGGCGGCGAGGCGCGCCTCGTGGGACGGGGCCGGCCCCGGGTCGAGGACCAGGCATCTCTTCGTGAGCGAGGGTTCCAGCCGGAATTCCGGCAGATGGCCGTGGGCGAGGATGGCGCTGTCCCCGCCCTCCCGGGGCACGTCCACGTCGAGGTCGCCCCGAGGGAAAAGCCCGCAGGCCAGCCGGCGGCCCCGGGCCAGGTCGGCCTCGGAAAAAAGGTCCCGTTCCTGCTCCGAAGGCGGCGGGACGTCCGGGCCGGCGACGGTCACGGCGCACTTGCCGCAAAGTCCGGCCGCGCCGCAGGGGCTCGGCGGCAGGACGCCGGCCCCGGCCAGGATGTCCAGCAGGGACGGCCCGGGCGCGTATTCGATGACGCGGCCGCGCTCAGGCAACCGGACGACGGGCATGAGGCCTCCCGGGCTCGCTTTCGCGCACGGTTTGCAGCATGGCCCGGATGTTGGCCAGGGGGGTGGCGTTGCCCATGCCGCAGGCCGGGGACACGATGTCCGCCCCGCTGGCCAGGCAATGGCGGGTCAGGGCGGCCACCTTTTCCGGGCGGCCGGTTTCCAGGGCGAAGGTGCTGACGTTGCCCATGACGGCCGTGTCCGGCAGGTGCGCCCGGGCCTTTTTGAGGCTGACCACGGCGTCGAAGCTCAGCGCGTCGGTCTCGATGCCGGCCAGGAGCGGAAAGACCGTGTGCATCTTGCCGCAGATGTGGACGATGCGCCCCGCCTCGGGAGAGGCCGAGCGCAGGCCGCGCAGGACGCGGTTGAGAAGCGGGACCTCGTAGGCGGCGAAGAGCCTCGGCCCCAGGATCTCGCCCGTGCCGCTCGGGTCGGACAGGGCGATCACGTCGGCCCCGGCCGCGAGCAGACGCAGGCCGAAGGCCAGCACGGCGTCGGCGACGTGCTCCAGGAAGGCCCGGGCCAGCTCGGGACGGCGACGCAGGCCCTTGTAGAGCGCCACCGGGTCGAGCAGGCTGCCGGCCAGGCTCATGGGCCCGGTCAGGTTGCCGATGACCGGCACGCCCCGGTCCTCGGCGCGAAGAAGCGCCACGGCCTCGGCCGCCACGGCCATCCTGCCCGCGCCGGCGTCCCAGGCCGGCAAGTCTTCCCAGCGCTCCAGGCCGTCGATGGCGTAGCGCGCCACGCGCGGCTCGGTCGTCATGTCGCCGAGGGCCACGCCGGCCCCCAGGGCCTCGGCCTCCACGGTCATGCAAAAGGGCAGCCCGAAGTTCTCGAAGCAGCCGGCCTCCCAGGCAGCCCGGGCCAGGCGGGCCATGTGGACCGGGTCCGTGTGGCCGCGCGGCCAGGACAGGCCGGAAAGCTCCATGAGCTCGCGGGTGACCATGTTCATCATGCCGCCGGGGCAGACGCACGGCGGCCGGTCCGTCTCCTGCCGGGCGAGCGCCCGGCGCAGGCGTGCGCGCGCGTCGAGCATGGCCGCGCCTCAGGCGGTCGGCCGGGCTTCGGCGGCCAGCAGCCGCCTGGCCACGGCCACCGCTTCCACGGCGTTGTCGGCGTAGGCGTCCGCCCCGATCTTTTTGGCGAAGGCCGACGACACCGGCGCGCCGCCGATGATGACCTTGACCGAGCCGCGCAGGTTCTCCTTTTCCAGCAGGGCCACGATGCGGCCCATGTTGGTCATGGTGGTGGTCATGAGCGTGGACAGGCACACCAGCGACGCCTCCATCTCCCTGGCCACGGCCACGAAGCGCTCCACCGGCACGTCGCGGCCGAGGTCGATCATCTCGAACCCGGCCGTCTCCATCATGATCTTGACGAGGTTCTTGCCGATGTCGTGGGTGTCGCCCTCGACCACGCCGATGACGGCCCGGGGCTTGCGGGCGTTGCGCTCCTCCTCGGGGAGATGCGGCGTCAGTTCGGCCAGGCCGGCGTACATGGCGTCGGAACACAGCAGCAGGTCGGAGACGAAGTATTCCTCTTCCTCGTAGAGCGCGCCGGCCCGGTTCATGCCGTCGACCAGCCCGCCCAGGATGCCGTCCAGGGCGGGATGGCCGCCCGCGACATAGTCCCGGGACACGTCCACCACGCGCTCGTCTTCCATGTTGCGCACGCAGTCGGAAAGTTGCCGCAAAAGCGTCTGCTTGTCGTTCATCCCGTCCTCCGGGGTTCGCTTGCCGCCACGTCGCGTTCGCGGGGAAACCGCCCCCGCCGCGCCGGACGCCCCACGTGGCCTGGGGCGTCCCGCCGGCCTCGCCCGGGCCTCGCCCGGCGGCCGGAAAAAGTTCAAGGCGTCAGGACCAGTTCCCGCAGGACGCCGCCCCTGGGGCGATAGCCGGCGTCCTTGAGGCAGGCCTCGCCGTATATCCTGCCGTCGGCCCCGGCCGCGAGGCAGGCCTCGGCGTAGGAGCCCGGGCCGCCGGCCGGGAGTTCCCGCCAGGCGGCCAGGCCCCGGGAGACGAGTCCCCCGGCGGTTTTGGGGCAGACGTGGAGCGCGGCCGCAAAGCCCTGCGCCTCCCGCAGGCGGCCCAGGAAGGGCCGCGTGAAGGCGTCGGCCAGGAAATCGAACCGGCCGGGGCCGAGCACGGACAGCGTGCCCACGGGGTCGGCGAAGCTTATCGCCCGCACACCCCGGCCGGCGGCGGCCAGGGCGAAAAGGCGCAGTTCCCGGTCCAGCCGGGCGAGCACGTCGCGAAAAAGGGCCTCGTCCCTGCGCCATTCCCTGAAGACCGCGGCCAGTTCCATGAGCCAGTTGAGGATGGTCAGGGGGCCGCTTATTTCCAGGGCCACGGCCTCGCCCTGCCCGGCCAGCGCCTGGCAGGCGGCAAGGACCCGGGCGATGCGCCCGCAGCCGATGTCCATGGGCGGCAGCGCCAGGACGTCGCGCAGGCCGGCGCAGACAAAGGCGGCGGCCCGGGGGCCGGCCACGGCGTCGCCCAGGCGGATGGGCGCGCCCAGAGCCTCGGCCTCGAGCGTGCAGCAAAAGGGCAAAAAGCACAGACTGCCGCCCAGTTCGGCCTGGCGGGCCAGGGCGACGCGGGCCATGGCCTGCGCGTCCGTGTGGACGGCGTCGCGGCGCAGGCCCAGGCGGGCCAGGAGCTCGTCCGGGAGCGCCGCCACGTCGCGGCGCCCGCAGGCGGCAACGCTCATGCGCCGGGCTCCCGCGCCTCGGGAGCCCGGGCGTCGGCGGCCCGAAGCTGGGTGATCTCCTCGTTGATGATGCGGATCAGCTCGTTTCGAAGCCCGACCATGGCGGCGTCGTTGTAGATGGAATCGCGCCGCCGGCGCGTGCCCCGGTCGAAGGCGTGCCGGTAGATGACGCGGCTTGGCGACTGGCCGAGGATATAGATGTCCGTGGCCAGAAGCAGGGCCTCGTCCACGTCGTGGGTGACGAAGAAGATGGTCTTGCGGCGCTGCCCTTCCCGTTGCCACAAGTCGAGCACCAGGTCCTGGAGCCTGGCCCGGGTCACGGCGTCCAGGGCGGCGAAGGGCTCGTCCATGAGCAGGATGGGCGGATCGATGCCGAAGGCCCGGGCGATGGCGCAGCGCTGGCGCATGCCGCCGGAGAGCTCCCGGGGGAGCTTGCCGTAGCACGACGGGTCGAGCTCCACCTCGGCCAGGCGCGAAAGGGCGGCGGCCTTGCGCTCGGCCGCGCTCATGGTCCGGTATTTCTGCTTGAGCGCGACGGCGATGTTCTCGCCGGCGCTCATCCAGGGAAACAGGCCGTAGTCCTGAAAGACCATTCCCCGGTCCAGCCCCGGCCCGGCCACGGGCCGCCCCTCGACGAGGAGCCGGCCGGACCGGGGTTTTTCCAGGCCGCCGAGCAGGCGCAGCAGCGTGCTCTTGCCGCAGCCGGACTGGCCGAGGAGACACACGAAGGAACCGGCCGCCACGTCCATGTCGATGCCGTCGAGAATGGGCGTCGCGCCGTAGGCGAATCTGACGTCTTCCAATGTCACCGTAAGCAAGGGGCGAAAGCCTCCATAAGCCGAGAGTCCGGGGATCGCCGCCTTTATCAGGCGTCCGCAGCGTCCTTGGGCAGGCGGTCGAGCATGTCGCGGACCTTGTCGGGATCGACGGGATAGCCCACTTCCCCGACGACCCGCATCATGGCGTCGATGTTTTCCGGCGGCGTTTCCACGGGCAGGCTGCACCCGGACATGACCACGTAGCCCTTGGGGGAATCGTGGGCGTCGAGGATGCACTGGAGCGTGCGGCGGCGCACGTCGGTCACCGTGCCGCCGTACATGACGCCGGCCGGATCGACGTGGCCGAGGATCTTGGTCTTGTGGCCTATGGTGCGGCAGCATTCCTTGAGGTCCACGACGTTGTCGACGCTAAATCCCCCCACGCCGAGGTCCGCCACGTCGTTCCATATCTGCCGCGTCATGCCGCAGATGTGGATGACCGGCATCCTGCCGTCGGCCTTGATAAAATCCACGAGTTCCTTGAGATAGGGCAGGGAAAATTCCCGGAAGGCGGCCGGGCTGACCACGGTGCACGAGGACATGGGTTCGGAGATGGTGGGCGAGAGCCCCTTGGCCATGGCCGCCTGGGCATAGGCCAGGCAGGTCTCCAGGGAGACCCGGCAGAGCTTGTGGAAGGCCTGGGGGTTCTTGCGCATGAGCCGGAAGGCGTCGTCGACCCCGTAGAGGAAGAAGGCGTTGGTGAAGGGGCCGACGATGCCCGCCGCGCAGCCGACCTCGCCCCCGATGGCGTCCATGAGGCGGTCCATGGCGGCCAGGTGCACGGGCAGCCGGCCGTCCTTGCGGGGATCGGCCGGCCGCAGGGCGTCGATGCCGGCCACGCCGGACACGGCCGGCCCGGCCAGGTCCACGGTGTGGTCCTCGGGGCGGGTCACCCGCGCGCCCATGGCCTCGGCCCAGGCGAACAGGTCGGTGAAAATCCGCACGCCGTCGTAGCCGAAGCGCCGGTACGAGGCGACCTGGGCCGCGGCCAGCACATCGGGGTCGGTGTTGAACTGGGAAATCCTGCAACCGTAAATCCTGGCCGCGCCGTTGGCCACGTTGGGATTGCACGGCAGCCTGTCCGCCGCCTGCCCCTTGGCGATGGCAGCGGCCCGCTCAAGCGGCGTCATTGCGCCCATGGCGTCTCCTCCTTTCGGCGCGCTTCCCCGCCGGCCCGGGGCCGGGCGGCGACGGAAACCGGCACGCCCCGGCCATAAAACCGCGTCAGCTGTTGAGGGTCCAGGCCAGGGCCCTTTTCCTGACCAGATCGAAAAGCGTCATGATGCCGACCAGGACCACGGCCATGAAGACGAAGCCGGCGATGACCATGTCGAAGCGGGCGAAGTCCGAATAGTACTGGACGAAATAGCCCATGCCCGAGGTCGCCCCGAACATTTCGGAGACCGTCAGCAGGATGAAGGCGAACTTGAGGGCGATGGAACAGCCGGAGAAGATGGTGGGCGCGGCGGCCGGCAGGATGACGCGGAACATCTTTTCCATGCCCGTCATTTCCAGGGTGGCGGCGTTTTCCAGGTAGCGCTTGTCGATGGTGACCACGCCGGCCAGGGTGGAGCCGAGGATGGGCCAGAAGGCCCCGAGGAAGATGATGCACACCGAGGCGGCGTAGAAGGTGGAAAAGACGTGGATGGCGAAAGGGGTGAGCAGCGTCACCGGCACGGCGCTGGCGGCGGTGATGTGCGGGGTGAGGTTGCGCCGCAGGGGCAGGCACAGGCCGATGGGCACGCCAAGGCCTATGCCGAGGACCACGGCCAGGGCGTAGGCCGGGGCCAGCAGGGCCAGGGAGCTGACCAGGCCTTCGAGGAGCTTGTCCAGGGACCGGACGAAGGCGGGCAGCACCTTGCTCGGCCCGGCGAACAGGAACGGATCGAGCACGCGCCAGGAATCGGTCAGCAGCCAGTAGCCGAGGACGAGGCCGATGCCGATGCAGGCGACGCCCCAATGACGCACGAGGACCTTTTGCATCCGATGCTCCGAAGGCGGCGGCCGGACCGCGCCGGCCGCCGCCGCATTGGCGTTGCGCGGTTACAGGTCGAACTTCTTGAACATCTCCAACTTTTCCTTGTAGAAGGGATCGTCGGGATGCTGGGCGAGCAGGGAATCCAGGGCGGCCTTGTAGATGGCGACGTCGATGTGGTCGTTGATGTCGATGGCCGGGTCCTTGATGTAGCCGAAGGACTGCATCTTGTTCCACATGGCCAGGACGCTGTTCTTGTAGGGGTCTGTCTCGTAGAGCATGTGCGGGCTCTGCACGAAGCTGCGCACCAGGGATTCCGGCATGTCCAGCTCTTTCGTGGTCAGCTTGACCACCAGGTCCATGCCCCCGGCCTGACGCATGTCGCGCTCGGCCCGCAGGTAGGCGCGCAGGAGCTTCTTGAGCAGCTCGGGGTTCTTGGCCATCCATTCCGTCTGGGAGAGCATCCGGCAGCAGGAGTGGTTGGGCCACAGTTCGTCGGGCCACATGACCACGCGCATGCCGGATTCGTTGATCTGCGGCTCGAAGCCGGTGGACACCGCGCCGAAGTCGCACTGGCCGCTGCGCACGGCCTCCATGACGTCCTGGTTGCGCTTGATCTCGACGAAGGTCACGTCCTTGTAGACGTCGAAGCCCGCGTCGTGGAGGATGCCCTTGAGCACGATGTCCGGGGTGCCGCCGCGCATGATGGCGATCTTCTTGCCCCGGAAGGATTCGAGCCCCTTGTACTCCGTGCCCGGCAGGGCGAAGACGGGCGTCGCGCCGATGATCATGTAGCCGCCGAAGATGGAGAACCGCTGGCCGTTGGCGATCTGGATCAGCGGCCCGCCGGTGCCGTAGGTGGAAATGACGTCCACCTTGCCGGAGCTGAGGGCGGAAAAGGCGTCCGTGCCGTTGTTGATGTAGACCATCTCCACGTTGACGCCTTCGTCGTCCAGGTAGCCCTTGTTCTTGGCCAGGTACTGGAAGACCTGGCCGGAGGTGGCCTGGGCGGCCAGCTTGATGGTGGGCTTCTCGCCGGCGGCTTGCGCCGCGCCCGCGGTCCAGGCCATGGCCCAACACAGGGTCAGGGCCAGCATGCGCGTCGTCAGAAATCCTCTTCTCATACGGTGCTTCTCCTTGGGAAAATGGCGTCGGTGCGTCGGCGACCCAGGGAAACGCCTGTCGCGCGACATGCAAGGGACACGGCCCTGCGCCGATGCGGCGCGGGCATGCTGTTGCCTGTGGGGATGTTCGGGAGCGTCGCGCCGCGGGGGCGCAACGCGTGGACGGGCGGAACCTCGGCTACGACGGAACGCGGCGACCGGACAAGGGAGCCGCTTCGCCGCTTCGCCGCACAGGGGAGCCTCCGACCCGGAGGCGACGCCCCATTCATGGCCGGCCTCCGCGCGGCGGCGCGACGGCGACCAAAGTCCGGCTCGGGTCGTTGAGGGTCAAGGGGAAAGCGCTTCGTCGCAACATACAACTTCTTTGAAAAAACACGCTCAAACGATCTCTACAATGCAATTTACAATGCATTTGCAAATCCTGCATGCAACAGAAGCACACGGGGCATCTGACGCAATCCACAACGCCCTTGCTCTGCCTTGCAAGTTAGAGCCTCATCCCCAGCATGTCAAAACGGTTGTTCCGATGGAACCGACATTGGCGTATCAGGTTTATCAATTCCACGAACCAGCTTTCCCTTCTCACGGGGGATACGATACTCCGGCGGGCATCCCCTGCCCGAAGCCGTCCGCAGGGCGGATCCATGTCCCGGGATCGCAGCGGCCGCCCCGGACCGGCTGACCGTATCCCTCGAAGACGCCAGCCCCCTTGAAGCGTCGCTCCGCCGCGTCCGCGCCGAAACGATCGGCACAGGCAGACGGTCGTTCTCGTGGTTGTTGCGACCCACCGCCCTGCATCGCGGTTTTCCAGAGTTTTCCCGACGCCCCTGCCTGCAAGGACCCGGCAAGCCGCCTCGCGGTCTCCGCGAGAGGCCGCGCTGAGTGGTCGCGGAGGACCTGTCCCCAAATGCCGCTACGCAAAATACCGGAAATCCTTGACAGCCGTTGGGCCCCTTTCGCGCTATTTCTCCCATGGAGGGAAGACAACCCGGGCTCGAGGCCGCAATTGTCTCTGGCGTATGGGGGAAATCTGCGGAGCAGCATCACGCAATGGCAGCCCCGAACTGCTGTACTGGCGGAGCGTTCCGTCTGCGTGTGGACGGACGAGTCGGCCGCTTGCCAGCTCGCTGCTTCCCGGTTTCCCCTCCGGGGGCGACCCTGAAAGGCCTGCAGCGTCTCCAAGCGAGGCCTCGCGTCCGCTGCAAGGGAATGCACGCCGGCCATCGCCGACGAGGACTAGGTCCCGGCCTTTTGGAACGGCCTCGCCCGGATGGTCCAGACGTGGTGGGACTGTCAGCCGGGGAGGACAGCCTGTCCGCCGTCGGAGCCTGCGGCGGGAAAGCCCTGCGTGCCGCCGCACCGCCTCACGAGAACGACGCGACGCGAACCCGGGCAGAGCCGTTGAACAACTCTCTAACCGCGCGCCGGATGCGACGCCGACGCCGTGACCGCGTTGCGGCGTCGGCGAAATGAACGTGATCGTCGGCCATTGGGGGACGGAGCTTTGGAATACATCGAGGGCTATGACCTCCTGGAGAAGATCGGCGAGGGCGGCATGGGACAGGTGTACCGCGCCCTCCACCGCCGGTTGGACCGCCAGGTGGCCATCAAGCGGTTGGCCCCGCAACTCTCCCACAACCAGGACATGCTCAAGCGCTTCCTCCAGGAAGCGCGCCTGCAGGCCCGGTTGCCCCACCCCAACGTGGTCAGCATCTTCGACCTCATCGAAAACGACCAGGGCGT
>JAEWCY010000120.1 GCA_023390395.1 Pseudomonadota bacterium | reverse complement strand
CGCGAAATGCACTTCGGCTCTGACGCCAGCTTCAGCGAGGAAGCCCTGGTGGGCCGCATCAACGCCGACCTTGCCAACGACCTCGGCAACCTGTTCAGCCGCGTGCTTTCCATGACGGCCAAGTATTTCGGCAGCCGCGTGCCCATGCCCAAGGCGCTGCAGGAGGACGACAAGGCCATTGCCGAGCTGTGCGCCAACTCCATGCGCAACTTTGTGCAGCTTTTCGGCAACGTGCAGTTTGCCCAGGGGCTTGAATCCCTGTGGGAACTGGTGCGCGCCCTGAACAAGTATGTGGACACCCAGGCCCCCTGGACGCTCTACAAGCAGGGCAACATGGAGCGTCTCGCAACTGTCATGTACGTCATGCTGGCGGCCTTGCGCAAAACCGCACTCTGCCTCTGGCCCGTCATGCCCGTGGCCTCCGGCAAAATGCTTGCCCAGCTTGGTCAGCCCGTGCAGGAAGGCCAGCCCCCGGTTGCCAATGTGGAAGATGAAATTGCCCATTTTGAAGGCCTTGAACCCGGCATTCAGGTGGCGGAAGGCTCCAACCTCTTCCCGCGCATTGAAGTGAAAAAAGAAGGCGCGGACAGCAAGGAACCCAAGGCCCAGAAAAAAGGGCAGGACAAGCAGGCGGAGAAGCCGCAGGAAAAAGCCGCGCCCAGGCAGGCCGTGGCCGAGCAGGGCGCGGCGGATGCGCCCGCTGCCAGGTCCAATGTGGAATTTGACCAGTTCAAGGCGCTGGATATGCGCGTGGGCACAGTGATGGTGGCGGAAAAGCACCCCAATGCCGACCGGATTCTGCGGCTTGAAATTGACTTTGGCGAAGGCGAGCTGCGCCAGATTCTCTCTGGCCTTGCGGAACACTATGCGCCGGAAGATCTCGTGGGCAAGCGTGTGTGCGCGGTGCTGAACCTTGCCCCGCGCAAAATACGCGGTCTGGTTTCACACGGCATGGTGCTCACGGCCGGAACAGACGACGCGCTCGGTCTGCTTGCTGTGGATCGCGATGTGCCTGACGGCAGCGAAATAGCATAATTCAGGTGTGGTTATGGGCGTCGCACCCGTGGTTCAATGGATGCGACGTCTGCAACCACCGTCATGTAAACCTGCAACAGGCGTGATGGGCGGTCAGTGGACCTTGGCCTCTTCTTCGCGGAACAGACGCTCAAGGGCGGCCGCGTCGAGCGGGGTGAGGTTAAAACGCATACCCGCCTCGTCCAGAAGGGCGGACAGGCTCTTGCCAGTGTGCAGGGCGCGCTGTTCTGCCAGATAGGCCGCAGCCTTACGCACAAGTTCACTTTGCGGCATAATGGTTGTCATGGAAATATCCTTTTTTATTCACCCATAGCCGTTGTGCCGTCTTTTGGCAATGCTCTGCTCGCAGGGCGACACATCCCACACTAGGCGACAGGATTTCGCGCCAGAGGGTTTTTATGGATAATCTGTTTACTGCGGTAATTTTGAGCATTGTCGAGGGGCTGACGGAATTTCTGCCTGTTTCCTCATCCGGCCACCTGATTCTGGTTGGCGATCTGCTCAATTTTTCGGGCGAGAAGGCCGCCACCTTTGAGGTGGTTATTCAGCTTGGCGCCATCATGGCCGTAGTGGTGCTGTACTGGAAGCGCTTCTGGGGCCTTGTGCGTCCCCAGCCCTATGTGCGCTTTGCGGGCATGCGCGGCATCATGCTGCTTATCCTTACATCATTGCCCGCCAGCGTGCTTGGTCTTTTGCTGCACTCGACCATCAAGACCTATCTGTTCCGTCCAGAAACCGTGCTCATTGCGCTGGTTGTGGGCGCAGTGATGATGATAGTGGTTGAGCGGCGCAAGTTCAAACCCTCGTGCATCACGCTGGACGACATGACGCCCAAACTGGCTCTTGGTATTGGCTGCTTTCAGTGCCTTGCCCTGTGGCCCGGATTTTCGCGTTCGGCCTCTACCATCATGGGGGGCATGCTGCTTGGCGGCAAGCGCTCGCTGGCGGCGGAGTATTCGTTCATTGCCGCAGTGCCCATCATGGTTGCCGCCACCGGCTACGACATGCTGAAAAGCTGGCATCTCTTCAGCGCTGCGGACATTCCCTTTTTTGCCGTGGGCATGATCGGCTCGTTCCTCTCGGCTCTGCTGGCGGTTAAGGTGTTCATCGCCCTCATGGGTCGCGTGACCCTGGTGCCTTTTGCCGTGTACCGCCTGCTGATCGCTCCCTTTGTGTATTATTTCATGGTGAACTAAAAAAATGCTTGCCAACAGGCGGCAATTTTTATAAATAGATCGTCGCGCTAACGAGGCGCAGACACGGCAAGGTAGCTCAGTTGGTTAGAGCATGCGGTTCATACCCGCAGTGTCGGGGGTTCAAATCCCTCCCTTGCTACCATTGAAATACAAGCACTTGAATGTGCCAAATATATAAGGCGCTCATACTTCCAGTGAACACACGGAAATATGAGCGCCTTGTTTTGTACCCTCTGAAATACTTGACCAAGGTCAAAAGCCTATTGAGGCTGGAGCCTTACCGTCTTCAAAACTGCCAACGATATCCGAGTAGTCTTTATGTATAATACCCTTAAGAAATGGGTCACCCCCGAGAGGAGCGCGAGCCTGGGGATCACCAACATTAACCATATAATGCAAGTTACCTTTATATCCATAGTAGTGAACCCCAAAACACACGTTCTCTTTTCCAGCCAATAACTTGCTGATGATACGATTCCCAAGAACTTCATCTCTTTTGCTTATGTCGAGGATAATATCCGCCAGGAGTTCATTACCACGGAGTTCCTTGCGGGTCATGTCTTGCTCCAACTTGCAAAAAGCTGCAGAGGGTGAGCCACACATAATCATCAAGGCTAAAACAAACAAGGCAATTTTTCGAGGGAAAAATATCATGTTACTCCTCAATTTTTACGTTATTAGCATTCTATTTTTTTAATTATAAAATATATTTTTGACAACAATACTTTAGATAAACCTCTTTTATGTATTTTTTACAATAAAAAAATATTTTTTGTCAATTTATTTAACAAAAAATACATTTATTTTCATCAGTATCTTTTTTTTCCGCGCTGGTTCACTTGGGAGGGCAATTGATAACCTCCATGATTCATGATAGTTTATTGATACTTCCTCACTGGTTGCAACCGGGTGCCTTATGAAAGAAAAAACTGTATACCGCTGCAAGCGTTGTGGTGATGTTTTTTACTGCCCGACTGGCATAGTGGATGAAATTATCTTTAAACTTCGCCTGGTTTTCAGATTACTGTCCTGCCCAAGATGTGGAAGCACTCTTATACATGAAGAAGAGTATGTAAGTGAAAAAAAGAAGCAGGACGATGCAGCAAAATAACCTGATTTGACCGTGCAACGGCAGAAAAGCTTTCCGCCACGCAGCAATCCGGGCTTACGTTACAGCGCATGCCCGGCGTTTATACCTTGGAGCGCGCAATCCGCGCACAGAGCATAAGCGCCTTGTCATTTACTCCGGTGCCCTCATGCAGTTCATACATTTGCCCCGCAACGCCAAGCCCGCGCAGTACGCAATATGGCGCAACGCGGCTCTGCACAGCGCTCAGGCCGACCCTTTCAGCTGTACGCCAGCATGGCAACTGGCCTTTCATGACGCCTTTGGCCCCAAGCGGCGTTTGCTCTTTGCAGAAGCAGACGGCAGCGTCCTTGCCCTTGCTGAAGGCCTTGTTTCGCCAGAAGAAATCTTCATCACTCCGCTTGAGCCTTCGTGGTTTTTCGGCTGTCCGCTCCTGGGCAGTGCCGCCCCGCGGCTTTTTGCCGAGGCCATGCACTTTTTTGCCAGAACCTACGCCCCCAGGTTCCCCAAGGTTCTTGTGGGCGGGCTTGGCCCTGGCCTGACCCCTATGCAGAACATGCTGAACAAAACAGGCATGCCGCTTCAGGCGCATCTGGTAAAGGCGGGCATTCTGGGCTCGGCTTCGCTTGCCGGCGGGCTGGATGGCTATCTTTCGCGCCGCTCGGCCAATCTGCGCCGCAACCTCAAACGCTCGACAAAAAAGGCGCACGGGCAGGGCATTTATTTTGAACGCGTGCTGCCCGCAACGGAGGTCGAAGCAAAGGCCGCATTTACCCGCATGATTGGCGTTGAGCGCACGAGCTGGAAGGGAATTGACCACTGCGGCATGGCCGAGCCGGGCATATGCGACTTTTACGCCTTTCTGCTCCAACGGCTCGCGCCGGAAAAAGGTGCGCGGGTCATTTTTGCCCGCCGCGAAGACACGGACGTGGGCTTTATTTTTGGCGGACTGGCGGGGGATATCTATCGCGGTCAGCAGTTCAGCTACGCCCACGACTATCATGAACTTTCGCTGGGCAACCTCATGCAGATCGAAAAAATCCGCTGGCTCTGCGAGGAAGGCGTGCAGCGCTACGACA
>JAEWCY010000089.1 GCA_023390395.1 Pseudomonadota bacterium | reverse complement strand
GAAATGGGCCGGGCGACGCAGGCCGCAAAGCCGGCCAGCACCGCCCGGCCCATTTCCGCGACCACGGGCGCCAGCGGCGAAGCGCCGCATTTGAAGAACAGATTCTGTTGCCTCTGAAAGAGGCTTTCAAAAATAAAATTCCTTCAAACCTCGCCCGCAGGGCGACGGGCCTGCGGGGCCGGAATGGGCCTTCCGAGCCTGCCGCGAAGCGGCGGCATCGGAAGGCCCATTCCGGCCTCGCCGACGCACTCCCGCCCACGACCATCCTCCCATCCGCCTCCCCATCTCCCGCTTCCCCAGCGAGGGGGTCCGGGGGGCATCATGCCCCCCGGCCGCCGGAGGCATTCCCCCTTCGTCCACCTCCCTTCCTCTCGTCCGGTTGCCTGGACGCCGCCCGCCCGGCTATAGGCTTACAGGCTGCCGTGGGCGGCCGGATGCCAGACGACCGTATAAGGAGCCGCCATGCTGGAGCGATTCAAGCGACGGGCGCGGGGGACGGCCGAGTTCGCCCCGGGCGATTCGGCTTTTCCCGAGCGTCAGACCTTCACCCCTTACGTGCTCGTGTATTCCTACGACGCCACGTCGGTGACGGTGCGCCGTTACGACAAGCTGGGCGAGGGCGAGCCCGAGATCGTGTCCGGGAAGGTCAACTGGGTGCGGGTGGTGGGCGTGCACGACGAGGCGTTCGTGCGGGAGGTGGGCAAGCGGTTCTGCCTGCATCCCCTGTTGGTGGACGACGTGCTGGCCACGGGGCATCGCCCGGCGATGGAGGAGTACGACGCTGGTATTTTCGTGCTCTTGCGCCAGCTTGGCTACGACGAGTCGGCCAAGCGGGTGTTGGCCGAGCAGGTGTGCATCATCGCCTCGGACGGGTATGTGCTGACGTTTCAGGAGCGCGAGGCGAATTTGTGGGACGCCTTGGCCGGGCGGCTGGAGAAGGGGGGCGGCAAGCTGGCCAAGCGCGGCCGCGAGCATCTGACCCATTCGCTGATCGCGGCCATCCTGGACGAGTACATCCTGACGCTGGGGCGGCTGGCCGAGGACATCGAGGAGCTGGAGCAGACGATCCTTTCCGGCGGCGGCGCGGACACCCTCACCGAGACGTACCGGCTCAAGCGCGAGGTGCTGTTCCTGCACCGTTCCCTGTGGCCCTTGCGCGAGGTGCTGGGCCGCTACATGGCCGACGAGTCCAACACGGCCGATCCCGGCGTGGCGTTTTTATGGAACGACATCCGCCAGGATTTGTTCCAGGTGCTCGACGCGGTGGAGACGTTGCGCGAAATGCTTTCCGAGATGGTGGGCTTGTCCATGACCAAGGCGGAGCTGCGCATGAACGCCGTGGGCCAGTACCTGACCCTGGTGGCCACGATATTTTTGCCGCTCAATTTTCTGGTCGGCTTTTTCGGGATGAATTTCGACAATCTGCCGCTGAAGACCGAGGAGTGGGGCATCTACGCCCTCATGGGCATGATGGGGCTGACGATCGTCGGTATGACGCTGTATTTCTACCGCAAGCACTGGATCGAGAACACCAAGGTGGACTGAGGCCCGGTCACGTCAGGGCGCGGCGGCGGAGAAGACGGCGGCGGCCGTGTCCGGGTGGCCGACCAGGGCGGTGCGGGGGCACAGTTCCCGGGCCTTGCGGCCGAGGTCCTCCCGGTTGCCGACGAAGAGGCAGGCCACGTCTTCGGTCCGCTCCAGCAGCGCGCCGAGCAGGGCGATGCCCTCCGCGCCGGCGCAGCACAGAAGGTGCGGCCCCTGGGCGAGGTCGGTCCCCAGGGCCTGTTCCAGGGCGCGCAGGCCGTCGCCGGCCGTGAACTCCCCGCCCGTGTCGGCGGCGTTGGCCGTGGGGGTGACGACCACGTCGCGGCCGTCGTCTTCCACGCGAAAGTGTTCGCGTTCGGGATCGACCGCGTCCACGATGTCGTGGACGTGCTCGAGCAGGGACAGCGACAGGTCTTCGTCCGCGCTTTCCCGGTCGTCCTGGCGGGCGATGACGGTCTCGCCGCGCCGGAATTGCAGGCCCGAGCCCAGGAAGGCGAAGGCGCGCCACTGGGGATCGGCCAGCAGCATGGCCAGGCGGGCGTTGATGGATTCGAGCAGGCTGGCCTTGGCCAGGGGCATGGGCCAGGCGCTTTCGCGCCCCTCGGCGTCCAGGATCTGGCGGCCGCCCGACCCGGCCAGGGCGCAGGCGCGCCGGGGCAGGGCGCGCAGGTCGGCCAGCCCCGGGCCGGAAAGCGGCGCGTCCGACCACAGCACGGTCCGGGCCGCCCGGGCGGCGGCGAAACGTCCCAGGGCCACGGCGTTCCAGGCCGGCTGCACGGCGGTGACGAAACGCTGGCCCGGAGCCCGGAAGAGCGCGTCGGACTGGCACAGGAGCGTTTCCACGCCGTGCAGGGCCAGCGTGCGCAGGGCGTCGCGCACCGCGTCGCGAAGGCCCTTGCGGCGTTTGCCCACGTGCTTGAGCAGGGCTTCGCGCCCTTCCTCCAGGTAGAGCACGTCGTTTTCGAGCTCGGCCGTTTCCTCGGACAGGTCCAGGCGCGCCGCCTGGTCCTCGCCGGCGTCGAGCTGGGCCAGGCCGTCCCGGTCCACGGCCGCGTCCAGGGCGTCGCGGATTTCGGCCAGCCCGGCGATGACCTGGGCGGCGACCGGCTTGCCGGCCAGGATGGCGGCGGCGGCCTGGCGGCGCAGTGCGGCCGAGGCGGCCATGAGGCCGGCGAGGTCGTCCAGGCTGGCGGCGGCGCGGGCGGCGGAGGGGCGGTGCTTCATGGGATGATCCTTGTGGCATTTCACAGGAAAACCGGTTTGTTGGCAAAGGAAAAATGCGCCGCGTCCGGTTGGCCGCCCGGTCGCGTGTTGCCTCCCGCTGTGCCCTGGGCTAGAATTTCCGATCGTGCGCCGGCTTTGGTCCCGGGGCGCTTTCGTTTCAGGCAAGGAGGCCTCTATGCGGCTGCTCACCCGTTCGGATTTCGACGGGCTCATCTGCGCCGTGCTGCTCAAGGAAGCCGGCGTCATGGACGAATGGGTGTTCGTGCACCCCAAGGACGTGCAGGACGGCAAGGTGGCGTGCGGTCCCGACGACATCCTGGCCAACGTGCCCTATGCCCCGGGCTGCGGGCTGTGGTTCGACCACCACACCAGCGAGGCCGACCGCCTGGGCGACATCGAGTTCAAGGGCGCTTCCAAGCACTATCCGAGCTGCGCCCGGGTCATCTGGGAGTATTACGGCGGGCACGACAAGTTCCCGGTCAGCTTCGACAAGATGCTCGCATACGTGGACCGCTGCGACAGCGGGGACCTGACGCCAGGGGAAGTGGCCAGGCCCGAGGGCTGGATACTGCTCAGCTTCATCATGGACCCGCGCACGGGCCTTGGCCGTTACCGCGACTACCGCATCAGCAACTACCAGCTCATGATGCGCCTGGTGGACCTCTGCCGCCACGAGCCGGTGGAGACGATCCTGGCCGATCCCGACGTGGCCGAACGCGTCCGGCGCTATTTCGAGCAGGAGGAGCAGTTCGCCGGCATGCTGCGGGAGCGCTCCAAGGTCGTCGGCAAGGTGCTGCTCATCGACCTGCGCGAGCAGGAGGAGATCTATACCGGCAACCGGTTTACGGCCTACGCTCTTTTCCCGGAATGCAACGTGAGCGTGCAGGTCATCTGGGGCAAGGCCAGGCAGAACGTGGTGCTCACGGTCGGCAAGTCCATCTTCGACCGCTCCAACCCCACGGACATCGGCCGGCTCATGCTGTCCTACGGCGGCGGCGGGCACAAAAACGTCGGCACCTGCCAGGTGCCGGAGAACCAGGCCGAGCGGGTCATCGCCGATGTGACGGCCCTGCTCGATGCCGGCCTCGTGGCGGACGGCGATGGCTGAGTCCGGCGCGAGGCCCGAGGTGCGCCTGCTCGGCCGCATCGGCTACGCCGAGGCCCTGGCCCTGCAGGAGGAGACGGCGGCGGCGGTCAAGGCCGGGGCGACCGCCGGGACCGTGTTCGTCCTGGAGCACGACCCGGTCATCACGCTCGGCGGCAACAAACCCATCAACAAGGTGCTTTTCGCGCCGCCGGGGGTGGACCTCGTCCAGACCGACCGCGGCGGCGGGACCACGGTGCACAACCCCGGCCAGTTGGTCGTCTATCCGGTGATGGCGCTGCGGCCGCTCGGGTTCGGGGTCAAGAGCTTCGTGGACTGGGTGCTGGGGCTTGGCCGGGACCTGCTCGCGGGATTTGGCGTGGCGGCGGCCTGCCGCATCAACCCGCTCGGGCTGTGGGTCGGCGAGCGCAAGATCGCCTCGCTTGGCATCCACGTGTCGCGCGGCGTGGCCACCCACGGCATCGCCGTCAACCTGGACAACGACCTGCGCCTTTTCGACGCCATCGTGCCCTGCGGCCTTTCGGGCGTGGCCATGACCTCGGCCGCCCTGGAGACGGGCCGGCCCGTGGACATGGCCCAGGCCATGGCCCGCATGGCCGACCTGGTCGCGGCCGGCCTGGCGCGCCTCTAAACGACCGCCCACGGGAACTTCGCCTTGCCCCACGACACCCCGCCCACTTCGGACGACCTGCTCGCCTCCTACCGCTTCGACCTGCCCGACGGGCATATTGCCGAGCGGCCCTGTGAAAAGCGCGACGCCTGCCGCCTCATGACCCTCGACCGGGCCACGGGCGCGGTCGGCCACGCCGTCTTTGCCGACCTGCCGGCCCTGCTCCCCCCTGGTGCGCTGCTCGTGGTCAACGACACCAAGGTGGCCCCGGTGCGCCTTTTCGGCCAAAAGCCCACGGGCGGCGCGGCGGAGCTGCTCCTCACCACGCCCGTGGCGCTGCTCTCCCCGACGACGGACCCGGACACGGGCTGGACGAGCGCCCCGGCCTCGGGGCTCCTTCGCGTCTCGCGGCCGCCGAGGCCCGGCGACCGCGTCGACTTCGCCCCGGACCTGCACCTCACCGCCACCAGGCGGGGGGCCTTCGGCCACACCGACTTCGTCTTGACCTGGCGCGGCAGCCTGCCGGACATCCTCTCGCGCATCGGCCACGTGCCCCTGCCGCCCTACATCCGGCGCGCCGACGACGCCGGCGACCGCGAGACCTACCAGACCGTCTACGCCCGCGACGACAAGCTGGGCTCGGCCGCCGCGCCGACGGCCGGCCTGCATTTCACGCGGGAACTGCTGGACACGCTGGCCGCGCGCGGCTTCGGCCTGGCCAGCGTCACCTGCCACGTGGGCATCGGCACCTTCTCGCCGGTGCGGGTGGAGGACATCCGCGACCACGCCATGCACAGGGAATGGATCGAGGTGCCGGCCGAAACCGCCGCGGCCGTGCGCCGGGCCAGGGAAGAGGGCCGCGCCGTCGTCGCCGTGGGCACCACCGCCGCCCGGACCCTTGAAGGCGTGGTGCGCGAGGCCGGGGAGATGACGGCCTTCGCCGGCGAGACCGACATCTTCATCCGCCCGGGCCACGCCTTCCGGGTGCTCGACGGCATGGTCACGAATTTCCATTTGCCTGGATCATCCCTGGTGATTATGCTGGCCGCCCTGGTCGGGCGCCAACGCCTGCTCGCCGCCTACGGCGAGGCCATCGCTTCCGGCTACCGCTTTTTTTCCTACGGCGACGCCATGTTGGTGCGCGCATAGCCGCCCTCCGGCGTCCCCCGTCTCTTGGTTTTCCCGGGC
Source organism: Pseudomonadota bacterium (assembly GCA_023390395.1). Classification (GTDB taxonomy): domain Bacteria; phylum Desulfobacterota; class Desulfovibrionia; order Desulfovibrionales; family Desulfovibrionaceae; genus Solidesulfovibrio. The sequence continues at coordinate 2,799 of JAEWCY010000089.1, read as the reverse complement.
AGGGAGAGCAGCGGGCTCTCCCGGCGGGCGGATTTCGCCCCATGCCCGACGCACCCGCAAAGGAGTGAACCGATGTCGCGGATCGTCATCGACGAGGAACGGTGCAAGGGCTGCCTGCTGTGCGCCCAGGTCTGCCCCAAGACCATCATCGCCGCCTCCTCGCGTTTCAACGCCAAGGGCTACAAGGTGGCCGAAGTCCCCGAGGCCGGGAAGGACAAGTGCACGGGCTGCGCCGCCTGCGCCCAGATGTGCCCGGACGTGGCCATCAAGGTCTGGCGCAGCGTCAAAAGCAAAGCCAAGGAGAACGACTGATGTCGGCCAAGCGCGTCTTCATCAAGGGCAACGAGGCCATCGCCCAGGGCGCTCTGGCCGCCGGCTGCCGCTGTTACTTCGGCTACCCCATCACCCCGCAAAACGACATTCCCGAGATGCTCTCCTCGGCCATGCCCGCCGCCGGCGGCCAGTTCGTCCAGGCCGAGTCCGAAGTCGCGGCGGCCAACATGCTGCTCGGCGCGGCGGCCTGCGGCGTGCGCGCCATGACCACCTCGTCGAGCCCGGGCGTGTCCCTCATGCAGGAGGCCATCTCCTACATGGCCGGTTCGGAACTGCCGGGCGTGGTCGTCAACATGAACAGGGGCGGCCCCGGCCTCGGCGACATCGGCCCCTCCCAGGGCGACTACTTCCAGTCCGTCAAGGGCGGCGGCCACGGCGACTACCGCACCCTGACCCTGGCCCCGGCCACCTGCCAGGAATGCTACGACCTGACCTTCACCGCCTTCGAGCTGGCCTACAAGTACCGCAACCCGGTGCTCATCCTCGGCGACGCCATCGTCGGCCAGATGAAGGAGCCGGTCACGCCGCGCGAGCCGCTCCCCGTCGATCCCGCCGAGGGCGGCGACTGGAAGCTGACCGGCAGGGGCGAACGCGCCCCCAGGCTCCTCAAGTCGCTCTTCCTCGAAGACGGAGCCCTGGCCGGCCAGAACAGGCTTCTCCAGAAGAAATACGAGGCCATGCGCGCCGAAGTCCTGTTCGAGGATTTCGAAACCGCCGACGCCGCCCTCGTGGTCGTGGCCTTCGGCTCCATCGGCCGCATCGCCAAGACCGCCGTGCGCGTGCTGCGCGCCGAGGGCCAAAAGGTCGGCCTGCTGCGGCCCGTCACCCTCTACCCCTTCCCCGAGGACAAGCTGCGCACCCTGGCCGCGGCCGGCAAGCGCTTCCTCACCATCGAACACAACCTCGGCCAGATGGTCGACGACGTGCGCCTGGCCGTGCGCGGCCTGGCCGATTCCGACTTCTACGGCGTGTTCCCCGGCAACCTGCCCACGCCCGACGAATTCGTGGAGCCCATCCGGGCTGCCGTAAAGGGGGCCTAAATGTCCTGCCAGCCTGACATCAAGGAAGAACTGGTCTTCGACCGTCCGGCCGCCCTGGCCGACGTGCCCACCCACTACTGCCCGGGCTGCCAGCACGGCGTCATCCACCGCATGGTGGCCGAGTGCCTGGAAGAGTTCGATCTGGTCGGGAAAACCATCGCCGTCAGCTCCATCGGCTGCTCGGTGTTCCTGTACAACTACATCCTGGTCGACACCGTGGAAGCCCCCCACGGCCGCGCCCCGGCCGTGGCCACCGGCGTCAAGCGCGCCCGCACCGACGCCTTCGTCTTCGCCTACCAGGGCGACGGCGACCTGGCCTCCATCGGCCTGGCCGAAATCATGCACGCCGCCAACCGGGGCGAGCGCATCTCCATCGTCTTCGTCAACAACACCGTCTACGGCATGACCGGCGGCCAGATGGCCCCCACCACCATGATCGGCCAGAAGACCACCACTTGCCCGGCCGGCCGCTGCGCCGAGCGCGAAGGCGGCCCCATGCGCATGGCCGAGATCATCGCTTCCCTCGACGGCGTGGCCTACAGCTCCCGCGTGGCCGTCGATTCCGTCAAGCACATGGCGCAAGCCAAGCGCGCCCTGCGTCGGGCCTTCGAGGTCCAGGTCAAGGGCGAAGGCTTCGGCTTCGTGGAATTCCTCGCCACCTGCCCCACGAACTGGAGAGTCTCGCCCGTGGCCGCCAACGAACGCGTGGGCAAGGAGATGATCCCCGGCTTTCCGCTTGGCGTCTTCAAGGACGCGGCCAAGGAGGACTAGGGTCATGAGTTTGTATCAGGACGTGATCATGGCCGGCTTCGGCGGCCAGGGCGTGATGCTCATCGGCAACCTGCTGGCCTACGCCGGCATGGAACATGGTTTGAACGTCACCTATATCCCGGTCTACGGCCCGGAGATGCGCGGCGGCACGGCCAACTGCACCGTCGTCGTCTCCGACGACGCCATCGGCTCGCCCATCATCCGCAGCCCCAAAAGCCTCATCATCATGAACCGGCCGTCGCTGGACAAGTTCCAGCCCCAGCTCGTCGACGGCGGGGTGCTCGTGCTCAACGCCTCGCTCATCGACGCCGGCCTCGCCGACGCGGCGCGGGTCAAGGTCGTGGCCGTGCCCTGCAACGAGATCGCCGACGGCCTCGGCAACACGCGCATGGCCAACATGGTGGCGCTTGGCGCCTACGTCGCGGCCACGGGCGTCCTGCCCCTGTCCGTGGTGGAGGAAAGCCTCTCCCACGTCATCGCCAAGCACTACAGCCACCTCATTCCCAAAAACGCCGAAGCCCTGCGCGCCGGCGCTACGTTCAAGAACTAGGAAGAGTAAGAGAAGAGATGCCTCCGGCGGCCGGGGGGCCTTGGGCCCCCCGGTCCCCCCTTTCGCCGGTCTTGGGCGCGGGTCCGGAGCCGGGGCGTTGCGCCC
>JAEWCY010000085.1 GCA_023390395.1 Pseudomonadota bacterium | reverse complement strand
ACTCGCAACCCTCAGCTTGGAAGGCTGATGCTCTAGCCAATTGAGCTATTCCCGCGTATGTCACACGTAGTCCATGCGACAGGGCTTCCTGTCTCCTACAGCATTCGCGCGTTATGGTGGAGGGGGGAGGATTTGAACCTCCGAAGGCGTACGCCGACAGATTTACAGTCTGTTCCCTTTGGCCACTCGGGAACCCCTCCGCTTTGGAGCTGGCGATGGGACTCGAACCCGCAACCTGCTGATTACAAATCAGCTGCTCTGCCAGTTGAGCTACGCCAGCTGCCGAAGGGGCAGCTTGTTAGCCCAACCGCGGGTGCGTGTCAATCCTTTTCCGCTCGCTCCCGGCCACGTCCGTTTCACCCGGACGCGAAGAGGGGTTATTATCCCCTTCACCCCACCTTGGCAACACCTTTTTTCATTTTCCCGTTTTTTCCCGTTCCGCGCCCCTTCGCCCGCGTTGTCATTCTCCAGGAAACGTCTTATCTTCCTGAAATCGCGAACCGTACCTCCAAAAACCGAGAGAACCCCTTGAAAAACCTGGAAAAGCACCAACGATTCTCCCTCTGGTACATCCTCATCGCCATCTGGGGCGTGCTGCTCCTCAACAATTTCATCGTTTCCACCTACGGCCCGAAAAACCTCCCCTACTCCGAATTCCTCCAGAAGCTGCAAGCCGGCGACGTGTCCGAGGTGTCCATCACCGGCGACGTCATCTCCGGCGTCATGAAGGTCAAGGAGGACGGCGGCGACGCCAAGGACACGGAGTTCGTCACCCGCCGGGTGGACCAGGACCTGTCGAGCGAACTGGCCAAGTACAACGTCAAGTTCCGGGCCCAGCCGGAATCCACCTTCCTGCGCGACCTGCTCTCCTGGGTCATCCCCATCTTCATCTTCTTCGGCATCTGGTACTTCATGATGCAGCGCATGAACCCCGGCCAGGGCGTGATGGCCTTCGGCAAGAACAAGGCCCGGGTCTACGCCGAAAAGGACCTGGAGACGCGCTTTTCCGACGTGGCCGGCTGCGACGAGGCCAAGGCCGAGCTGGTGGAGATCATCGACTACCTCAAGACCCCCGAGCGTTTCCAGCGCCTGGGCGGCCAGATGCCCAAGGGCGTGCTGCTCATCGGCCCGCCGGGCACGGGCAAGACGCTCCTCGCCCGGGCCGTGGCCGGCGAGGCCGGGGTGCCGTTCTTCTCCATCTCCGGCTCGGAATTCGTGGAGATGTTCGTGGGCGTGGGCGCAGCCCGGGTGCGCGAGCTTTTCGTCCAGGCCAAGGAAAAGGCCCCGTGCATCATCTTCATCGACGAACTCGACGCCATCGGCAAGTCCCGGGCCGGGGCGGTCATCGGCGGCCACGACGAGCGCGAGCAGACCCTCAACCAGCTCCTGGTCGAGATGGACGGCTTCGATCCGCGCGTGGGCGTCATCATCATGGCCGCCACCAACCGGCCCGAGACCCTGGATCCGGCGCTGCTGCGCGCCGGGCGCTTCGACCGGCAGGTGCTCGTGGACAAGCCCGACGTGGCCGGCCGCGAGGCCATCCTGCGGGTCCACGCCGCCAAGGTGGTGCTTTCGCCAAACGTGGACCTCTCGGTCATCGCCCGCAAGACGCCGGGCTTTTCCGGGGCGGACCTGGCCAACGCCGTCAACGAGGCGGCGCTTTTGGCCGCGCGCAAGGACAAGAGCGCCGTGGAGATGGCCGACCTTGAGGAGGCCGTGGACCGCATCATGGGCGGGCTGGAAAAGAAGAACCGGGTCATCAACCCCAAGGAGAAGCAGGTGGTGGCCTACCACGAGGCCGGCCACGCCGTGGTGGCGAGCTTCACGCCCGGGGCCGACGCGGTGCACAAGATCTCCATCGTGCCGCGCGGCATCGGGGCGCTGGGCTGGACCCAGCAGCTGCCGACCGAGGACCGCTACCTCATGACCCAGACCGAGCTCCTCGGCAAGATCGACGTGCTGCTTGGCGGCCGGGGGGCCGAGCGGCTGGTCTTCGGCGACATCTCCACCGGGGCCCACAACGACCTGCAGCGGGCCACGGACATCGCCCGGGCCATGGTGGCGGAATACGGCATGGGCCGCACGCTCGGGCCGGCCACCTACCCGCGCCGCAACCGGCCGGTCTTCCTCGGCGGGGACCAGTCGGGCCTGGCCGGCCGGGAATACTCCGAGGCCACGGCTGCCCAACTCGACCTGGAAGTGAAGGAAATTCTGGAAGCCTCCCAGGAACGGGTGGCCGGCCTGCTCGGGAAACAGCGAGAACTGCTGGAGAACATCGCCAAGGCGCTCCTGGACAAGGAGACCCTGGACGAGGCGGAGTTCAAGGCCCTGCTCGGGGCGGCCGAGACGGTCTGACAAACGACCGGGCTCCCCGGCGGCCGGCCGCCGGGGAGCCCGCACGAAAACACGGTCATCCTGTCGCGCCGCCCTCTCTCCGCATCGTGAAACGGGCGTTCCGGCCACGGCGCGTCCAAATACCAAAGGCCCCGCCATGCCGCCGCTTCGTCTGTGCGCCCCGCTGCTCCTGGCCTTTCTGCTCGCGCCATGCCCGACCCTCGCCCAGGTCCTCACCAAGGGCGGCGATCCGGCCTATGCCGTGACCGATCCGGCCAAGGCCCAGGCCGTGGGCAGGACGGCGGCCAAGGCCCCGCCCCTGGCCGCCGGCCAGACCGTGCGCGGGGAGGAGATCAAGGACGGGACGGCCGTGGTGGTGGTGGAAAACGGGGAACCGGGCGCAGGTTCGGACAGCGACTTCTGCTACCGCCTTCCCCTGTCCGCCCTGCGGGCGCTTCCCGGCAAGACCTGGCCGGACAGGCCCGGCTGGCTGCCCGCGCCGGCCCCGGCCGGGACGGAGGGCCGCGACGTGGTCGCTTTCGAGGACGGGGACTGGATCGCGGTGCTGGCGCACGGGCAGCCGGCCCGGCGGCTGGCCAAGGGCCGGCTGCCGGCCGTATCGCCCGACGCCGCGACGGCGGCCTTTTCGCCGGCCGGCGAGAAGGGGTTGCGCCTCGCCCCCCTTTCCGGCCCGGGCAAGGGCGTCCTCATTCCGATCAAGGGGGGCGACCCCCTGGAGAAATGCTTCAGCCCAGACGGCAAGCGGCTGGCCTGGCGCGTGGATCACCGCATCGACCTGCTGGACATGGCCGACCTCAAAGCCCCGCCGCGCACCGTGCTGCGCGGCCTGGACAACGAAACGACCTTGCAAGGGTTCACCAGCGACGGCGAAGGGCTCGTGCTCCAGGACATGCGCCAGGTGACCTGGACGGACCTTTCCGGCGCGACGCGCCGCGTCGCGCCCATCGGGGAATTCACCGACGATCCCTGGGGCTCCACGGCGGACCATTACCTCCCGAGCCCCGTCGCGCCGGCCCTGCTCCTGGTCGCGCGCGACGTCAATGGCACGCCGGCCTTTTCCCGCTGGGCCAACGACGCCGGCGCCGCGCTTTACCTTTTCGACGGGGTCTCGGGCACCAATTACCGGCTGACGCCCCGGTCCATCGCCGCCGTGGCCCCGGCCTGGAGCCCGGACGGCCGGCGCGTCTATTTCGCCGGCCTGCCCGATGCGCCGCCAAACGGTCCGCACCGTCTCTACCGGGTCAACGCCGACGGCACGGGACTGGTCGAACTCGGCAAGGGGCTCAGTCCCAGCGTGGGCACGCGGCCCTGATTCCGGCGGGCCCGCGAGAAAGGAAAAACAGGAAGAAGGTCCGAAGCCGCGCCAGGGGTGGGCTCGCTCCCGGCGCGCCTGCGCGACGGAGAGACGGCCCGACCAGCCACTGCATTCCCGCGCGCCAGCGAGAGAGGAAGACTCCCCCGGCCGCGCCGGGCATCAGCCGGGCTTTCGCCCCTCGGCCACGCGGTCGCAGCCGGCCAGGTCGCGGCGCACGGCCACGTCGGCGAATCCTGTCTCGGCCAGCAGGGCCGACGCCCCGGGCCCCTGCTTCCAGCCGATCTCGACCAGGAGCCGGCCGCCCGGGGCCAGGCGCGAAAAGGCGGCCCGGGCCACCACCGGCACGGCCTCGAGCCCCGTCTCGCCGGGCACCAGGGCCGAGGACGGCTCGAAATCGCGCACTTCCCAGGAGCACTCCCGGTACTCGGCGACGCTCACGTAGGGCGGGTTGGACACGACCAGCTCGTAGCCGCCGGCTGTCTCGGGCAGGTCCGCGAAATCGGCTTCCACGAAATCCAGCCGGTCGGCCACGCCGTGCGTTGCCGCGTTTTCCCGGGCCACGGCCAGCGCGCCGGCGCTTTTGTCCAGGGCCAGGCCTTGCGCGGAGGGAAATTTCACGGCCAGCGTCACGGCCAGGCAGCCCGAGCCGGTTCCCAGGTCGGCGAAACGCGAAAGCGCGCCCTGGGGGAAAAGTTCCAGGGCGCGCTCGACGACAAGCTCGGTCTCGGGCCGGGGGATGAGGGTGTCGGGGGTCACCTTGAAATCGAGGCCGAAAAATTCCCGTTCCCCCAGCAGATAGGCCGCGGGCTCGCCCTTCCCTCTCCGGGCCACCAGGGGCCGGTAGGCGTCCAGCTCCTCCGGGGTCAGCGGCCGGTCCATGGCCAGCACCAGCCCCAGCCGGTCCATGCCCAGGGCCTTGGCCAGGAGCAGCTGCGCCGACAACCGCGGCGCATCCACGCCCTTTTCTTGCAGATACCCCTCGGTCTTGCCCAGAATCTCCCGTACCGTCGGCGCGCGCCCCCGTCCCTCCATTTCTTTCATCTCCCTTCTCTTCCCGGTTCCCTTACTTTTTGGGGGGCGATCCTCCCTCGGCCGGGCTTTGACGGCCGAGGGAGGATCGCCCCCCAGGAAGGGAGGGTCCGGGAGGGGGTATCCCCCTCCCGGCCGCCGGAGGCATTCTTCTCTCTTCTCTACGCTTACGCGGCGTCGGCCTGGGCCTTGAGAGCCTCGGCCTGGTAGTGGGCGATGAGCCCGTCGAAGAGATCGTCGCAGTCGCCTTCGAGCACCGCCTCGAGCTTGTACAGCGTCAGGTTGATGCGATGGTCGGTGACGCGGCTTTGGGGAAAGTTGTAGGTGCGGATGCGCTCGGAGCGGTCGCCGGAGCCGACCTGAGAGCGGCGGCTGGCTTCCTGCTCCAGGCGCTGCTTTTCCTGCTCGATCTGGAGCAGCCGGGCGCGCAGCACCTTCAGCGCCTTGGCCTTGTTCTTGTGCTGGGATTTTTCGTCCTGGCAGATGACGACCAAGCCCGAGGGGATGTGGGTGACGCGCACGGCCGAGTCCGTGGTGTTGACGCTCTGGCCGCCGGGGCCGCTGGAGCGGTAGACGTCGATGCGCAGGTCGTTGGGGTCGATGGCCACGTCCACTTCCTCGGCCTCGGGCATGATGGCCACCGTGACGGCGGAGGTGTGGATGCGGCCCTGGGATTCGGTGGCCGGCACGCGCTGCACGCGGTGCGCGCCGGACTCGTACTTGAGCCGGCTGTAGACCTTGTCCCCGGAGATGGAGGCGATGACTTCCTTGTAGCCGCCCGATCCCGTCTCGGACTGGCTCATGATCTCGACCTTCCAGCGCTTGGTCTCGGCGTAGCGGGTGTACATGCGGAAGAGATCGCCGGCGAAGAGCGCCGCTTCCTCGCCGCCGGTGCCGGCCCGGATTTCGAGAAGGATGTTCTTCTCGTCCATGGGGTCCTTGGGCAGGAGCAGCACCTTGAGCTTGGCCTCGATCTCGGGCAGGGCGTCTTTCAGGACCCTGACCTCGGCCAGGGCCAGCTCGCGCATCTCCGGGTCCGGGTCCTGGGTCATCTCCTGGTTTTCCTCCAGGTCGCGGGCGAGCTTTTTGTACTCGCGAAAGACGGTCACCATCTCGGCGAGGTCGGAGTGGGCCTTGGAGAGCTTGCGGAAGCGCTCCTGGTCGGTGACGACGTCGGGCTCGGACAGCTGCTTTTCCAGTTCCTCGTACTTGCGTTCAATGCTTTCGAGCTTGGCGAACATGAAGCGACTCCGAAGCCGGGCGGGACGCGCGTAAGGCGTCCCCCGGCCGGGGTTGGTCTCGGAACGGACGGATCGGCGCGGATCAGGAAGCGGGCTGGCGGTCCACCGCGCCGCGAAGCGCGGTCAGGGCCACCTCGATCTGCCGGTCGTCCGGTTCCTTGGTGGTGAGCATCTGCATGAAAAGCCCGGGCGCCGAGATCAGGCGGCACACCACGTTGGTGTGGAACTTTCCGGCGACCTTGATGACTTCGTAGGCCAGGGCGCTGACCGGGACCATGAGTCCGAGCTTGAGCCCCACGATGTAGGCCTGCTTGATCCAGCCGGTCTCGGGCACGTAGAAGGTGAGCAGCCACGGCACGAGAAAGGCGTAGAGCACGATGGAGATGGCCAGCACGAAGAGCAGGAAGGCCGTGCCGCAGCGGGGATGCAGGCGCGGGAAGCCGCGCGCCCCGGCCGGGGACAGCTCCGCCCCTTCCTCGTAGGCCCAGATGACCTTGTGCTCGGCCCCGTGGTACTCGAAGACGCGGCGCACGTCGGGCAGGCAGGAGATGGCCAGGATGTAGCCGACGAAAAGGGCCACCTTGAACAGGCCGTCCCAGATGTGGAAGCTCAGGGCCTCGACGCCGCCGGACAGCCCGGCCGCCTTCATGCCGAGGGAGAACAGGTGCGGCGTGACCACGAAGAGCAGCAGCGCGAAGCCGATGGACGCGGCGAGCGTCAGCCCCATGGCCCAGGGGCCGATCTCGCCCTCCTCCTCGTCCTCCTCCACGGCCACCTGGGCCGAGTAGTTGAGGGCCTTGATGCCGTTGACGAGGGTTTCCAGCAGGATGGGAAACCCGCGCAAAAGCGGCTTCTTGAGGAGCTTGGCGGCGGTGAGGGAAAACCAGGGCCGCACGTCGAGCAGGATGTCGCCGCCGGGCTTGCGCACGGCGATGGCCAACCTGTCGCGGTCGCGCATCATGACGCCCTCCATGACGGCCTGACCGCCCACCGTGGGGTTGGCGGCGAGAAGCGGCAAAAGGAGGAAGGCGCGTTTCATGGACGGAATTCCCGGCCCGCCGCCGGGCGCGAAGGCCCGGCGATGGCGGGTCGCGGCAAACTAGGCCTGCTTCTCGAACTTGGCGTACTTCTTACGGAAACGGTCGATGCGGCCGGCGGTGTCGAGGAAGCGCTGCTTGCCGGTGTAGAACGGATGGCAATGCGAGCAGACTTCCACGAGCACCAGCTCGCCCTTGGTGGAAATGGCCTGCTCTTCGAAACCGCAGTTGCAGCGGATGGTCGCCTTGAAAGTTTTGGGATGGATATCTTTTTTCATCTCGCGGCTCCTTGAATATCCCGTGCGGGAAAGCGAGATCAATTAACGCCTTTTCCCGGCCTTGGCAAGCGTCCCGAAGCGGATTTCCCGGGGAGGCCCGGGCGGCGACGCCGCTGCGAGGGGAGGCTGGCCATTTGATCCGGTCCGCCGGCATCGATTTGCCGAGAGGGGGAGGCGGCATGAACTTGTTCAAATTCCGGGACTACGGATGGGAGGCATCGGGCAGGCCGAAGACTTGTCCTGGACATGGCCGCACCGGAGAGCATTGATTTTATGGGGCAGGGCCTTATTTGAATTGACGGGTGGGAATCTCCTCGTGATAGGAGAAAACCCAGGACAACGAGATTTTGCGCGGGAGCGGCGCGATGAAACTCACCTTCGAGTTCGAGCAGGAAGAAGACGGGCGATGGATTGCCGAAGTGCCTGAACTCCCGGGCGTCCTGGCCTACGGGAAGAGCAGGCAGGAAGCCTGGGACAAGGCGACCGCCCTTGCCATGAAAGTTCTTGCCGAATAACTGGAAGCGGGGACGATCCACGGACAGGACGTGCAAGGGCTCTGCTTTGCATGAACTGGCCAGCCACAAAAGGCCGGCGCGTATTTCGGGCCCTTCTGCAAATCGCTGGCATGTGAAGTCCAACCCCGGCGGCGGCTCGCATAAAACCCTCGTCCGCCCCGGCTGCCCGAACTACACGTGGTCCTTTGGGGATGACGACGAGATCGGGCCACGGATGCTTGCCCGGATAGCCAAATATACCGGACTGACGCCGGATGATTTGTAGCCCAGCTTGCGCGGGGCTTTTTGGGGCTCCCCAAATTTCCAGACGGGAGGGGCGGACGGCTTGCTTGCTGCCGCCTCCCTGACCGCCTCTTCCCGCCTCTCCATCCAAGACCCGATCGCGGCCAAGGGACGCCGCTCCCCGCGCGGCCTCCTCTTTGTGCTTCGCCAAGCTTCGTGCTAGCCTGCCCCATCCGAAAACCACCTCAAGGATGTCCCATGTCCATCTGCAGCAAGAATCCGACCTGTTCGAGCATCCTGCGCACCCATCTTTCCGCCCTGGCCGAGGCCGAAGGGCTTTTTCCAAAGGCCATCGAGGAAGCCGTGAACGCCGGGACCATGGTCCTTTTGGCCAACCCGGCCCACAAGAACGTCGTTCCCACCCTCATCGGCCAGCCGGCTTCGGTCAAGGTCAACGCCAACATCGGCACCTCCATGTTCGTCACCGACGTGGCCATGGAACTGGAAAAGGCCCGGCTGGCCCAAAAGGCCGGAGCCCATGCCCTGATGGACCTGTCCACGGCCGGCGACCTCGACGCCATCCGGCGCGACATCCTGGACGCCGTGGACCTGCCGCTCGGCACCGTGCCCCTCTACGCCGTGGCCCAGCGCCACCTGGCCCGGGGCGGCGACCCCAGCGACTTCACCGAGGAGGAGATCATCGCCGAGATCGCCCAGCAGGCGGCGGCCGGGGTCGACTTCATGACGCTGCACTGCGGCGTCACCCGGCGCGGAGCCAAGCTCGCCGTGGACTCCGGGCGCGTCACCGGCATCGTCTCGCGCGGCGGCTCCATCCTCGGCCGCTGGATGCGCCGCCACGACGCGGAAAACCCCTTTTTGACGCGCTACGACGACCTTCTCGACATCTGCCTGGCCCATAACGTGACCATCAGCCTCGGCGACGGCCTGCGCCCCGGCTGCGGGGCCGACGCCGGCGACGGCGCGCAGTGGGAGGAAGTGATAAACCTCGGCGAACTGGCCAGACGGGCCAAGGCGCGCGGCGTGCAGACCATGATCGAAGGCCCGGGACACGTGCCCCTGCACCTGGTCCAGAGCCAGATCCAGGGCATCAAGCGCCTGACCGACGGCGCGCCCCTCTATGTCCTCGGGCCGCTGACCACGGACTGCGCCCCGGGCTACGACCACATCGCCGGGGCCATCGGCGGGGCGCTGGCCGCCTACTTCGGCGCGGACTTCCTGTGCTACCTGACCCCGGCCGAGCACCTCACCCTGCCCGGCCCCGAAGACGTCTGGGCCGGCATCAAGGCCAGCCTCGTCGCCGCCCAAAGCGCCGAGACGGCGCTCGGCCGCCCGGCCGCCGTGGCCCGAAACCTCGGCATGTCCAAGGCCCGGGCCGACCTCGACTGGGAAGCCATGGCCGGCCACGCCCTGGACCCGGACCTCGTGCGCCAGCGCCGGGCCAAGCACAGCCAGGAAAAGGAATGCGCCATGTGCGGCGCGCTTTGCGCCATGCGCATGATGACCGGCGACAGCTTCGCCTGCCCCACCAAGCCCGACGAAAAGAAATAACCCAGCCGGCCGCCTCGCGGAGGAACCCATGCACACCCTGGTGCTGCTTAGGCACGGACAAAGCGTCTGGAACCTGGAGAACCGCTTCACCGGCTGGACCGACGTGGGCCTCACCGAACAGGGCAAGGCCGAAGCCCAAAGCGCCGCCGCGCTCCTTCGCGAAGGCGGCTACGACTTCGACGCCTGCCTGACCTCGGTGCTCTCCCGGGCCATCATGACGCTCGACATCGTGCTCGCCGGCCTCGACCGGCTGTGGCTGCCGGTGACCAAGACCTGGCGGCTCAACGAACGGCACTACGGGGCGCTGCAAGGCCTCAACAAGGCGGAAATGGCCGCCAAATACGGCGAGGAGCAGGTCTTCGTCTGGCGCAGGAGCTTCGATACCCGGCCCCCGGCCCTCACCCCGGACGACGACCGCTTCCCCGGCCACGACCGGCGCTACGCCGGGCTGACCCAGGACGAACTGCCGACCACCGAATGCCTCAAGGACACCGTGGCCCGCGTGCTGCCCTTCTGGCACGACGCCATGGCCCCGGCCGTCGCCTCGGGCACGCGCCTGCTCGTGGCCGCCCACGGCAACTCGCTTCGGGCGCTCGTCAAATACCTCGACGGCGTCAGCGACGCGGACATCAGCGAACTGAACATCCCCACCGGCGTGCCGCTCGTCTACGAACTCGACGACACCCTCAAGCCGCTACGCCACTTCTACCTCGGCGACCCCGACGCCATCGCCAAAAGCGTCGCCGCCGTGGCCGCCCAGGGGAAGGCGAAGTGACAGGGGAGAGACGAGGAAAGGGATAGGTAGGAAGGAAGATGCCTCCGGCGGCCGGGGGCATGATGCCCCCCGGACCCCCTCGATGGGGGATGGGGAGGCGGGTGGAAGCGTGGTCGTGGGCGGGAGTGCGTCGGCGAGGCCGGAATGGGCCTTCCGATGCCGCCGCTGCGCGGCATCGGAAGGCCCATTCCGGCCTCGCAGGCCCGTCGCCCCTTCGGGGCGAAATTTGAAGGAATTTTACTTTGAAAGCCTCTTTAGAGGCAAAAGAATCCGCTCTTAAGATGCGGCGCTTCGCCGCTGGCGCCCGTGGTCGCGAAAATGGGCCGGGCGGTGCTGGCCGGCTTTGCGGCCTGCGGCGCCCGGCCCATTTT
>JAEWCY010000084.1 GCA_023390395.1 Pseudomonadota bacterium | reverse complement strand
GAAATGGGCCGGGCGGTGCTGGCCGGCTTTGCGGCCTGCGTCGCCCGGCCCATTTCCCAGACCACCACGCCCGCCGCCTCGCCGCCTGCCGTTCCCGACCACCTCTCCACTCGCCCCCGCTGGGGAGGGTCCGGGAGGGGGTCACCCCCTCCCGGCCGCCGGAGGCATTTTCTTCTCCTTCCCTCGCCCACGCCCACGCCCTCGCCCTTGCGGCAAGCGGGCCAAAGCGGCGGCCAGGGCCGAGGCTTCGACGGGTTTGGCCAGGTAGTCGTCCATGCCGGCGGCCAGGAAGCGTTCCTTGTCGCCGGCCATGGCGTGGGCGGTCAGCGCGATGGCCGGGGTATCGGCCTTGTCGCCGTGGATGGCGGGGTCGCGCATGAGGGCGAGGGTTTCCAGGCCGTCCATGCCGGGCATCTGGATATCGAGGAGCACGGCGTCGAAGGGTTCGCGGGCGAAGATTTCCATGGCGTCGGGTCCGGAGGCGGCTTCCACCACGATATGGCCTTGTTTGCGCAGGAGCGTGCCGACGGCCAGCCGGTTGATGCGTTCGTCCTCCACGAGCAGCAGGCGCAGTCCGGGCGCGGCGGCCTGGGCGGGGACAGTCTGGGGGGGGGCGGGGTCCGGGTCGGCCTTGGGCAGGATCAGGGAGCACAGGATGCAGGTGCCGACGCCGGGTTCGCTGTCAATCCAGATGACGCCGCCCATGAGGTGCACGAGTCCGTCCACGATGGACAGGCCCAGGCCGGCTCCCTGGTGGATGCGGGTGTTGGAGCCGTCGACCTGGGTGAAGGTGTCGAAGACGGAGTCGAGCTTGTCCCGGGGGATGCCGATGCCGGTATCGCTGACGCCGAGCACGAGCCGGACCTTGTCCGGTTCGGGGCCGGGGTCGCAGGCGGCTTCCAGGTTGATGGAGCCCAGGTTGGTGAACTTGATGGCGTTGCCCACGAGGTTGAGCAGGATTTGCCGGATGCGGCCCTCGTCGCCGAAGAGTCTGCCCGGCATCTTGGGGTCGACGGCGATGTGCAGGGGGAGCTTGCGTTGTTCCAGGGCCACGGCGAAAACGCTCTGGACGGAGCTGATGAGGGCGCGCGGGGAGAAGGGGGCGATTTCCAGGCTGAGCTTGCCCGATTCAACGCGGGAGAGGTCGAGGATGTCGGTGAGCAGCCGGGTGAGGCGGCGGCCCGAGTCCAGGGCCGTGACCACGCAGTCGCGTTGTTCCGCGTCGAGGGAGGTGTCTTCGAGGATTTGCAGCATGCCGAGGAGGCCGTTTAAGGGCGTGCGGATTTCGTGGCTCATGTTGGCCAGGAATTCGCTCTTGGCCTTGCTGGCGGTTTCGGCGGCGCTTTTGGCGGCGGCCAGGCGTGTTTCGGACAGGCGCAGGGTTTCCTCGGCGCGCTTGCGTTCGGTGATGTTGGTGAACATGCCCACGGAGCCGGCGAAGCGTCCCGAGGCGTCGAATTCGCTGCTCACGGCGATGAGCGCCCACAGCGTCTGGCCGTCCGCGCGCTTGAGCCGTCTTTCGTACAGGCCGCCGCCCGGGGGCAGGGCTTCGCGGCGCAGCATGGCCCGGTGCAGTTCCGCGTCCTCTGGGAAAAGGAAGTCGGCCACCGGCCGCCCGGTCATGTCGGCGGGCGAGGTCCCGAGCATCATGGCCATCACGGCGTTGGCGTAGGTGGTGCGCCAGCGGGCGTCCACGACCCAGATGCCTTCGTTGGCGGTCTCCACGATGCGCCGGTAGCGGCTTTCGCTTTGGGCCAGGGCCCGTTCGGCGCGCTTGCGGCTGGTGAGGTCGCGGATGACGCCGACGATGTGCCGCCGGCCGGTCTCGTCGATGTACAGGGCTTTGCGGGTCATGAAGGTGCGTTGGCGGCCGTCGGCGTCTATGGCCGTTTCCTCGGCCACGTCCTCGAAGCCGCAGGCCAGGGTCATGGCGTCGTTTTTGAGCGACGCGGCGCCGAGGCGGCCGGGGAACACTTCCGGCGCTTCGCGGCCGAGGATGTCGTCGCGGGCGCGGCCGGCCAGGACGCACAGGGCGTCGTTGACGAGCAGGAAGCGGCCGTCCGGCCCCTTGACGTAGAACGGGTCGGGCATGGTTTCGACGACGCGCGTGAGCAACGGGTCGGCGCAACGGTCCGGCTGCAAGGCGCGCCGGCGCAGGGATCTGGCTGCCAGCGGCAGGCACGCCAGCAGGACGAGCACGACGACGGAGGTGGCGAACCAGAGAAGGTCCATGGCGACGGCTCCAACGACTCCAGTTCCGGTCCCGGGGGACGCGGCAAGGCCATGCGCCGTCACTGCGGGGGCATGGCGTTTGGGATCGGGGCGCGAGAACGCAACGCCTTAGCAAAGCTAATGGAAGTTTCGGAAGCTGACAAGCGGCCGGCCGCCGAGACCCGGACTTCTCGCGGCCGCCGCATTCGGGCGGGCCGGCGTGGAGGGAAGACCGGGCCGCGCCGGGAAGCCGCCCTCGGATGCTAATGCCCGGCGGCGGTCAGCCCAGGGCGGCCAGGGTCTTTTCCAGAGGCCGGCGTTCGGGCACCACGGGCAGGGGCTTTTCCCCGTCGCGCACCGCGGCCGAGACGTACAGGCCGCAGAAGCAGGCCCCGAACTCGGCCACGTCGGCGTCGCGGTACTGGCAGGGGCACACCACGTCCCTATCCAGCTCGAACTTGCCCGAGGCCAGGCGGCACGGACAGGCCATGTAGCCGTAGCGCTCCTTGTTGACGAGGAGGTTGCCGAGCAGATCCAGGGTCATGGCCATGTCCGGATTGAAGAAGTTCCCCTTGGCTTCCTGGATGGGCCGCAGGGCGTCGTAGAGGGACTTGGCGTTCATTTCTTCTCGCACTGGTCGAGGGCCTGTTCGATCTCGTCGCGGCGGAAGCCCACGATGACCTTGTTGCCGATGACGATGGTGGGGAAGGACAGGGCCGGGTTGAGCTTGCGCACGATGTCCATGATCTGGGTGCGCTCCTCGCCGGACAGGAAGTCCACATGGACGCAGTCGTAGGGGATCTTGTGCTCTTCCAGATATTCCTTGGCGTGCTTGCAGTGCACGCAGGTGGACAGGGCGTAAACCTTGATGTCCGAACTCATGGGACGCTCCTTGAAGTAGTTAGCGCGGCGGGGAAGCGGCTCCGTTTCGTATTCCTTTTTCCAGGCGGCCGGTCAAGTGCGAAAGGGGCCAGGTAAGCAGCAGGTAGAACAGGGCCAGGGGCAGGTAGGCCTCGAAGGTCCGGTAGGTGGTGGCGTTGACCACTTCGGCCGCCTTGGTCAGTTCGCGCACGCTGATGACCGAAAGCAGGGACGAATCCTTGATGCAGGAGACGAACTGGCCCGTGACCGGCGGCACGATGCGGCGCAGGGCCTGGGGGAAGACGACGTGGAGAAGCGCCTGCCGCCGGCTGAGGCCCGAGGAAAGCGCCGCCTCCCACTGCCCCCGGTCCACGGACTCCACCCCGGCCCGCACCATTTCCGAGATGTAGGCCCCGGAGAAAAAGCCCAAGGCCGCCGTGCCGATCAGGTAGGGGCTGTCCACGTGGACGACCACGCCGACGCAGAAGTAGAAGATGAGGACCTGCACCAGAAGCGGCGTGCCGCGAAACGCGCCCACGTAGAGCCCGGCCAGTTCCGTAAGCCAGACGTCGCCCGACACCGAGGCCAGGCCCGAGGCCAGGCCGCAGACCAGACCCAGGCCGATGGCCCCCACGGAGACGGCGAGCGTCATGCCGAATCCCGCCAGGAAGATGTCGCGGTAGGCCCAGACCGCGCCGAAATCCCAGTGGTAGCGGATGCGCGACAGCACGAGCCACAGCAGGCCGGCCAACCCCGCGAAAAGCAGCGCCCGGACCGTAAGCGGCGACGGGGCCCGCCTCATTTGAGGAACTGGTCCGCCGCGAAGACCAGGATGTAGGGCATGCGCTCGCCGAAATCGGCGGCCAGACGGGCGGCGATCTCCTTGGCGTAGTCGCGGTTGGCGGTGACTAGGTAGACGACGTTGCCCTGGATCTCGATTTTGCCCTGTTCGTTCTTCCAGCCGCCGTCGCCTGACCCCAGGCGGGTGTAGCCGCCGAAGGAGCCGGCCAGCCACTCCTCCAGGGCCGGCAGCTTGGCCGAGGCGTCGCCCCCGGCCGGCAGGTCCGTGGGCACGGTGAACAGGTGGGCGAAGACCTGGCGGCTTTCGGCCCGGGCCGCGCCGGTCAGGCAGGCCGTGGCCAGGACGAAGCAGCACAAAAGGCGCAGGGTGGTGCGAAGCATGTTCGTCTCCCCGGCCGCCGCCGCGGAGCCGGCGCGGTCCCCGGCGGGCGTGCCGGAGAAACCGCCGGCCCCGGGCGGCGGGTTGGGCTTCATGTTTCGGGGCGAAGGCTACTTCCCCAGGATATCCTTGAAATATTTGGCCCGAAGGGTTTCGAGGGTACCGTCGGCCTTGATGGTGCCCAGAAACATCTCCAGCCACTGCCACCAGTCGAAGTCCCCCTTTTGCAGGGCGATGCAGTAGGGCTCGTAGGTGAAGGGGGTGAGCAGCGCCCGGGTGGTCTCGGGGTTCTGCTTCTGGTGCTTGGCGATGGAAAGCTGGTCGTAGAAGAAGGCGTCGGCCCGGCCGGCGGCCACTTCCTGCACGCAGGCGGTCTCTTCCTTGTAGCGGTTGATGGTGGCCTTGGGGAAGCGCTTGGCGGCCACCAGGTCGGCCGTGGTGCCGGTCTTGACCGCGATGATCCGGCCCGGAGCGTCCAGGGCGGCCACGTCGGTCACGTCGGCCGCCTTGGCGGCGCTGGTCAGGGCGCACAGGCCGGTGGTGAAGTAGGGCGAGGTGAAGGTGATGGACTTGGCCCGCTCCAGCGTGCCGGTGATGCCGGAGATGATGAGGTCGATCTTGCCGGCGGTCAGGGCCGGGATGAGCCCGGTCCACTCCATGTCCTTGATTTCCAGCTTGACGCCCAGCCGGTCGGCCAGGGCCTGGGCGATGTCCACGTCGAAGCCGACGGGCTTGCCCTGTTCGTCCACGTACTCGAAGGGCCAGAACTTGAGCTCCATGCCGACGACGAGGGTGCCGCGCGCGACGATCTTGCGCAGGTTGCTGCCCTCGTAGACGTCGAAGGGGGACGAGGCGGCCGAGGACGTGCCGCAGCACATCGTCAGGGCCACGAAAGCCAGGCAGATGACGCGGATGAAGCGGACCATGGGCGTTCTCCTTTGCTGGGGGTGGCGATTGGGCCGAAGCCTACCCCATCGCGGGGGGCGCGGCCACCCAAAATGCGCCCGCTTCGTGTGGCGTTTCCCCAAAAATACGATCGTATTTTTTGAGAAAAATAAAGGTATTCAAGTCTGTTGCCTGTGAAGCCCGGAAGCGGCTGCCGCGAGGGCGCGACGTTCGGGGCTCAGGCCGCCTGGCCGGCGGCCAGGCCCGAGGCGAAAGCCCAGTGGAGGTTGAAGCCGCCCAGGCGGCCGGTGACGTCGAGGAGCTCGCCCACGACGTAAAGGCCCGGCACGGCGGAGGCCTCCATGGTCTTGGAGGAAACGGCGGCCGTGTCCACGCCGCCGAGCGTCACCTCGGCCTTGCCCCAGCCCGCGGTCCCGGCCGGGGCGAAGGGAAAGGCGCGCACGGTCTCGGCCAGCCGGCGGCGGGCGGCGGCGGTC
>JAEWCY010000081.1 GCA_023390395.1 Pseudomonadota bacterium | reverse complement strand
GAACTCCTCCTCCGTGGCCGGCCTGCTCCTGACCACCGAGGCGGCCATCGCCGAAAAGCCCGAGCCGAAAAAGGACATGCCCCCGATGCCCGGCGGCGGCATGGGCGGCATGGGCGGCATGTACTAGACCTGCCGCTTCCTCCCAAGGTTACCGCAAGGGGGCCGGACGTTCGTCCGGCCCCCTTTTTTTGCGTCCCCGGCGCATTTCGCGGACGAGAATTCGAAGTCCCTGCGGTCCCTTAGACGGCGGCCCCCGCGCCGGAGCCGGAGCGGCGCATGCGGGCCAGGGTCATGAGCGCGGCCGCGGCCATGGGCGCCGCGCCGGCGGCGATGAAGACCACGTCCCCGGGCAGCCGGGCCCATTCCAGGAACCGGGGCAGGCCGCCGCCCAGGTATTCGACGCCTCGGGCGTGCCAATACCCGTTTTGCAGCACGTCGTAGACCTGGAGCACGCCGCCGGGAAAGAGGCTGCCGGCCGCCATCATGGCCAGGCCGATGTTGAGCCCCCAAAACGAGACCCGCACCAGCTTCTCCGGCCCGGCCCACTGGTCGTCGGACAGGACCTGGCGGAAGGTCAGGGTCATGAGGGCCAGGGCCTCCATGCCGAAGACGCCCATGAGGGCCAGATGCCCGTGGTTGGGCGTCAGGATGGTGCCCACCTCGAAGTAGCTGACGATGGGCAGGTTGATGAGGAACCCGAAGACGCCCGCGCCGACGAAGTTCCAAAACCCCACGGCCATCAGGAAATAGAAGGCCCATTTGTGGGGGATGTTCACGGCCTGTCCGCAGACGTCGCAGCGCGAACGGGTGAGCTTGACGAAATCCCAGGCGTCCAGGGTCAGCAGCGTGAGCGGCACCACTTCCATGGCGGAAAAAAGCGCCGAGAGCGACATGTTGAGGGTGCTCTGGCCGCTGAAGTACCAGTGGTGGCCCGTGCCCACGATGCCGCTGCCCAAAAACAGGATGGCGTCGAGATAGACGACCCGCACGGCGGTCTGGCGCGCCACCAGCCCGAGCCGGAAGAAGGTCACGGCCACCATCACGGTCACGAACAGCTCGAAAAAGCCTTCCACCCAGAGGTGGATGATCCAGAACCGCCAGTTGTCCGCCACCGTGAAGTGCGTGGCGGAACCGAAGAAAAAGGCCGGCAGGTAAAAAATCGGGATGGCCAGGGCGGCCAGCAGGAACAGCGTGCTGATCTCCCGGCGCTCGGGATCGAGCAGGGCCGGCAGGACGCTGCGCAGCAAAAGGACCACCCAGCCGACCAGGCCCACGGCCAGCAGGACCTGCCAGGCCCGGCCCAGGTCGAGGTATTCCCAGCCCTGGTGGCCGAACCAGAACCAGGCCCCGCCCAGCCACTGCCGGATGCCGGCCAGTTCGCCGAGCAGGCTGCCGACCACGACCACGACCAGGGCCCAAAACAGGGCGTGCACGGCCGGGACCTGGCCCCGGGGCTCCTTTTCGCCCAGGGACTGGGCCAGGAGCAGGCCGCCGGCCACGAAGGAGGTGGCGATCCAGAAGATGGCCGACTGCAGGTGCCAGGTCCGCAGGAGGTTGCTCGGCAGGATCGCGGTCAAATCGAAGCCGTAGAAGCTGCCAGGATCGGCCCGGTAATGGGCGGTCGCGCCGCCGAGCAGCACCTGGACCAAAAACAGCAGGGCCGCGGCCGCGAAATACTTGACCAGGGCCCGCTGGACCGGCGTGGCCGCCCCGGGCAGCATCTGCGGATGGACGTGTTCGCCCGTGCCCTTCCAGCCGAGATAGTCGAACTTGCCGAAGGCGAACAGCACCAGGGCGGTGCCGGTCAGGAGCGTGACGAGGCTCAGGGCGCTCCACAGCACCGTCTCGCTGGTCGGCGTGTTGCCGAGCTCCGGGTCGTAGGGGAAGTTGTTCGTATAGGAATAGTCCTTGCCCGGCCGGTTGGCGATGGAGGCCCAGGCCGTCCAGACGAAAAATGCGGTCAGTTCGCGCAGTTCCTTGGCGTCCCGGATGTAGCGGACCGGCAGGCCGCCGTTGGCGGCCGGATCGGAGAAATAGCCGGTCCAATAGGCGATCTGGCTTTGAAAGGACCGGACTTCGGCCGGGGTGAAGGTCAGGGCCTCGCGTTGGGGGTCGTAGCGGTTCTCCTTGAGGATCCGGGAGGCGTCCGCGACCGCCAGCCGGCGCTCGGACGGGGAAAGCGCCTCCAGGTCCCGGCCGAACCGGCTCCGGGCCGCCTCGCGGCCGACGGACAGCCCCAGTTCGCGCAGGGCCCGGGCCGAGAAGTCCGGACCGAGATACGCGCCGTGGCCCCAGACCGACCCGTTCTCCATCAGGCCGTATTTCAAGAAGACTTGCTGCCCGGCCGTGATCTCGTCCCCGGTAAGCACCACCTTTCCGTCGGCATCGAGCACGCTCTTCGGAATGGGTGGGGCATTTTGGTACGCTTGGAAAGCGATCAGGATTTCCAATGCGAAGCCGATCGCCAAGGCCACGACGACGCCACGACGCCACCACGGCGACAAGGCCGTTTCCCGAATGCCGTCCGCGTGCATGACTGCCTCCTTTTTTTACTCCTACGGGAACCAGTCTTTTCCGTGTACGCCATTGCGTCGCGAATGCAACGACGGATCGGCGTTTTTTCCGGGATATCCCACCCCGTCCCGCAATGGGTTTCCGCGAAAGGGAAAAGCCCCCGCTCCGCCTGGCCGTGGCCGGACTGTTCCCGCGTCTTGTTGACCCGGCCTGTCCCGCCGCGCTATCCCATGGCAGCCTCGGCCCAAGGAGATTCCATGCCCGACACGACGCCCGCGACGCCGGCGAACCAGCCCTACGACCTGTCCAACCCCCAGGTGCTTTTGGCCTGGCAGCGCAACCACCTGGCCAACGAACGCACGTTTTTGGCCTGGTGCCGCACGGGGCTGGCCCTTTTCGGCTTCAGCTTCGTCATCGAGCGCTTCGACTTCTTCATCCGCCAGATCCAGAACGTGCCCATGTTCGAGGGCATGGCCCAGAAGCACTTCCACACCGAGGCCATCACGCTCTCCACCTTCGCCGTGGGCGTGCTGGTCATGGTTGTGGCCACCTGGCGCTTCTGGTACGTCCGCCGGTGCATCAACACCGGCGCGAAGACCTTTTCCACGACCCCGGACATCGTCTTCACGGCGGCCGTGGTCGCCATCATCATCGGCCTTTTCAGCGTGTTCTGGCATTTGATCGTGCAATGACCCCAGACGCGGAGCGTGCCTTATGCGCCATGCCGTCACATCCCTTCTGGCCGCGCTGGCGGTCCTGGCCTGCCTGGCCGGGCCGGTCCGCGCCGCCGACCCCTCGCCCCTGGCCCGGGCCGTCATCACGGAGGCGGCCGGCCGCCTCGACGACCAGCTGACCGCCCTGTCCCGCAGCGCCGCCTCCCTGGGCGCGGCCTACGCCGCCCTCTACAAGGACGCCTCGGCCCAGGACGACCGGGCCCGCTTCCTGCAAAGCTACGCCGTAAAAGACGGCGCCGTGGCCTTCCGCGACCCGGCCGGAGCCTGCGGCCCCACCCCGCAGGCCGGCGCGCCCTGCCAGTCGCTGCTCTTCTACGACGGCGAGAACTTCACCGACGAGACCTTCCGGGCCCTGTCCGCCATGCACCGGCTGGCCCCGGCCATGGCCGCCGCCCACGACGCCCTGCCCTTCTCCTGGGTCTACCTGACCACGCCGGGACAGAACTTCGCCATCTACCCCTACCTGCCCCTGGCCGAGGCCGTGAACAACTACCAGCCCACGGAAAAGGGCTTCTACACGGCGGCCGACTTCGCCGGGAAGGCCTGCGGCTGGGAATCGCCCTACCTGGACCTGGCCGGCGCGGGCATGATGGTGACCGTGTCCTGCCCGGTCTACGACGGAGAAACGCTTTTGGCCGTCTCCTCGCGCGACGTGACCCTGGAGCAGCTCTCAAGGCGCGTCCTGGCCGACCTGGCCGGCATCCCCGGGGCCAAGGCCGCGCTCATGAACCGGCGCGGCAAGGCCATCGCCGCCAGCGACCCCAAGGTCGCGGACTTCATCGTCAAGGAGAACGCCAAGGCCGGCGACGCCGTGGTCTATTTCCGGGCCGACCGGGGGCTGGCCGCCCTGGGCCAGGAGAAGAACGTCGATTCCCCGGACGATCCCCTCAACGACGCCGCCGAGATGGTCCTGGAGCGGGCCGAGACCGAGCGCAAATGGCCCATCTCCTTCAGCCGTGGCAAGGAGACGGTGCTGGCCGCGCGCCTGGAGGCCACGGGCTGGTACCTGATGCTGGTCCTGCCCCAGAAGGCGGCGCGGTGAACCGGTCCTTCCCCCACGGCGGCAACGTCCGCGCCCTGGCCCGGGCCGCCGGACGCGATCCCGGGGACGTGCTCGACGCCTCGGCCAGCATCAACCCGCTGGGGCCGCCGCCCTGGCTGCGACAGGTCCTAAGCGCCGCCGTCTCGGAACTCGTCCACTACCCGGACCCGGACTGCACGGCGCTTTTGGCCGCCGCCGCCGCGCGCTACGGCGCGCCCGCCGGCCATTTCACGGCCGGCAACGGCACGAGCGAACTGCTCTTCGCCCTGCCGCGCGCCACCGGCCTGGCCCGGGCCGTCATCCCCACCCCGTGCTACGCCGACTACGCCACGGCCTGCCACAAAGCCGGCATGGACATCCGCCGCATCGCCGCCGTGGAGTTCGACGACTTCGCCGTGCGCCTGGACCACGTGGAAGCCGCCCTGCGCACGCCTTCCATGGTCGTCCTCGGCAGCCCGGGCAACCCCACGGGCAGGGTCGTGCCGGCCGAGGCCGTGGCCGACCTGGCCTCGCGCCATCCCCAGAGCCTGTTCGTGGTGGACGAGGCCTTCGCCGACTTCGTGCCGGACTTCTCCTCCCTGGCCGGCGCGGACCGGCCCCACAACGTGGCCGTGCTGCTCTCGCTCACCAAGTCCTTCGCCGTGCCCGGCCTACGCCTGGGGCTGCTCGCCGCCAGCCCCGACCTGACCGGCTGGGTGCGGGCCAACCTGCCGCCCTGGTCCGTCAACGCCTTGGCCCAGGCCGTGGGGACGCGGGCCCTGGCTGACGCGCAATTTCTCGAAAGGACCCGGGCCGCCCTGCCCGCCCTGCGCCACGCCCTGGCCGACGGGCTCGCCCGGCTGGGCCTGGAGGTCGTCCCGGGCGCGGCCGCCAATTTCCTCCTGGCCCGGCTGCCCGCCGGCGCGGCCGGCTCCGCCGAGGTCTGCCGCCGGCTGCTGGCCGAACAGGGCGTGGCTCTTCGCGACTGCGCCAACTTCCACGCCCTGTCCGAACGCTACGTCCGGGTGGCCGTGCGCCCCCTGGACGAGACCGCCCGCATCCTGGCGGCCCTGGTCGCCGTGCTCGACCCGCCGGCCGCCCCGGCCTTTCTCCCCAAGCGCAAGACCCCGGCGCTCATGGTCCAGGCCACGGGCTCCAACGCCGGCAAGTCCGTGCTGTGCGCCGGCCTGTGCCGGGCGCTTGCCCGATCGGGCCTTCGCGTCGCGCCGTTCAAATCCCAGAACATGTCGCTCAATTCCGGCGTCACGGCCGACGGCCTGGAAATGGGCCGGGCGCAAATCCTGCAAGCCCGGGCCTGCCGCCTGGCCCCGGACGCGCGCATGAACCCGGTGCTGCTCAAACCCACCTCGGACAAGGGCTCCCAGGTCATCGTCATGGGCAGGCCCGTGGGCGTCATGAAGGTGGGCGAATACATCGACTACAAGCCCCAGGCCTTCGCCGCGGCCAAGGCCGCCTACGATTCCCTGGCCGCCGAGGCCGAGGCCGTGATCCTGGAAGGGGCCGGCAGCCCGGCCGAAGTGAACCTGCAAGCCCACGACATGGTCAACATGGCCATGGCCGACCACGCCGGCGCGGCCGTGCTCCTGGCCGCGGACATCGACCGGGGCGGAGCCTACGCCGCGCTGTGGGGCACCATGGAGTGCCTCAGCGAAGCCCACCGGGCGCGCGTGGCCGGCTACGTCCTCAACCGTTTTCGCGGCGACCCGACGCTGCTCGACCCGGCCAACGCCTACCTCCGCGCCGCCACGGGCCGCGACGTGCTGGCCATCGTCCCCTTCATCCGCGACCTCGGACTGCCCGACGAGGACTCCGTGAGCTTCAAGGACGGCGAGGCCCTGCCGGACAGGTCCACGACCTGCCCGGATATCCTCGACGTGGCCGTCATCGACCTGCCCCGCGCCTCCAACCTCACGGACATCGACGCCCTGGCCGCCGAACCCGACGTGCGGGCCAGGCGCGTGCGAAACGCCGGCGAACTCGGCCGGCCCGACGCCATCGTCCTGCCCGGCAGCAAGAACACCCTGGCCGACCTGGCCTGGCTCAAGGAAACCGGCCTCGCCCAGGCCGTCACGACCCTGGCCCGCGAAGGCAGGGCCGAAGTGGTCGGCCTGTGCGCCGGCATGCAGATGCTCGGCCGGGAAGTCGCCGACCCCCTGGGACTGGAATCGGGCCGGGAACGCGAAGAGGGCCTCGGACTCCTGGACCTGGCCACGGAACTCGGCCCGGAAAAAACACTCACGAGCACACGGGCCAGCCACGCGCCCACGGGCGAAGCCCTCTACGGCTACGAGATCCACCACGGCCGCACCACGGCCCCGGACTCCCTGACCGTGACCGTGGTCCGGGAAGACGGCACGGCCATCGGCTACGCCGCCCCCGACCTGCCTGTCTGGGGAGCCTACCTCCACGGCCTCTTCGACGCCGACGGCTTCCGCCGCCGCTTTCTCAACGACCTGCGCCGCCGCCGCGGCCTGCCGCCCGTGGAACGCACCACGCCCTACGACCTGGAACCGGCGCTGGACCGGCTGGCCGACGTGATCGAAGCTAGCCTGCCCCTGGCGATGTTGCGCCGTTTGCTCGGGCTGTAGAGAAGAGGGAAGATAAGATGCCTCCGGCGGCCAGGAGGGGGTGACCCCCTCCTGGACCTCCCCGACGGGTGCGGGTGGGGAGGCGGTCGGGAACGGTAGGCGGCGTTGCGTCGGTGGTGGTGGTCTCGGAAATGGGCCGGGCGACGCAGGCCGCAAAGCCGGCCAGCACCGCCCGGCCCATTTC
>JAEWCY010000078.1 GCA_023390395.1 Pseudomonadota bacterium | reverse complement strand
GAAATGGGCCGGGCGGTGCTGGCCGGCTTTGCGGCCTGCGTCGCCCGGCCCATTTCCGCGACCACAACGACCGACGCAACGCCGCTTGCCATTCCCGACCTCCCCTCCACCCGCCCCCGTCGGGGGGGACCGGGGGGGGTCATCCCCCCCGGCCGCCGGAGGCATCTTCCCTCTTCCTTCTTCCTCCCCCCGCTATCGAAACAATCCCTTCAACCCATGCGGCTCGCAGCGCAGATACTGTCTTGGCGGCGCGACCTGGTCGCCCAGGGCGGCGGCGGCGTGCCAGGGCCAGCGGGGGTCGTAGAGGATGCCGCGCGCCAGGGCCACGGCGTCGGCTTGGCCGGCGCTGACGATGGTTTCGGCCTGAGCGGGCTCGGTGATGAGGCCCACGGCGATGGTGGGCAGTCCGGTTTCGGCCTTGACGCGCGCGGCGAAGGGGACCTGATAGCCGGGTTTGACGGGAATTTTCTGGTCCGGGGAGAGGCCGCCGCTGGAGACGTGGACATAGTCCACGCCGAGGGCCTTGAATCGTTTGACGAAGGCGAGGCAGTCCTCGACGTCCCAGCCGCCGGGGACCCAGTCGGTGGCGGAGATGCGCACGCCGAGGATGCGGTTTTCGGGCAGGGCCTTGCGCACGGCGGCGATGACGCGAAGGGGGAAGCGCAGGCGGTTTTCGAGGCTGCCGCCGCAGTCGTCGTCGCGGGTGTTGGACAGCGGCGAGAGGAACTGGTGGAGCAGGTAGCCGTGGGCGCAGTGGACCTCGACCCCGGCCAGTTCCAGGGCGGCAGCGCATTTCGCGGCGGCGGCGAAGGCTTTTTCCACGCGGTCGAGGCCGGCGGCGGAAAGGGCCTGGGGCGGGGTTTCGCCCGGGGCGTAAGGAATGGCCGAGGGGGCTTCGGTGGTCCAGCCGCCCTTCGCCGGGGAGAGCTGTTCGCCGCCTTCCCAGGGCTTGGCCGTGGAGGCCTTGCGGCCGGCGTGGGCGAGCTGGACGAGGATGGGCGTGGCGGCGCAGGCGTGCACCTGGGCCAGGGTGCGTTCCAGGGAGGTCGTATGGGCGTCGGACCACAGGCCCAGGTCTTCCGGGGAGATGCGGCCTTGGGGCTCCACGGCCGTGGCCTCGATGACCACCGCGCCGGCCCCGGAGACGGCCAGCGTGCCGAGGTGCACGGTGTGCCAGGCGGTCGAGTGTCCGTTTTCGGCCGAGTACTGGCACATGGGCGCGACGACGATGCGGTTGGCCAGCGTGCGCGGCCCCAGGGCCAGGGGGGAGAAGAGCATGCTCATGGCGGGTGGGCCTCCGGGATGGTTTTCCTGCAACCTATCCCTTTTCCGCCGCCCGCGACAACGGCAATCCGGCGACGGGGCTGCGGGCGACGGGAGGGATCAGGATTCGAACAGGGCCACGGCCGGGCCGAGCAGGGCGCAAGTGACGCCGGCGAGGATCATGACCAGGCCGGCCACGGCCCCCTCCTCGTCGCCGAGCTCCCGGGCCCGGGCCACGCCCGCGCCGTGCGCGCCCATGCCGAGCATGGCCCCGCGCGCCAGGGCGCAGCGCAGGGGCAGGACCTTGAGCAGCATGCCGCCGAGCGACGCGCCGAGGATGCCCGTGGCGATGACGCACACGGCGGCCAAATCCGGCGCGCCGCCCACGTCCTTGGCGAAGGCCATGGCGAAGGGCGTGGTGAAGGACCGGGGCAGCACGGACAGGCGCACGTCCCGGGGCAGGTCGAGCAGCCCGGAGAGCAGCCAGGCCCCGCCGAAGGCCAGGGCGCAGCCGAAGCCGACGCCGAGGACCAGGGTCGGCCAGTGGCGGCGCAAGATGGCCCGGTGCTCGTAGATGGGCAGGGCGAAGGCCACCGTGGCCGGGCCGAGCAGGAGCAGCAGCCACTGCCCGCCGCGCATGTATTCGCGGTAGCTCGTGTGCAGGCCGACGGTCAGAGCCAGGCAGAGCACGCAGGTCAGCAGCAACGGCGAGGTGAGAAACGACTTCGTGTAGTGATGCACGATGCGCGAGACGACGTAGGCGGCCAGCGTCGCCGTGAACCAGAACAGTCCCGGGTGTTCAACGGACATGACGCGTTCTCCCCCTGAAATGCAGTTCCACGATAAAGGCCGTGCCGGCCATGACCGTGACGATGCCGACGACGATGACGGCCAGGAGCTTGAGCCCGGTGAGGCTCAGCAGTTCCTTGTGGTCGAGCAGGGTCATGCAGGCCGGGACGAAAAAGAGCAGCAGATGGTCGAGCAGGCTCCCGGCCCCGCGTTTCACGAACCGGGTCGGCAGCGCGCCGGAGGCGAGCAGCACGACCAGGGCCAGCATGCCGACCACCCCGGCCGGCACCGGCAGGCCCAGGGCGCGCACCGCGAGCTGGCACAGCCACCACAGCCCCACCAGTCCGGCGAGCTGCGCCCCGTAGGCGGCGATTCCGGTCAACCGATGGATATGTTCGTTGTTTTTCGTGTCCATGAGACAACTCCTTGCACGAAATTGGAAATAGCCACGGCCGGGGCAGTTGTGAAATGAATTGTCGGAATCCAATCCATTCCGTATTGGAATGGCCATGGAACTACGGCATCTTCGGGCCTTCGTGGAAGTGGCCCGCCAGGGGGGATTTTCCCGGGCGGCGCGGTCGCTTTTTTCCACTCAATCCACGGTGAGCAAGGCCATCGGGCAGTTGGAGGCGGAGCTTGGCGAGGCGCTTTTCGAGCGCCTGGGCACCGGGGCGCGGCTGACCGAGGCCGGGGAGTTGGTCTATGCCCGGGCCGTGGCCATGCTGTCCGAGGGCGAGCACATGGCGGCGGAACTGGCCGACCTGCGGGGTTTGGTCTCGGGCCGGCTGCGGCTGGGGTTGCCCATTTTCGGCAGCGCCAGGCTTTTCGCGCCGCTTTTCGCCGAATACCGGCGGCGGCATCCCGGGGTGGAGATCGAACTTCTGGAACAGGGCAGCGCCCGGCTGGAGGAGGCGGTGCTGGCCGGCGAGGTGGAGTTGGCCGTGTCGCTTCTGCCGGTGCCCGAAGCCTTCGCCTGGCAGCCGGTGTGCGACGACCCGCTCATGGCCGTGCTGTGGGCCGACCATCCCCTGGGCGGGCGCGAGGCGATACGGCTCGCGGAGCTTTCGGAAATGCCGCTGATCCTTTTTGAGCAGGGCTTCGTGCTCAACGCCCGCATCGAGTCGGCCTGTCGGGCACATGGGTTCACGCCCGAGCCGGCGGCGCGCAGCAGCCAGGTGGACTTCATCATCGCCCTCGTGGCTTCGGGGCTCGGCGTGGCGCTCCTGCCGCGCATCCTGACCGAAGGCCGCGACCTGTCGCCGCTGCACGTGCTCCTGCTCGACGAGACGGACCTGCGCTGGCGGGCGGCCCTGGTCTGGCGGCGGGGAGCGCGGCTGTCTCCGGCGGCCAAGGCCTGGCTGTCCCTGGCCCGGGAGCGGCTGCCGGGATGAGAGGGGGAAATGCCTCCGGCGGCCAGGAGGGGGTGACCCCCTCCTGGACCTCCCCGCTAGGGGGCAGGCTTGCGCGTGAAGAGCAGCGCCGTTTTGGCGCGCAGGGTGGCCTGTCCGGCGGACAGGCGACCGTCGGTGAGGCGGCGCATGGTCCAGCCCGGGCCGAGGAGCGCGGCCAGGGCCTCGGCCGTAAAAAAGCGCCCGTCGCGCACGCAGCCGGGATGGCGCGCGGCCAGGATGTCCGGCGGGACGGGCAGGTCGTCGAGGGCGTAGACGGGATGCAGGGTGAAAAAGGCCTCGTGGCGGGTCCAGGCCGCGGCCGCCGCGGCCACGGCCGCGAGCTTGCCCTTGGCCACCACGCCCCGGCCGATGAAGTCCACGAAGAGCGCCAGATCGAAGCGCTCGGGCGCGGGTTCGGCCAGGAAGTCGCGCGCCAGGAAGTCCACGCCCGTCAGGCCGTGCAGCCGGGCCAGGAGCACGGCCGCCTCGACGACCTCCGGGTCGGCGTCGCAGCCGAGCACCCGGCGCGCCCCGCGCCGGGCGGCCAGAAAGGAAAAGTAGCCCAGGTTGCAGCCCAGGTCGGCCACGGTCTTGCCGGCCACGTCGAGCCCGGCCACGTAGGGTTCCAGGGATTCGAGGCCGGGGCCGCTTCCCCGGGCCAGGAGCGCGCCGTCCGGGCCGGCCACGGGCCGCCAGACCCGGCCGGGTCCCAGGGCGGCCAGCATTTCACGTAACCGGGCGAGGGAAGGAGAGAAATCGGGCATGGCCCGTTGTACCCGGGCCCGGAAACATTGCAAGGGCGCTACGGCCCGACCCGGCGACCGGACGGGTGTTGTCAAAGCCCTGCTCCTTGGGTAAGAGCGATCACCCGCGAGAAAACGCGGGCAGCGGCCATGCGGCCTGCGCGCCGACGCCGCATCCCGGCCAGCGCGCCGCGAACCCCTACCCCCTACTCCATCTATGGTATTCAGCTCAGCATCCTTTTTGTTCTATTTCCTGCCCGTCGTGCTGGCCCTGTATTTCAGCTGCGTCTCCTTCGGCCGGCTGCGCAACTGGATCCTGCTGGCGGCGAGCCTGTTCTTCTATACCTGGGGCGAGGGCGAATACGTCGTCATCATGCTCCTGTCCATCGTGGCCAACTACGCCTTCGGCATCTGGGTCCACAAGGCCCACGAACGCAGCGACGCCAAACGCCAGGTGGCCGTGGCCATCGCCTTCAACCTGCTGCTGCTCGTCATCTTCAAATACACCAACTTCATCGTCGCCAACCTCAACACCCTGCTCGGCCAGGTCGGGCTGCCGGTCATCTCCATCGGGCAGGTGCACCTGCCCATCGGCATCTCCTTTTTCACCTTCCACTGCATTTCCTACATCATGGACATCTACCGCCGCCAGACGCCGCCCCAGATGTCCCTGCCCAACACGGCGCTTTACATCTCGCTTTTCCCCCAGCTCGTGGCCGGCCCCATCATCCGCTACAAGGACATCGCCGCCCAGATCACCCATCGCACCGTGGGCATCGAGCGGTTTTCCAAGGGCATCAACCGCTTCGTCATCGGCCTGGGCAAGAAGGTGCTCATCGCCAACGTGGTGGGCCTGCCGGCGGACAAAATCTTCGCCATCCCGGCCGAGCACCTGACCACGCCCGTGGCCTGGCTCGGCATCGTCTGCTACACGCTGCAGATCTATTTCGACTTCTCCGGCTACTCGGACATGGCCATCGGCCTGGGCCACATGTTCGGGTTCAAATTCATGGAGAACTTCAACTATCCCTACGTGTCGCGCTCCATCCAGGAATTCTGGCGGCGCTGGCACATCTCCCTGTCCACCTGGTTTCGCGACTACCTGTACATTCCCCTGGGCGGCAACCGGGCCGGCAAGGCGCGGATGTACTTCAACCTGGTCACGGTCTTTTTCCTGTGCGGCCTGTGGCACGGGGCCAGCTGGAACTTCGTCATCTGGGGCATGTTCCACGGCCTGTTCTCGGTGCTGGAGCGCTTTTCGCTGTTTAGGCGCCTGACCCAGGGGCCGCGCCTTTTCGCCCACGCCTACACCCTGCTCGTGGTCATGGTGGCCTGGGTCTTCTTCCGGGCCGAGACGCTGCCCGTGGCGCTCAATTACCTCAAGGCCATGGCCGGCTTCTCCCAGGGGTCGGGCGTGGAATGGCACCTGGGGCTGTTCCTCAACCCCAAGGTCGGCATCGTCCTGGCCCTGGCGGCCATCGGGGCCACGCCCCTCGTGCCCTGGATCAGGGAATTCCGGGAGCGGCTGCTCGCCGTGCGACGCCTGGGCCCGGTGGCCCTGGACGACGGCGTGGAGGCAGTGGTCAGCCTGGTGGTCATGCCGGCGGTCTTCGTCCTGTGCGCCATGTCCCTGGCCAGCGGCACCCACAACCCCTTCATCTACTTCCAGTTCTAGGACGTCTCCATGGTCCTGGCCCCCACACTCGCCCGCAAGGCCGTGCATGTCGCCGGCATGCTGCTTTTCCTGGCGCTGATCTGCCTGCCCCTGGCCGACAACTACTTCCAGATCGCGCCAGACGTGTACCTCATGGAAAACGACCCGACGCCCCTTCCGGCGTTCTCCGCCTCCCAGGTCTTCAAGTCCTTCAACGTGCTCCAGCGCGGCTACCTGGAAAAGACCTTCGGCTTTCGCAAGATGCTCGTGCGCCTGGAGAACATCCTCGACATCTTCTGGCTTCGCTCCTCCAGCCAGTACCAGACCGTCATCAAGGGCAAGTCGGACTGGCTGTTCCTGTCCCAGGAAAACAACGACCTCAACGTCATCCAGGACTACCGCTCGGTGCGGCTGTTCAGCCAGAAGCAGCTCGAGCGCTGGGTGGACGTCTACAAGGACCGCCAGGACTGGCTGGCCGCCCGGGGCATCCGCTACCTCATCGTGGTCGCGCCCAACAAGCACACCGTCTATCCGGAATTCCTGCCGTCGCAGTTCAACAAGGTGAGCCCCGTGAGCCGGATGGACCAGCTCGTGTCCGCCCTGGAAGCGGCCGGGGTGTCCGTGCTCGACCTGCGCCCCACCATGGAGCTGGTCAAGCGGCAGGCCCTGGCCTACTACCGCACCGACACCCACTGGACGACCTTCGGGGCCTTCGCCGGCTACGTGCAGATCATGAAGCGCCTGGGGCAGTGGTTTCCCCGGTTCGAGCCGGAGATCCGCGGCGAGTTCGACATCGCCATCACCCCGGACTTAAACGGCGGCCTGGCCAGCATGCTGGCCCTCGGCGACTACTTTCCCGAAAGCCGCGTGACCTTCACCCCCCGCTTCCAGCGCCGGGCCGTGGAAACCGCGGCCGCCCATCCCGTGCCGCCTTATTTCCAACCCACGGTGGTCATGGACACCCACGACCCGTCCCGGCCCAACGTGGTGGTCTTCCGCGACTCCTTCGCCCACGAGCTCGTCCCCTTCCTGTCCGAGCACTTCAACAAGACCACCTACCTCTGGCCCTACCCCTCGACCTCGCGGGACGTGCGCTTCTTCGACAAGGATTTCATCGACAAGGAAAAGCCGGCCCTGGTCATCGACGAATTCGTGGAGCGCTACTTCACGGAGTTCCCGGCCAAGAAGATCATGGCCCCGGCCCAGTAAAGCCGACGCCGCGGCACGGCGTCCGTCGTGTCGTGAAATGTGCAGCCCTATCAGCGAGAGAGAGTCCTCCCGGCTCCACGTTTGAAGCGGGACCGGAAATGACTCCGCGAAAGCGCCGGGAGGACGCGGCATGCCAGCCACCACCGTGCGCGCCTTCGTCGGCATCGGCCTGCCCGGGGAATGCCGGGCCCTGGCCGCCCGTCTGGGCAAGGCCGTGGCCGGGCTGTCCCGGGGGCCGGCCAGCCCGGTGCGCGAGGACGTCGCCCACCTGACGCTCAAGTTCCTGGGCGACGTGCCGGCTTCCGGCCCCGGCGGGCTTGGGGCCGTTGCCGAGGCCCTGGGCGCGGTCGCCTTCGCCCCCTTCGCCCTGCGCTTCGGCGGCGGCGGTTTTTTTCCGGACATGACGCGGCCGCGCGTGGCCTGGGCGGGGCTGGCCACCGGCGCGCCCGAGTGCCGGGCCCTGGCCGCCCGGGTGGAAGCGGCCCTTTCGCCGCTGGGCTTCGCGCCCGAGGCCAAGCCCTACACGCCCCACCTGACCCTGGCCCGGCTTCGCGAGCCCGGCCGGGGCGGCGACTGGCCGGGGGTCCTCAAGCTCCTCGCCGACGCCGCCTGGCCCGAGGTTCCCGTCGCCGCCTTCACCTTGTGGCGTTCCATCCTGTCCCCGTCGGGAGCGCGGCACGAGGTCGCGGCGACCTTCGCCGCCCGGACAGGCTGAGCCGCCCAAACGAAGACGCCGCCTCCCGAAGGTGGCGGCGTCTGGAAATGCGGCGGGGCGCGCTCCCCGGCCATCCCGGCTCCCTGGGCGCGGGACGGCGGGGCTCGCTTGGCCGGGTCGGCTACATGTAGTCGCCCCGGTTGAACTTGATCTTCTCGGTCACGGTCATGACTTCCAGTTCGTTGACGAGGGAGCCGAGGCCCGCGTTGGCGTCGCTTGGCAGGTCGTCCTTGAGCTGCTTGACGCCGGTTTCAATGTTTTCCAGGACGCCGTAGGCCTGCTTGAGGGAATCCCCCCCGGGACCCGAAGCGAGCGTGTCGGCGTAATTTTCCCACTTGGCCAGCAGGGTGTCCATGTTGTTCATAACCGCCTGCTCTTCTTCGGTGAATTGACCGGTGGCCTCGACATCGCCGGAGGTCTGCGCGCCGGTGACGCCCAGGGCGGCATAGCCGGCCAGGGGCGGGGCCGAAAGCCCCGTCGCCTGGGAGGTCCCGCCGTCGCCCACCTTCTGGGCCAGAAGGGCGGCAAAGGCATCCGACGCGTCCGTGGACCCCGTGGAAGTCGTGGAAGCGTCCACGGCCTGCTGCAGGGCGGTCAGTTGGTCGGTTTGGATTTTCATCGGCCTTCCCCCGCGTTGACGTTTCCCGTTTGCATGCAAGGAGCCTGCCAATCAGTAATATTCAGTAACATGCAGGCATCACTTGTAAAATTTTTCAGGGCATCAGGAAATTTTTGCCCGCCTTCCTGCGTCGTCCCGGCGTCGCGGCTGGCCTCGCCGGCCAAGCCGCCCGGCGTCCCGCCCCGCCTCCATATCCATAGGACAGGGGAAACGCCTTGTCTATCGCCCACCACTTTGGCATCCTGGGCCAACCGGCCCGTTTTTCTCTTTTCGACCGGAGCGATGGGATCTTAAGAGCAAACGCATCGCCAAAAAGGAGCCGTACCATGCCTGCCATCAAGAACATCCTGTGCGCCGTGGATTTTTCCGAAAGTTCCGAACGCGTGGCCGAATACGCCGCCACTCTGGCCAAGGCCTCCGGAGCCGCCGTCGCCTGCGTCTACGTGGCCCCGTCCCTGGCCGAGTACGTGGGTTTCAACGTGCCGCAGGCGGCGCTGGACACCTTCGTCGGCGACGTGGTGGCCTCGGCCGACACCACCATGCACGACTTTTTGAGCGCGCATTTCAAAGATGTGCCCGTCACCGGCCTGGTCGTCACCGGCTATCCGGCCGAGGAGATCCTCAAGGTCGCGACCGACCGCAAGGCCGACATGATCGTCATGGGCACCCACGGCCGCACCGGCATCGACCGCATCATCTTCGGCTCCGTGGCCGAGAAGGTGGTCAAGACCGCCGCCTGCCCCGTGCTGACCATCAAGCCCCGCGAAGCGGCCTGATGCCGCATCCCTCGAAAGCGCGTCCGTGCTTTCGAGGCAAACCGACGCCCCGGGCCGCCGTCCCCGCCAGCCTTGCGGGACTGCGGCCCGGGCCAGGAGCGCCCGTCCATGCAGCCTAGCGACCGTATCCGGGAGGACGTGCGGGAATTCACCCCGTACTCCCCCGGCCTTTCCATGGAAGAGATCAAGGAGCGGTACGGCCTGTCCCGCGTGGTCAAGCTGGCCAGCAACGAAAACCCCCTGGGGGCCTCGCCGCTGGTCAAGCGGGTGCTCTCGCGCAAGGCCGACATGGTCTTCCGCTACCCCCGGGCCGGCAACCCCGCCCTGACCGCCGCCCTGGCCGCCTTCCACGGCGTGCCGCAGGCCTGCGTCGTGGCCGGCAACGGCTCCGACGAGATCATCGACCTCCTGGTGCGCCTGACCTGCCGGCCGGGCCGCGACAACGTGGTGGCCTTCTCGCCCTGTTTCTCCATCTACGTGCAGCAGACCAGGCTTTGCGGCGTGACCCTGCGCCAGCCGCGTCTCGGCCCGGACTTCGCCTTCGACCTGCCGGCCCTGGCCGGGGCCTGCGACGAGGACACGGCGCTCGTGTTCCTCACCAACCCGGACAACCCGTCCGGCTACGCCGTGCCGGCGGCCGAGGTCGTCGCCCTGGCCCGTTCCCTGCCGCCGCGCGCCCTGCTGGTGGTGGACGAGGCCTACGTCGATTTCGCCGAGCCCGTGGCCGACTACTCCATGCTCGCCCGCTGGGGCGCCTGCGACAACGTGGTGGTGCTGCGCACCTTCTCCAAGCTCTACGGCCTGGCCGGGCTGCGCCTGGGCTTCGGGGTCATGCCCGAGTGGCTGGCCGACTACATGCTGCGCGTGCGCCTGCCCTTTAGCGTCAACCTCATGGCCGAGGCCGCCGGGTTGGCCGCCCTGGAGGACACGGCCTTCGTCCAGGCGAGCCTGGAGACCGTGAAGCGCGGCCGGGCGCGCCTGGCCGAAAAGCTGGCCGGGCTCGGCTGCCGGGTCTACCCGTCCCAGGCCAACTTCCTCATGTTCAAGCCCCCCCTGGACGCGGCCGGGGTCTTCGAGGCCCTGCTGCGCCGGGGGCTCATCGCCCGGGGGCTCAAGAGCTACGGCCTGCCGGAACTTCTTCGCGTGAGCGTCGGCAACGACGAGGAAAACGATCTGTTCCTGGCCGCCATGAAGGACATCCTCGAAAATGGCTTCTAGCGCTCCCCGCATCATCACCATCGACGGCCCGGCCGGCGCGGGCAAGACGTCCGTCTCCCGCCGGGCCGCCGGCCGGCTGGGACTGGCCTATCTGGACACCGGGGCCATGTTCCGGGCCCTGGCCCTGGCCCTGGGGCCGGGCGGCCACGCCCTGCCTGAGGCGCACATCCGGGCGCGCCTCGGAGCCATGACCTTCGCCCTGACCGGCAGCGGAGCCGACACCGTGCTGCTGGTCGACGGCGCGCCCCTGCCCGACGCCGCCCGCACCGAGGAGGTCGGCGGCTGGGCCTCCAACCTGGCCGTTTTGCCCGTGGTGCGCGAGAGCCTGCGCCAGGCCCAGCAGGCCCTGGGCCGCAGCGCGGACCTCCTGGCCGAGGGCCGGGACATGGGCACCGTGGTCTTTCCCGGGGCCTCGTGCAAAATCTTCCTCACCGCCTCGCCCGAGGTGCGGGCGGACCGGCGCGTGCGCCAGCTCGCGGCCCTGGGCAAGCCGGCCGACCACGAAGAGATCCTCGCCGCCATCCGCCGCCGCGACGACCAGGACCGGAACAGGACGACCGCCCCCCTGGTCCCGGCCGACGACGCCCTGATCATCGACACCTCGGAACTGACCGAGGACGCGGTGGTGGAACGCATCGTGGCCGCGGCCACGGCCTGATCCCCGCGCCTTTTCCGCTCCCGGGCCGGCGTCGCCGCGCCGGCCCGGAGCGACTCCCGCCAAGCGCCGTTTTTGTCCCAAAACGGCACACGCCACGGCCAAAAGGCCACACTTTCGTCGCTTCCCCGCCGCGCCTCCAGGGCAGACTCCCCGCCGGGCCAGTTTTGTCACGCTTTGGCCCGCCCCTTGCTAAGCCGAAAGGCAGCACATCGGCCGCAGCCGGCCGCAGGAGGAACGCGCCATGACCAAAACCCCTTGCACCATACCGGTTATTCCCCACGCCGTGTCCCTGGTCTACACCATGTACCGCCACGGCGCGCGCCTGTCGGAGCGCGAAGCCGAGGAGCGCGCCAGGGCCACGGCCGCGCGCCTGGGCCTGGCGCACAGGCGCGGCGACGGCTCCCGCTGACGCCCGCGCGATCGGTCCTCCCCCCTTTCCCTCGCGCCCGGGACCCGGTATGCGGATGACGGCGCGGCCCTTCGCGCCGCCAACCCCAACCGGTTCCCCGAGCGCCATGACCACATACCGCCTGCACCTGCGCCGCGCCGCCTCCCTGGCCGAGGCCCGGCGCGCCGTCGAGGACACGCTGCCCGCCTACGCCGACGTCTTCCCCGCGGACAAGGCCGCGCCCATACTCCTTAAGCCCAACCTCAACGCCAACATGAACGCCCTGACGGGCAACACCACCGACCTGCGGCTGCTGTGCGCCCTGCTCGGGGCGCTTCGCGACGCCGGCTACGCCGACCTCACCGTGGGCGAAGGCACCAACTCGGGCTTTTACCGCAACGACATCGGCGTCATCGCCCGCCTGGCCGTGGACAAGGCGGCGGCGCGCTTCGGCGTGCCGGTGGTGGACCTCAACCACGCCCCGGGCCGGCCCGTGGCCTTCGAAAACGGCGTCGCGGCCCTGGTCGCCGCGCCGGTCCTCGACGCCGCCCTGGTCATCAACCTGCCCAAGCGCAAGACCCATTTCGAGGCCGGCATGTCCGTGTGCCTCAAAAACCTCATGGGCTGCCTCGTCGGCCAGGAGAACAAGAAAAAGACGCACCAGAGCCTGGCCGCCAACATCGTCAACCTGAACGCCGCGCTGCGCCCGGGGCTGCACATCGTGGACGCCATGGTCGCCATGGAGGGCCTGGGCCCCACGCGCGGCACGCCCGTGCGCTGCGACGCCCTCGTCTTCGGCGAAAATCCCTATCTGATCGACCTGGCCTGCGCGAAACTCGCCGGCTTCCCCGCCGACGCCGTGCGCCCGCTCGCGCAGGCGCGTAAGCGCGGCCTCGTGCCGCCGGACATGATCGCCTTCGTGGATTCCCTCGACCTGCCGCTCCTCGCCGGCCGCCCCTTCGCGCCGCCCAAGGCCGGCCCCATCGCCACCTTCGTCCACAGCCCGAACCGCCAGAAATACTTCCTCGCCGTGCGCAACCTCGCGCTTTTCCGCTACCTGGCCGGCACGGACTGGTTCGGGGCGCTGCTCTTCAAAACCGGCCTGCGCCAGGACGTCTTTTGCCGCAACGAGATGCGCCTCGATGCCCTGCGCCTCGACCGGGAAGCCTGCGACGCCTGCGGCATCTGCCAAGACCTCTGCCCCATGGGCCTCGATCCGGCCGCAGTCGCCGCCGCCGGCGGCCATGCGGACTGCATCGGCTGCCTCTACTGCTTCCTCGGCTGCCCGCGCGAAGCGATCACGTTTCACGGCGAGCAAGGCTTTTTGGCCGAACAGATCCGGCAATACGACGCGTTGGTGCGTGCGCTGTACGCGCAAGAGAGGGGAGAGAGGAAGATGCCGCCGGCGGCCAGGAGGGGATGATCCCCTCCTGGACCTCCCCGACGGGGGATGGGTAAGCGGGTGGAAGGACGGTCGGTGAGCGATGCGTCGAGGTCTGTGGTCGCCAGCGGCGAAGCGCCGCATTTTATGAGGCTTTGGAAGCAAAAATCCTTTAAGGGTTTTTGCCTTTCATAAGGCTTTCAAAGTAAAATTCCTTCAAACTCGCCCTGAAAGGGCGACGGGCCTACGAGGCCGGAATTTGG
>JAEWCY010000060.1 GCA_023390395.1 Pseudomonadota bacterium | reverse complement strand
GGCGTTGCCGCCGGCATGCGGCAACGCCCCTTCGAGCCCACCATCGGGGAGGTCCAGGAGGGGGTCACCCCCTCCTGGCCGCCGGAGGCGTCTTCCCTGCAACCTACATCCCGTCTTCTTCCTCGATGGCCTCGGGGGAAGCCGGCGGGGTGTATTCGTGAAATCCCAGGTGCTCGCGCAGCTTGCCTTCGATCTGGTCGCGGATGTCGGTATGTTCCTGGAGGAAGGCACGCACATTGTCGCGGCCCTGGCCCAGGCGTTCCGAGCCGAAGGAGAACCAGGCGCCGGACTTGTCCACGATGCCGGCCTCCACGCCCATGTCGATGAGCTCGCCCTCGCGGGACACGCCCGTGCCGTAGAGGATGTCGAAGAGCGCCTCGCGAAACGGCGGCGCGACCTTGTTTTTCACCACCTTCACGCGGCAGCGGCTGCCGTAGGTCTCTTCCTTGTCCTTGAGCGTCTGGATCCTGCGGATGTCCAGGCGCACGCTGGCGTAGAACTTGAGCGCGTTGCCGCCGGTGGTGGTTTCCGGGCTGCCGTAGCCGGTCATGCCGATCTTCATGCGGATCTGGTTGATGAAGATGACCGACGTCTGGGACTTGTGGATGGTGCCGGTCAGCTTGCGCATGGCGTGGGACATGAGCCGGGCCTGGCCGCCCACCT
This sequence comes from Pseudomonadota bacterium, assembly GCA_023390395.1. Classification (GTDB taxonomy): domain Bacteria; phylum Desulfobacterota; class Desulfovibrionia; order Desulfovibrionales; family Desulfovibrionaceae; genus Solidesulfovibrio. The sequence continues at coordinate 2,009 of JAEWCY010000060.1, read as the reverse complement.
GGGTCTCGCCCATCTCGCCTTCGAGTTCGGCCTGGGGAATGAGCGCGGCCACGGAGTCGATGACGATGATGTCCACGGCCCCCGAGCGCACGAGCAGGTCGGCGATGTCCAGCGCCTGTTCGCCGAAGTCGGGCTGGGAGATGAGCAGTTCCGGGGTGTTGACGCCCAGGCGTCTGGCGTAGTTGACGTCCAGGGCGTGTTCGGCGTCGATGAAGGCGGCCGTGCCGCCGAGCTTTTGCGACTCGGCGATGATGTGCAGGGCCAGCGTGGTCTTGCCCGAGGATTCCGGGCCGTAGATCTCGGTGATGCGCCCCTTGGGGATGCCGCCGATGCCAAGGGCCAGGTCCAGGCCGATGGAGCCGGTGGGGATGGCCGGAATCTTCACATGGGCGGCGTCTTCCAGGCGCATGACCGCGCCCTGCCCGTGCTTGCGCTCGATGGTGGTCAGCGCGGTGGCCAGGGCTTCGTTGCGGAAATCTTCCGGGGATTGTGCGGGCTTGCGGGCCATGTCGCCGTGCTCCTGATAAAGTGTATGGGGCGCAAGTGCGGTTCCATAGCAAAATCCTTGCCGCCCGGCAACTTCGACGGGGCGCGACAAGGCGCTTGCCAGCCGCGCGGCGACGCCTTAGCTACGCCGCATGAAATCCTACCACGCCCTGGCCCTTTTCTCCGGGGGCCTCGACAGCATCCTCGCCGCCAAGACCATCGCCGAGCAAGGGCTCGACGTCCTGTGCCTGCACTTCGTCAGCCCCTTCTTCGGCAAGCCCGGCAAGATCGAACGCTGGCGCGCCATGTATGGCCTCGACATCGTGCCCGTGGACGTCTCCGACGCCTACGTGGACATGATGGCCGCCGGCCCCGCCCACGGCCTGGGCAAGATCCTCAACCCCTGCGTGGACTGCAAGATCCTCATGCTGCGCCGGGCCAAGGAGCTCCTGGCCGAACACGGCGCGTCGTTTCTCATCTCCGGCGAAGTCCTCGGCCAGCGCCCCATGTCCCAACGCCTGGACGCGCTCAACATCATCATCCGCGACTCCGGGACCAAAGGCATCCTCCTGCGCCCCCTGTGCGCCAAACGCCTGCCCGAAACCGAACCCGAAACCTCGGGCCTCGTGGACCGGCAGCGCCTGCACGCCATCAGCGGACGCGGCCGCAAGGACCAGCTCGCCCTGGCCGCCCACTACGCCCTGCCCGAAATCCCCACCCCGGCCGGCGGCTGCCTGCTCACCGAGGAACCCTCGGCCAAACGCTTCTTTCCGCTGTTCATCCACAAGCCCGCGCCCGCGCCCGCCGACTTCGACCTGGCCAACATCGGCCGCCAGTTCTGGAGCGCCGCCCGCTGGCTGGCCATAGGACGCAACCAGTCCGACAACGACCGCCTGGAAAAAGCCCTCGCCCCCGGCGACCTCGTCTTCAAGGTCCGCTACCTGCCCGGCCCCCTCGGCGTCGCCCGGCCCCTGCCCGACAGCGCCTGGGACGCCGACGCCATAGCCGACGCCGCCGCCTTCGTCGCCTCCTTCAACCCCAAAGCCAAAGCCGTGGCCGGCAACGTCCAGGTCGACGTGGCCGGATTCCCCGGCTCGCCCGTGCTCGTCAGCCCCAGCCGCCAGACGCCCCTCGACTGGCGGGAGCCCGACTGGGAAACCGCCAAGGAAAAGAAACGGGAACGGTTCGCCATTCATGGCGTGGGGGGAAGGTAACTGGAGGAGACGGAGGGAAGAGGGAAGAGGGAAGAGGGAAGGGAATGCCTCCGGCGGCCGGGGGGGATGATCCCCCCCGGACCCCCTCGATGGGGAAGCGGAGGATGGGGAAACGGGTGGAAGCGTGGTCGTCGGCGGGTGTGCGTCGGCGAGGCCGGAATTTGCCCGGCCGATGCCGCCGCTTCGCGGCAGGCTCGGCCGGACAAATTCCGGCCTCGCAGGCCCGTCGCCCCTGCGGGGCGAATTCTTGGATTTGTTGCTTTGAAAGCCTCTTTTAAAGGCAATCTTTCTTAAAATGCGGCGCTTTGC
>JAEWCY010000048.1 GCA_023390395.1 Pseudomonadota bacterium | reverse complement strand
GAAATGGGGCGGGCGACGCAGGCCGCAAGGCCGGCCAGCACCGCCCGCCCCATTTCCGCGACCACGGGCGCCAGCGGCGACGCGCCGCATTTCAAGAAGTCTTGTCAGTAAAATTCCATTAAATCTCGCCTCGAAGAGGCGACGGCCTGGGGGCGGAATTTTTCCTGTCGAGCCTGCCGCGAAGCGGCGGCAGCGGCAGGGAAAATTCCGCCCCCATCTTCGGTCCGCCAACGCCAACCGTACCGGTGACCGCAGCCCATCCTGCCCGCCTACGCCGACGAGGGGGCCCGGGGGGCATCATGCCCCCCGGCGGGTGCAGGGCAGAGCCCTGCTGGGTCCAGGGCAACGCCCTGGCGGGGTCCGGGGCAGCGCCCCGGGAGGGATCAACCGCGCAGCCAGTGGAGGATGGCGAGGCAGAGGCAGGCGTAGATGCCGGCGAGCACGTCGTCGATCATGACGCCGTAGCCGCCGGGCAGCCAGTCTTCCGAGGCGCGCACGGGCGGCGGCTTGAGGATGTCGAAGGCGCGGAAGAGCAGGAAGCCGGCGAAGAGTTCCAGGGGCGGCAGGCTGGCGAAGGGCAGGTAGGTGATCCATTGGCCGATGAGTTCGTCGATGACGATATGTCCGGGGTCTTTGCGGCCGAGGATTTTTTCGGTGCGGGTGCCGGTGACGCCGCCGATCCAGAAGAGGGCGGCGAGGACGACGACGCGCCAGAAGCCGGGCAGGGGCAGGAAGAGGGCGGGCGCGGCCAGGGCGGCGGCGGCCGAGCCCCAGGTTCCCGAGGCGTAGGGGATCTTGCCGATGGGGCCGAGTCCGGAGACGAGCAGGGACAGGCGGTCGCCCGTGGTCATGGTGGAGCCTCCGTGGGGAAATTTTGGCGTGGGCGACGCTACACCGGGCCTGGGTCGGGGGCAAGGGTCGGGGCGGTCTTGAATTCAGCCGGGAAGTATGGGAGACAGTGACTCGTGCCTTCGGGCGCGCACAACCCGAAAGGATGGTGTCAATGCTCAGCCTGCGTTACTCCCTGGTGCTCTTCGTCGCCTATTTCGCGGTCTCCTTTCTGTATTATAAATGCTATTTTCGGCCGCGCGTCTATCTGTTGCTGCTTTCGGAACAGTCCTACATGGACCATTATGTGGAGAAGTTGCCGCACATGCGTGACAGGCCAGACGAAAGATTGGGCATGATCGAATTCATGCTGGCCAAACGCAAGGGCTTCCTGCGCGGCCTGCGCAACTTCGTGTTCACGACCACAGCCGCTTATGTAGTCTTGTTGTTCCTGGGCGCGAGCGCCTAGCTCTCGGCGTCCCCTTCTCGGCGCGGCCCTCACCGGGTCGCGCTTTTCATTCCTTCCAAGGCAAGGAGCATCCGCCTTGAACAATCTCTCCATTGGCAAGAAGCTGTTGATCCTCTTCATCGTTTCCGCGGTGTCCGCCGCCGTCATCTTCGGCGTCGGGGCCTATTCCTCCTGGCGTCTGGCCGACGCCGGGGCCCAGGAAGGCCGGCAGGTGATGCTGGCGCTCGAGAAGGAGAAGATCAAGGTGGCCACGGACAGCCTGGCTTCGGCCCTGTCCAAGGCCGTCGCGGACATGGCCGACGACAAGGCCCGGGAGGCCTTTTTGCGCGAAGCCATCAAGGACGCCTTTTTCGAGAGCGACCGGTCCGGATATTACTTCATCTACACCGGCACGATCAATGTGGCCCACCCGGTCAATCCGAGCCTGCCCGGCAAGGATCTGGCGGACCTCAAGGGGGCGGACGGCGTCTATTCCATCCGCGACCTGTCCAAGGCGGCCGCCGCCGGCGGCGGCTTCGTGAACTTCACCTGGGCCAAGCCCGGCAAGGGGGAGATGCCCAAGATCGGCTACGCGGCCATGATCCCCGGCACGAAGTACTGGATCGGCACGGGCGTGTACGTGGACAACGTGGACGAGGCCGGCGCGGCCATCACCGATCGCATGCGCGACGTCGGCAACCGCATGACGCTCATCGACGGCGCGGTCTTCGCCGTCATGTTCCTGGCGGTGCTGCTGCCGCTGAGCCTGGCGATTTCCCGGGGCATTTCCCGACCCATACGGGAGACCACCGATGCGGCCCGGCGCATCGCCGCCGGGGACCTGGACGTGCACCTGAGCGCCCGGGGAACGGACGAGGCCGGGCAGCTCCAGCAGGCCCTGGAGGCCATGGCCGGGGCGCTCAAGGCCAACCTCGACGCCATCCGCGAAAAGGAGGCCGAGGCCATGCGCGAGGCCGAACGCTCGGCCCGAGCGGCCGACGAGGCCACCGATGCGGCCCGCAAGGTCGAGGCGGCCAACGCGGCCATGCTCACGGCCGTGGACGGGCTCACGAACGTCGCCGGGCAGGTGGGCGCGGCCACGCGCGACCTGACGCACCTTGGCCAGGACATCCACCAGGGGGCGCGACAGCAGCAGGAACAGCTGGAAGCGACCGCCGACGCCATGGGCCAGATGCGCGACGCCGTGGCCGACGTGGCCCAAAACGCCGCCGAGGCGTCCACGGCCACCGGGGAGACGCGGGAAATCGCCCTGCAAGGCGAGGCCATCGTCAAGGACACCATGGAAGCCATGAGCCGGCTCAAGGCCATGGCCGAAACGCTCAAGACCGACATGGGGCAGCTCGGCAAGCGCTCCGAAGGCATCGGCGCGGTCATCCAGGTCATCTCCGACATCGCCGACCAGACGAATCTTCTGGCCTTAAACGCCGCCATCGAGGCCGCCCGGGCCGGCGAGGCCGGGCGCGGCTTCGCTGTGGTCGCCGACGAGGTCAGAAAGCTCGCCGAAAAGACCATGGCCGCCACCGGCGAAGTGACCGAAAACATCAAGTCCATCCAGGGCATGACCCGCGACAACATGGACGGCATGGACAAGACCATGGAGGCCGTGGACGCCACGGCCGGCCTGGCCGGACAGTCCGGCGACATGCTGCGCCGCATCCTGGGCGCGGCCGACGCCTCGGCCGGCCAGGTGCGGGCCATCGCCGCCGCGGCCGAACAGCAGGCCGCCTCGGCCCGCTCCATCATGGACAGCATGGACAGGGTCAGCACCATCGCCCGCGACAACGCCGACCGCGCCCAGGACGCCTCGCAGCACTTCCAGAACCTGGCCGACCAGACCGGCGCGCTCTCGGGCCTCATCCACCAGCTCGGCCGCACCGACGGGTAGGCGTTGGGAATCGGGGCGTTGCCCCGGACCCCACCAGGGCGCTGCCCTGGACCCGCCGGGGGGCATGATGCCCCCCGGACCCCCTCGCCTGCGTAGTCGGGCGGGGGTTGGCGTTGGCGGACTGGAGATGGGGGCGGAATTTTCCCTGCCGCTGCCGCCGCTTCGCGGCAGGCTCGGCAGGCAAAATTCCACCCCCAGGCCGTCGCCCCTGCGGGGCGAAAGGGGAACGTACTATGGACAATAAACTTTCAGGGGGTCCGGGGGGGATGATCCCCCCCGGTGGGGAGGTCCCGGAGGGGCAACGCCCCTCCGGGCCGCCGGAGGCCCCCGCCGCAGGCGCGCTCGCCGCGCAGGTGGCGCGGGCGGTGCGGCAGATCGCGGTGCATTACGGCCTGTGGCTGGCCGAGGCGGCGCACCAGTTCGGCCCCGAGGCGGCCGTGGCCATGGAATCGAAGGTGGGCGAGGCCTATCTGCCGCTTCTGACGCGGCGCATCGAGCGGGCGCTGGGGCTTGGCCAAGACGTGCCGACGATACTGGCCGGCTTGGGGCAGGAGCGCCTGGAGGCGCTGCTCGACGCCTTGTCCGTGTCCTGGCTGGCGGCGGACGGGGTGTGGTTTCGCCAGGTCGAGGACGCGCGGGGCATGCACGACGCCAAGCGGGTCAACGACAGCTGCTGGTCGCGCCTGGGCTACTACGAGGCGGTGCAGGCCAGGGAGGCGCTGGGGCTTCCCGAGCACGGCGGTCTCCCGGCGCTTAGGGCCGCGTTCGGGGCCCGGCTCGTCTCCCGCATCAACGCCTGGGACATCGTCGAGGAGACGCCGGACGCCTTCGTCTTTCGCATGGTGCGCTGCCGGGTGCAGTCGTCCCGGGCGCGCCAGGGCCTGCCGCCGTACCCGTGCGTTTCCGGCGGCACGGTGGAATACACGGCCTTCGCCGCTGGCATCGACCCGGCCATCCGCGTTTCCTGCGTGAGCTGCCCGCCCGAAACCACCCGCGACGACTGCGCTTGCGCTTGGCGCTTCTCCTTGCCTTCCGGGCGCTAGCCCCATTCCCTGTCCAGGGGGTCCGGGGGGGATCATCCCCCCCCGGCCGCCGGAGGCCTCTTCACCTCTTATTCTTTGCTTATTCCCAGCTTCCGCAGTCTCGAATCGAAAGTGGACCGGTTGACGCCGGCGGCGCGGGCGGCCTTGGTCACGTTCCATTTGTATTTTTCCAGGAGCGCCAGGGCGTAGGCGTGTTCCAGGCTTTCCCAGGTGTAGGCCGTGAGGTCCGGAGCGGCGGGCGCGGCCTGGGCCGCTTCGGCCGGGGCGGCCTGGCACGGCCCGATCTCGCTGGCCGGCGGGATGTCCCCGGCCTCGATGACTTCGCCGGAGACCGTGGCCAGGAGGTAGCGCACGAGGTTTTCCATCTCGCGCACGTTGCCGGGGAAGGGGCGGCGGCGCAGGGCGGCCAGGGCCTCGGGTGAGAGCTTTTTGGGCGCGATGCAAAGCCGGGCCGCGTCGCGGGTCAGGAAGAAGTCGAGCAGTTCCGGCACGTCCTCGGGGCGTTCCCGAAGGGGCGGCAGGTGCAGGGGCAGGACGTTCAGGCGATAGAACAGGTCCTCGCGGAAGGTCCCGGCGGCGATGGCCCGGGGCAGGTCGCGGTTGGTGGCCGAGAGGACGCGCACGTCCACGGTGTGCGTCGTCGCGCCGCCGAGGGGCTTGATCTCGTGCTCCTGGAGCACGCGCAGGATGCGGGCCTGGAGCGACAGCGGCATGTCGCCGATCTCGTCAAGGAAGACCGTGCCGCCGTCGGCGGCTTCGAACAGGCCGACCTTGTCCCGGTCGGCTCCGGTGAAAGCGCCCTTCTTGTAGCCGAACAGTTCCGATTCGAGCAGCGCGTCCGGGATGGCCGAGACGTTCTGCACCAGAAAAGGCTTGTCCTTGCGGTCGCTTAAGCGGTGGATCTCCCGGGCGAAGAGTTCCTTGCCCGTGCCGGACTCGCCGGTGACGAGCACCGGGAAGTCGGTGCGGGAGTAGTTGCGGGCCGTCTCCAGGGCGGCCTTGAAGGCCTGGCTTCTGCCGACCAGCGGCGTTTCGCCCTTGAGGCCGCCGATGATCTTGCGCAGCTTCTGGGTTTCGTTTTTCTGGTCGGCGAAGGCCAGGGCGTTGCCCAGGGCGATGGAGCCGATGGCGATGAACTCCTCCAGGAGCTCCAGATATTCCTTGCCGAGGTTGAGCCGGCTGCCGCCGTGGGCGGTGTCGATGATCTCCACCGCGCCGTAGACCGCGCCGTTTTTGAGCACCAGCGGGTAGCACAGGATGAGCGTGGACTTGACGTCGAGCCCCGACTCCGCCTCCTTGAAGTGCCGCTTGTCCTTGCCGGGCTCGGCGATGGTCATCTTGCCGTTTTCGATGACCCAGCCGACGATGCTCGGCTTGTCCTTGGGCACCACGAAGCCCTTGAGCTGCTCCTCGCTGGGGCCGCCCGTGGCCTCGATGCACTGGTAGCCGTCCTCGCGCTTGATCCACAGGGAGCCGCGCTCGACGTTCTGGAATTCGAGCAGGGCGTCCAGGAAGCGGCGGCGCAGTTTTTCGGTGTCGAGCTCCTCGAAGAGCGCCTTGGGGAAATCGGGAATCTGTGGGGCCATGGCGAGTCCGGCTGGGTGAGGGTTGCGTCTGGTCCCGCGTCGCCCCCGGATGTCGGGGAAGCAGGATAAACGCGCGAAGCATGCCGGAAAAGCCGTGGCGGGGCAAGAAAGACAAGGCGGCGCGCGCCGGCTCGGCGCGCGCCGCCCCGGGAAAGACTTCTAATGGGTGGACTGCGAAAGTTCGCGGATACGCCAGAAATCCTCGGGGATTTCCAGGTACAGGTCGTTTTCGGGCAGGGGAATGACGCACAGGAGCGTTCCCGTGGATTCGACCCAGTACATATGGCCGCTGAGGCCGTGCATGACGTCGTCGTAACTGACGCCCGTCTGGGCGGCCACTTCCTTCATGGCCTTTCGCATGGTGGACATGGCCCCGTGGCCGATTTCCACTTCCAGGACGGAGACATGATGGATGGCGAGCGATTCGTCGGACAACTCGGGTGGAGCGGTTTTACGCAGCGTCAGAGCCGATTCCATGGCGACCTCCTCGTCTGGATTCCCGGCCGGCCCTTTTCATGGTCCGGTCAGGGCTATCGCTGATAATAAGCAATAGCCGTGCAATGTACACCAAATTTGTGGAGATAACGGGCGTCTTTTTTGTAACAGCTGGGAATCAAACGGCAATATTGCCGCGAGAAAGGCTACGCCGCGAACCATCTCGGCGCGGCGACGACACGGAACCTGCAAAAAAGAAGGAAGAGGGACAAATTTGTCCGAAAAATGACCGAAAAGCGTCAGATCGCCGGATCGGGCAGGTCGGGCAGAGCGGCCAGCAGGGCGTCCCAGGTCGCATGCCGGCGCAGGGCGGCCACCACCTGCGGCCAGGGCGCGGCATGCACGCCGGGCAGGTCCGCCTCGCCGGGCCAGGTCGGGGCGAAGGCCAGGCGTTCCGTCGGCGGCGTGAAACGGGCGGCCACGCCCGGCTTGTCGCCGCGCGGGTCCAGGCGGTACCAGCCATGCCGCGGCAAGTGCACGGCGACCAGGCCGTGCAGGCAAAAGCGCGACCGGTCCGCGTCGGGGTCCAGGAGCAGGCGCTGGTAGCACAGCCCGGCCGGGATGCCGCGCGCCCGCAGAAGCGCCGCCAGCAGGTGGGCCTTGGCGTAGCAGTAGCCCGTGCCGTGCCGCAGGACCTCGGAGGCGGTGCAAGTGACCGGGTTTAACCGGAAGTCCGCGCTGTGGCGGACAGCGTCTCGCACGAAGACGAAGGCGGCCTCGGCCACGGCCTGCGGCGAGTCCTTGCCGGCGGCCAGGGCGGCGGCCTTGGCCGCGACCTCGGGATGGCCGTGGTCGATGACGTCGCAGGCGGCCAGGTACGGGGCGAGGGAAGCGTCGGTCATGGCGGGCTCCTTCAGCCGGCCCATCCGGTCCGCCGGGCGGCCAGGAGCATGTCGGTGTAGGCCCGGGGGCACTCGCGCGAAAGCCCCAGGGCGGCGGCGTAGGCGCGGATGGCCGGCAGGGCGGCCAGGGCGTGCGCGCGCGTCGCGGCCAGGTGCTCGATCTCCACGAACGTCTCCGGCGCGAAATCCACCGTCACCACGGCGATCTCCAGGCCAAGCCCCCGGTACGCGTCGCAAAAGCGGCGAAGGCGCTTGGCGTAGGCGGCGAAGGGGGCGTAGCCCAGGGCTTCGAGGATCTTGGCCATGGCCGCGCCGTCGGCCACGGACGTCTCAATTTCTTCCTTGGAGGCCGTGGCCGCGTCGAAGGGCGGCGACTTGAAGGTGAGCACGGCCGCGCCGCCGCGTTCCCGCAGCCGCAGTTCCCGGCCCGAGGCGGCAAGGGAGCCGTCCGGGCGGTCGTAGTAGACGTCGCGGCAGAGCTCCGGGGCCAGCGCGGTCCCGGCCGGGACAAAGGCCGCCTCGGCGACGAACTTGATTTCAGCCTCGAACACGGCTCCGCGCCTTGCCTCTCCGCGCATCCTGGTTCATGTTGCCGGGCTGTTACAGCCGATCGGGCCCGGCGGCAAGCGGTCCCGGGCGGCAAGGGGGACGCGGATGGGGCAGGGGGAGACGGGACAGGGCCGGGCGGCGGCGCTTCTGGCCGTGACGGCGCTTGTGTGGAGCACCGGCGGCGTGGCCATCAAGCTCGTGCCGCTGTCTCCCATGGCGGTCACGGGCGGCCGCAGCCTGCTGGCCGCCCTGACGCTCTCCGTGCTTTTCCGGGGCCGGCTGGATTTCCGCCCGACGCGGCCCTTCGTCTGCGCCGCCCTGGGCTACGCCGGGCTGCTCGTCACCAACGTGGCCGCCACCAAGCTGACCACGGCGGCCAACGCCATCCTGCTCGCCTATACCGCGCCGGTCTACGTGGCGCTTTTCGCCCCGCTGGTGCTGCAGGAACCGACCCGGCCGGCGGACTGGGCCTTCGTCGCCGCCTCGGTCGGCGGCATGGCGCTGTTTTTCCTGGACCAACTCTCGCCCGAAGGCTTCTGGGGCAACCTCCTGGCCGTGGGCACGGGCGTTTCCTATGCCGTGTTCACCCTGGCCATGCGGGCCGGGCGCGACGGTTCGCCGGTTTCGGCGGTGGTGGCCGGGCATCTGCTCACGGCAGCGGCCGGGCTGCCGTTTCTTTTCGCCGGGCCGCCGGGTTCGGCCGAGGCCTGGCTGGGGCTGGCCTACCTTGGCGTCGTGCAGCAGGGGCTGTCGCTGGCGCTCTATGTCTGGTGCATCAAAAGGCTGCGCGCGCTGACCGCGATCTGCGTCATGACGCTCGAACCGGTGCTCAATCCCGTGTTCGTGGCCCTGGGCTGCGGCGAGCTGCCGGGCCGCTTCGCCGTGGCCGGCGGCGTCGTGGTCATCGGTGCGGCCCTGCTGCGGGCGGTCTTTCCGGCCCGGCGCGCCGCCGACTGAAGGCCGCTTGGCGCTCAGTACCACTTGGTCTTGTCGAACAGCCCCCGCGTGTTGAGCTCGCGGTTCTTGTAGATGTCGAAATCGAAGTCGCGCGGCAGGTGGCCGCCGCCGGCGCGAAACGCTCCGGTGCGGCTCAGGGCCGCGACGAGGCACACGCCGACCAGGACGAAAAGCCAGATCATGGCCTGCCCTCCCTGGCCGGGGTGGCGTCCAGGCCGGCCTGGCCCTGGCGGAAGGCCGCGAACAGGGCGCGAAACCCCACGCCCTGGCCGCGCATCTCCACGCCCTGCCACCGGCCTTCGCGGGCCACGAGCCGGCCCAGGCTGTTGACCAGGCAGGCGGCCTCGGCCGAGGGCGGCCGCGTGCCCTCGATCCACAGCACGATCCGCCCCACGTCGTCGGCCAGGGCCCGGACCAGCCGGTCGCCCAGCCGGGCCGCTTGCACCGCGTTCAGGTCGCAGCGCAGCCGCACGTCGTAGCGCCGCCCCCCGGACCGGCAGGTCGGCCCGGAAAGGCGTCGGCAGCGCGTCGCGCCCGGCGCGTCGTCCGGCTTGGGGCGGCCGGGAAAAACGTCGTTTTCGGGTCCCGATGCCAGCGCGGCCGCGTTTCTGGCCCCCACGTCCGGCGGGCAGGGCGGCGGGGGCAGCCCCGCCTGGGGAAACCTTGTGTCGTCTCGCATGGTCACCTCGCGTATAAGTGGTTCTTCGGGCCAGATGTATGCCGGGCCGCGGCCGCTGCAATCGGGCGGCCTCCCGGCGAGGCGCGGGAAAATCTCCCGGTTTTCCGGGAAAATCTTCCCGGCGGACACGGGAGGATGCCCCTCGACGGACGGGAGTTTTCGGCGTTTACGGTCACTGGCGCGCGCGGTCGGGGGCATGGGGCCCAGGTGCGCCGCTTGCGCCAAACCGACGAGGAATCCATGCAGCAGTGGCACAAGACCAACGACGTGCTGGGGACGGCCAATCGGGGAACGCCGGTGGAATCGGGGCTGTGCAGCCTGTGCCGGGCGGATTGCGCCGGCCGGTGCGAGACGTGGCTGTCGAGCCTGGCCGGCCGGGCCATGCTCTACCCCAGGGATTTCGGCCTGATCACCGCCGGCAGCGGCAACGGCTGCGAGACCGGCGTCTGCTACAACGCCCTGCGCATCCAGGGGAGGCTCTACGGGGCCAAGGGCCAGGCCGAGCACCTGACGCGAAACGCCGACGACTGCCTTTTCACCAACGTGGCCCTGGAGACGTCCTTCGGCGCGTCGCGCAAGACCACGGCCAGGCTGCCGCTCATGACCGGGGCCCTCGGTTCGACCATGATCGCCGCGCGCTACTGGGATTCCTTCGCCGTGGGCTGCTCCCTGGCCGGGGCGCCCATCGTGGTCGGGGAGAACGTCGTGGGCATCGACCGCGAGGCCGTGCTGGAAAACGGCCGCATCGCCAGCGCGCCGGAACTCGACCGGCGCATCGCCGTGTACCGGCGCTACGCCGACGGCCACGGCGGCGTCATCGTGCAGCTCAACGTCGAGGACGCCCGCAACGGCGTGGCCCGCTACGTCGTCGAAAAGCACGGCCCGGACGTGATCGTGGAGCTCAAATGGGGCCAGGGGGCCAAGAACATCGGCGGCGAGATCAAGGTCAAGGACATCGCCTACGCCCGGTTCCTCAAAAAGCGCGGCTACCTGGTGGACCCCGACCCCGAGGACGCCGCCGTGGCCGAGGCCTTCGCCTCGGGCGCGGTGCGCGAGTTCGCCCGCCACAGCCGCCTGGGCTACACCGAGGCCCGGGACGCCGACGCCGTGTGCGCCGACTTCCTGGAAAACGTGGCCTACCTGCGCAGCCTCGGCTTCGAGCGCATTTCCCTCAAGACCGGCGCCTACGGCATGGAGGCCCTGGCCCTGGCCATCCGCCTGGCCTCCGAGGCCGGGCTCGACCTTCTGACCGTGGACGGGGCCGGCGGCGGCACGGGCATGAGCCCCTGGAACATGATGGAGACCTGGGGCGTGCCGGCCGTCCTGCTCCACGCCAAGGCCCGGGAATACGCCGCCCTGCTCGCCGCCTCGGGACGCCGGCCGGCGGACATGGCCTTCGCCGGCGGCCTGGCCCGCGAGGACCATATCTTCAAGGCCCTGGCCCTCGGCGCGCCGTACGTCAAGCTCGTCTGCATGGGCCGGGCCCTCATGATCCCGGGGTTCCTCGGCGCGAACATCGAGGGCGTGCTCTACCCCGAGCGCCGCGAACGGGTGGGCGGCAACTGGGACGCTCTGCCCAAAAGCGTGGCCGCCCTGGGGGACCGGCCCGAACAGATCTTCGCCGGCTGGCATATGCTCAAAGCCAGGCTCGGCGAAAAGGAGATGCGAAACGTGCCCCTTGGCGCGGTGGCCGCCTGCACGCTCTTCGACAAGCTCGGGGCCGGCCTCCAGCAGCTTCTGGCCGGGGCCCGGAAATTCCGTGTCGCGGACATCGCCCGCGAGGACGTCGTCGCGGCCAACCGCGAGACGGCCCGGGAGACGGGCCTGGCCTTCGTCACCGAGGCCGAGGACGAACTGGCCCGCAAGGTGCTGCTGGGCTGAGGCGGCGGGCGGGGCGCGGCCGTTTCCGCCGCGCCGCGCCCCGCGTCGTCGCGGCCCGGTTCCCTTGCCTTCCGCCCGGCATTTTGAAATAGGGCGGCAAAGGCGTCGCATATGCAACACGAACGACAGGACAAAGCACCGCGCGAAGCGCCCCGGGAGACGGACGCGCTCGTCGCGGCGCTGACCGAGCGCGTCAAGGAGCTGGACTGCCTGTACGAGATCACGCGGCTGGCCCAGCGCGGCGACCTGAGCCTGGACGACATCCTGGCCGGGGCCTGCGAGGTGCTGGCCAAGGCCTGGCAGCATCCCGGGGTCGCCTGCGCCCGGGTGGTCCTTGGCGGGCTCTCGCGCGCCACGGCCAACTTCCGCCGTCCCGCGGACAAGCAGGCCAGCCCGGTGAAGGTGGACGGCGAGGTGGTGGGCCGGGTCGAGGTGGGCTACCTGGAGAAGATGCCCCCGGCCGGGGAGGGGCCTTTTTTGCGCGAGGAGCGGCATCTGCTCGACGCCGTGGCCGACCACCTGGGCCGCATCGCCCAGTCGCGGCGCGACGAGGAGCGGCTGCGCGAGCTTTCCCGGGAGCTGCTCAAGGCCCAGGAGCACGAGCGCCAGCGCATCGCCCGGGAGCTGCACGACGACGTGGCCCAGGCCCTTTCCGCCACCCGGGTGAGCCTGGACGGGCTCGTGCCGCTGCTTGGCTCGGAGACGGACGCGGCCGTCGCGCGCCAGGTCGTCCAGGACTGCTCCGGCCGCCTCGGCGCGGCCGTGGCGTCGCTTCGCGACCTGGCCTACGGGCTTTTGCCCCCGGCCCTGGACCAGCTGGGCCTGGTCGGCACGGCCTTTCGGCTGTGCGAGGAGTTCGCCGCGCGCCACGGCGTGCGCATCGACTTCACCGCTGACGGCATGGAGGCCGTGCGCCTGCCTTTCGAGACGAGCATCAACCTCTACCGCGTGCTCCAGGAGTGCCTGGGCAACGCCTGCCGCCACGGCGGGGCGCGGCGCGTCACCGTGCGCCTGATCGCCTCCCATCCGCACGTCCTTTTGCGGGTGGCCGACGACGGCAAGGGCTTCGACGCGGCCAGCCGCCTGCCGCGCGCCCTGGCCGAGAAGCGCATGGGCGTGTGGAGCATGCGCGAGCGCCTGCGGCTGCTCGGCGGCCGCTTGGTGCTGCGTTCGCGGCCGGGCAAGGGCACGACGATCACGGCCGAAGCGCCGCTTACGGAGGAAACGGCATGTCCGAGGCGTTGAGGGTGCTGCTGGTCGACGACCATCCGCTGTTCCGGGAGGGGCTGCGGGCGATCCTCGGCCGGGAGGCGGGCTACGCGGTCGTCGGCGAGGCCGGCACGGCGGCCGAGGCCCTGCGCCTGGCGGCCGAGCTGGCCCCGGACGTGGTGCTTCTCGACGTCGGCCTGCCCGACGCCGGCGGCATCGAGGCCATCGGCCGGCTGCGCGCCCTGGCCACGCCGCCCAAGGTGCTGGTGGTCAGCATGCACGCGCGTCTGGACATCGTGGCCGAGAGCATGCGGGCCGGGGCCATGGGTTACGTGGTCAAGGATTCCGCCGCCGGCAGCCTGCTTTCCGGGCTCGCCGCCGTTTCACGCGGGGAGCGCTACCTCGACGGGGCCATCGCGCCGCAGCTGCTCGACCGGCTGGACGCCTACGCCTCGCGGCGGGCCAAACCGGCCGATCCGGCCTACGAGACGCTCACGCGCCGCGAGCAGCAGGTGCTGCGCCTGCTCGCCGAGGGCCGCAACATTTCCGAGATCGCGGCCGGGCTGTACATCTCCCGCAAGACCGTGGAGAACCACCGCTCCAACATCTTCGGCAAGCTGGGCCTGACCAACCTGGCCGAGCTCGTGCACTACGCCGCCCGTATGGGGCTGGTGGATCTGGAGGGGGAGGAGGGCTAGGGCCGCACCTTGCCGAGGGCCATGTGCAGCAGCGGATAAGCCTTGCCGAGCGCGTCCAGGGGGGAGCGGCCGACGACCGCGAAGCTGCGTCGCTTGTAGAAGGCCACGGCGCGCTCGTTTTGCTCGTTGACGTCCACGAGCGTCGCGCCGAGGGTCTCCACGGCGCAGGCGAGCAGCGCCGAGCCGATTCCCTGGCCGAAACGGTCCGGCGCGACGAAAAGCATCTCGATCTTGCCCCCGGCCACGCCGACGAATCCCGTGACCGCGCCCGAAGCGTCGCGCGTGCAGCGCAGCGTCACCGCCGCCAGATAGGCGTCGCGCACCAGCGGCTTGAAAAAGCGGATGTCCGCTTCGGACACGAAGTGGTGCGTCGCCCGGACGGAAGCCTCCCAGAGATCGGCCAGGGCCGGGTATTCCTCGGGCGAGGCGGGCGTGACGGCGGGGGACATAACACTCTTCCCTTGTGAAGGGCTGCAACAGGTCGAGGGTAGTACAGAAAAACTGCGAAAAGATGTTATTTAGCTGCTCGTTTATTTTACAAGTTTCAAATGAATGTCGATCTTTGGCAGAAAGCAATAAGATTCTGTTTGTACGATTATGGTAAAGCGCCGCATTGAAGGAGTAATGATAAGTTTGTTTCTGCGAGTGAAATCGTTTCATCAATAAGTTTAATGGTAAATGTGATTCTTGTGTTGGGCATGAAACTAAGAAAACGCAGCGTCTGCATAAGGAGGGCCCGATGTTCATCCGTGCTTCTTGCAAATGGATCAACAGCCGTAATGTCTACTTGTTTTTCACTGCGATATAACTCTTTTATAATTAGACCATTGACTAATAATATTTCAGATATGGTGGCGACACAAGTGTGCTGTGTAACGGTTGTTTGTTCGATTAGGTCTTCTATTGTATTTGAATAGTCTGTTGTGTAGAATGAATTTGCAGATTTAATAATACTGTAAATTGTTATCAACTCTTGAAATGATAAAACTAAGTCTTTAAAATTTACTGTAATAGATTGTTTTCTTTTTTGGCCATAATGACATACTATTTTTTGATTGTCAGATTGGATTTTGTACGTTCCGTGTGATGCTATGTTTCGCAATTGGTTGAGAGAGATTGATAGAGGGGTCGGGTGGGTCAGAGGGTGAAATAAAGTATTTCGGGAGAGTGTTTCTACGGTTTTCCCAAGGGAAATATTTTGGATGTCTTGGTCAAATGGAAATTCTTTAGTTGTAATGAGATAAAATAGGCTGAGTTGTTTTAAAAATGGGGAGATGCACTCCTCAATGATTATCCCAATTTCATGAAAACAGATTTTGACTGATATTCGATTGGCAATTTCTTCTTTCTTTCGCTCAATCTGATATAAGTCTTGATAATTTTGGATGGCTTCTCTAATGTTTTGCCAGGTTTCACGCAATATTTTTGTAAATAAATATAGATTTGAAGTTTTTGCAGAGTGAATTATCCGAAAAATATCATCAAATAGCTCTTTTTTTTCTTTATTGTTTCGGATTGATGTGTATACAAAGTACTCCCATAGATGGGTTTTGCACTTTATAAGGGAATGAAGTTCTTTAGCATTGGAAAAATAAGGACTGAGATCGTGAAACATCTCTGTGCTAAGTCTAGTCCAATTCGTGTCTTCTGTAGGGTCTAAGGCGAGCGGATTAATAATTTGGGCGTCGTGGTCTTTCATAGTTTGTAAAATTAAAACAATATATATGTTAAGTGAAAGAAAATGACAAGTAATAAACCACCTCGGCCAGGGGCAGGCCGACCACGTTGGTGTACGAACCGTGGATTTCCTTGATGAACGCCGCCGCTTTCCCCTGGATGGCGTAGGCCCCGGCCTTGTCCATGGGCTCGCCCGTGGCCACGTAGGCGTCGATGGCCGCGTCGGAAAGGGCGACCACGTGCACGTCCGTCGAAACGCTGAAGATCTCGGGCTCGGCGGCCAGGCCGAAGACGGCGCAGCCGGTGACCACCTGGTGCACGCGCCCGGAAAGCAGCCCCAGCATGCGCCGGGCGTCGGCCGCGTCGCGCGGCTTGCCGAGGATCGTCCCTCCCACGGCCACCACCGAATCCGCGCCGAGCACCACGGCCCCGGGATGCCCGTCGGCCACGGCGGAAGCCTTGAGCCGGGCCATGCGCGCCGCGTAGGCGGCCGGCAGCTCGCCGAAATACGGCTCCGGCTCCTCGGCCGGGCTCGGCACGACCGTGAAGGGGATGCCGGCCAGGGTCAGCAGCTCCTTGCGCCGCGGCGAGGTCGAAGCCAGGATCAAGGCTTTGTGCATAACTCCAGTATCCTTCAGAAATAAAAAGATATTCTGGAAACTTCAGGGGAATGCCACGTCAAAAACGGCCGCGCGAAGCCGCAACCCCCCTTATGGGGTGGTCCAGGAGGGGGGCACCCCCTCCTGGCCGCCGGAGGCATCTTCCCTCTTTCACTTTCCGGGACAACAGCATGAAACGCATCGCCATACTGCAATCGAATTATATTCCGTGGAAGGGCTATTTCGACATCATCGCCTCGGTGGATGAATTCATCCTGTACGACGAGGTGCAGTACACCAAGAACGACTGGCGCAACCGCAACAGCATCAAGACCAACCAGGGCACGCAGTGGCTTTCCATCCCGGTGCGCCACACCGGCCGTTTCGGCCAGCCCGTAGACGCGGTGTGCGTGGC
>JAEWCY010000033.1 GCA_023390395.1 Pseudomonadota bacterium | reverse complement strand
GGGTTCCCTCTCCCCCCGGTCTTCTCTCCCCCTCCGCCTCCCACGGAGACGTTATGTTCGCAGCGTTGGCGCGGTTGGTGAAGATTGAGCATTCGGTGTTCGCGTTGCCGTTCGCGTATATCGGCTTGTTCGTGGCCGCCGGGGGCTGGCCGGGTTGGCGGGCGTTTCTGCTTTTGACCGTGGCCATGGTGGCCATGCGGTCCTTTGCCATGGCCGTCAACCGCTTGGCCGACGTGCGCTTTGACCGCGTCAATCCCCGCACCCAGGGTCGCGAGCTGGTCACGGGCGAAGTGAGCCTCAAGGCGGCTTGGGGGTTCACGGCCGGCTGCGCGGTCGTCTTCGTGGCCGCCTGCGCCGGGCTCAACAGCCTGTGTCTGATGCTCGCCCCCGTGGCCCTGGTCTGGGGCGCGTTTTACAGCCTGACCAAGCGGTTCACCTGGCTGTGCCATTTCGTGTTGGGCTCGGTGCTGGGGCTGGCCCCTGTCGCCGGCTGGCTGGCGGTCAAGCCGGAATTCGCCGTGGCCGCGATCCTTTTTGGCTGCGGCGTGACCTGCTGGACGGCCGGCTTCGACATCCTCTACGCCTGCCAGGACGTGGACTTCGACCGCTCCCAGGGCTTGTGGTCCATGCCGGCGAAGTTCGGCGTGGGCACGGCCCTGCGCCTGGCCGCCTTTTCCCATGTGGACGCGGCCGCCTTCTTCCTTTTGGCCGGCTACGCCGCCGGGTTGTCTTGGATCTATTACGCCTTCTGGGCTGTGTGCTCCGTGGTGCTGCTCGTGGAGCACAGGCTCATCGGCGAAAACGACCTCTCGCGCATCAACGTGGCGTTTTTCACGTTAAACGGCGTCATCGCCGTGCTGCTTGGCGTCGGGGCGCTGCTGGCGGTGTTCCTGGCCCCGTGATAGGGGGGTGGCCATGAAGGGATTGCTGTTTTTTTTCCTGCTTTTCTTCGTGGCCTGGGACCTCGGCTGGCTGGCGGCGGGTGTTTCGCAGACCCTGCCCTGGCGGCTGCGGGCGAGGCTTTCCGGCGCGGCCAAGCCGCAG
Organism: Pseudomonadota bacterium; assembly: GCA_023390395.1. Classification (GTDB taxonomy): domain Bacteria; phylum Desulfobacterota; class Desulfovibrionia; order Desulfovibrionales; family Desulfovibrionaceae; genus Solidesulfovibrio. Next base: position 4,196 of record JAEWCY010000033.1, on the reverse strand, counting down.
CTGCTCGACGTGCGCACGTCGACGGAATACGCCCTGTTCCACATCCCCGGCGCGGTCAACCGGCCCGACGCCATGGCCGCCGATCCGGCGAGCCTGGGGCTCGACCCCAAGCGGCCGGTGGTGGTCGTGTGCATGACCGGCCATCGTTCGCCCTTCGTGGCCCGGCGGCTGGCGGCCGGCGGCTACGACGCCTCCAACCTCACCTGGGGCATGCTCGGCTGGAAGCTCTTCGGCGGCGAATCGGTCTCCGGGGACTCCCGCTGACGCTCGTCTCCCGAAATGCCGGCCGTGCCGTCGCGGGGGCGTGTGGACGGCGAAGCGGGCATGGCCTATGGTGCGCCGGTCGGCGGGCGGGAGTGCGGCGCGCCGGCCGGAAGTAGCCTATGACCCCGATATTCTCGCTTTTCCTGGCCGCCCTGGTCCTGTCCCTGCTGCTGACGCCGGCCGCGCGTTGGCTGGGGCGGCGCTTTGGCATCCTGGCCATCCCGCAAGCCCGCACCGTGCACACCACGCCCATGCCCCGAAGCGGCGGGCTGGCGCTCTTCCTGACGTTTTTCGCCTGCCTGGTCCTGGCCGCCGTGGTGTTGCCGCGCCCGGTCGCGGCGATCCTCTTCGAGCGCAGCATGTGCTACGTCTACGCCGGCGCGTGCATCATCTTCGCCGTGGGCTTCGCCGACGACAAGTGGACCCTGCCGTCCAAGCTCAAGCTCGCGGCCCAGATCGTGGCCGCCTGCGTGGCCTGCTACGGCGGGGCCCGCATCGCCTCCTTCGCCCTGCCCGGCGACTTCATCATCCGTTTCGACCTGCTGTCCTACGCCGTCACGGTCTTCTGGTTCGTGCTGCTCATCAACGCCATCAACCTCATCGACGGCCTGGACGGGCTGGCGGCCGGGGTGGTCTTCTTCGCCACGGCGGTCCAGGCCGTGCTGGCCGGCATGCGCGGCGAGGCCCACACCGCCGCGCTGTTCGCGGTCATGGCCGGGGCCACCCTCGGTTTCCTGCGCTACAACTTCAATCCGGCGAGCCTGTTTCTCGGCGACGGCGGCAGCTATTTCCTCGGCTACATGCTGGCGGCGCTGTCCGTTTCCGGTTCGGTCAAAAGCCAGGTGGGCGCGACACTGCTCATGCCGGTCATCGCGCTCGGCGTGCCGCTGCTCGACACCATCACCGCGCCGCTGCGGCGCTTCATGCGCGGCCGGGACATGTTCGAGCCGGACAAGCGCCACGTGCACCACAAGCTATTGAGCCGCGGCTGGTCCCAGCGCCAGGCGGTGCTGTTCATCTACGGCATCACCATCTTCCTGGCCCTGTCCGCCCTGGTGCTGGTCAACCTGCGCAACGCCCCGGCCGGGCTGTTCCTTCTGGCCGTGGGCGCGGCCCTGGTGCTGCTCGTGCGCAAGGCCGGGTATTTCAGCTACTTCGCCGTGGACAAGATCCTCGGCTGGCTGCGCGACGTCTCCGACGACACGGGCCTTGCCCGGGACCGGCGCACCTTCCTCAACCACCAGATCGAGATTTCCCAGGCCGCGGACGTCGCCCAGCTCTGGACGCGCATGACCGCCGCCCTGGAGCATCTGCGCTTCGACATGGCCGAGATGGTCCTGGCCGGCGAGGCCCCGGCCTCGTGCCGGCTACGGCCCGAGCCGCCCCAGGCCGGCGGCGGCGACGTCTACCGCTGGCGGCGCGAGGGGGAAGGGGGCTCGGACAAGGAGCTTCTGTGCTCGCCGGCGGTCATGAAACTCGAACTGCCCCTGGTCAGCAAGGACGGCCGGGTGCTGGGGGCCTTGTGGCTGGTGAAAAACCTCGCCGCCGACCCCATAAACGAGTTCACCCTGCGCCGGGTCGAGAACCTGCGCCGCACGGTCACCGCCGCCCTGGACGCCTTCGCCGCCGCGCCATGAGGGTCCTGCAGGTCGGCAAGTTCTATCCGCCGGACCCCGGCGGCGTGGAAACGGCCACGCGCCAGGCCGTGGAAGAACTCCTGCGCCTGGGGGCCGAGGTCGAGGTGCTGTGCTTCGCCGGGCCCGACCCCTACGACGACGCGGCCGCGCCGTGCCCCGTGCGCCGCGTGCCGGTCTGGCGCACAGTCGCCTCCCAGCCGCTTTCGCCCGCCTACCTGGCCGCCTTTCTGCGCCTGGCCCCGCGCTTCGACGTGCTCCACCTGCACCTGCCCAATCCCCTGGCCGCTCTGGCCGCTTTCCTGGCCCGGCCCAAGGCCAGGATCGCGCTCACCTGGCACAGCGACGTCATCGGCAAGGGCGCGCTGGCCGCCCTGGTCGGGCCGCTGGAAACGTGGCTCTGCCGCCGGGCCGATCTGGTCATCGCCCCGAGCCCCGTGCATCTGGCCGCCTCCAACCAGGCCGCGCGCATCGTGCCCAAGGGCGCGGTGGTCCCCTTTTGCGTGGACGCCTCCATGGCCGACCCCTGCCGGGCCGATCCGGCCGCCGTGGCCGCCGTCCGGGCCCGTTTCGGCGACCGGCCCCTGGTCTTTGCCCTGGGGCGGCTCGTGCCCTACAAGGGCTTCGACGTGCTCGTGGACGCGGCGGCCATGCTCCCGCGCGACGCGGCCGTGGTCATCGGCGGCTCGGGGCCCCTCGGCGACGCCCTGGCCGCGCGCATCGCGGCGGCCGGGCTCTCGGACCGCGTGTTCCTCCCCGGCCGCATCCCCGACGCCGAGCTGGCCGCCTGGCTGGCCGCCTGCGACGTCTTCTGCCTGCCTTCCGTGTCCCGGGCCGAGATGTTCGGCATCGTGCAGCTCGAAGCCATGGCCGGCGGCAAGCCGGTCGTCTCCACGGACATCCCCGGCTCGGGCGTGCCCTGGGTCAACCGCCACGGCGAGACCGGCCTGGTCGTGCCGCCCGGCGACGCCAAGGTCCTGGCCGACGCCCTGGCTTCGCTGCTTGCCGACCCCGGCCTTCGCGCTCGCCTGGGCCAGGGCGGCCTGGACGCCGTGGCCGGCCGTTTCTCCCCCCGGGGCGTAGGCAAGGCCCTGGCCGAGGCCTACGCCCGCCTCGCCTGATCGCGCCCGCCTTTTCTGGACAGCCGGCCGCCTCCATGCCTATAGGGTCGGAAAACCGGAAAGGAGAGTACCCTATGTCCGATCAGAAATGCGGCTGCGCCTGCAGCTCGTTCTCCCCGCTGACCTGGGCCGCCCTGGCCCTGGGCCTGCTGTTCGTGCTCTTCATGTTCATCGAGGCCACCACCATCCGTTGGTGGGTCATGCTGCCCCTGGCCCTGGTCAGCTTCGCCTTCTTCAAGATCCAGCTCGGCCAGACCGAAGGCGTCGAAAAGAAAGTCTGCTGCTGGGGGTACTGGGGCATCATCGTCCTCTTCCTGCTGCGCGACATGTGCCTGTCCGGCCAGGTCGTCGCCGCCTACCACCGCCTGACCGCTGCCGGCATCCCCCTGCATGGCTGATCGCGCGGTTCCCGTCCTGCGCCGCATCTCGCCCCTGGCCACCCAGTCCGACCACGACCGGTTCACCGTGGCGGATGCGGCGCTCGTGGCCCAAAAATGCCGTGACGCGGCCGCAAACCCCCGCCGCCGCGAAATCCACCGCTTCCACGCCGCCGACGCCGCCAACCTGCACCGCATGATCAACGCCATGCAGCCCGGCACCTACGTCCGGCCCCACCGCCACCAGAACCCGGCCAAGGACGAAGCCTTCGTGGCGCTCTCCGGCAGGATGGGATTCATCTGCTTTCACGACGACGGCTCCTTCAGCCGCGACGACTGCGCCGTCATCGACGCCGCGGCCGGCTCCTACGCCGTGGACGCCCCGGCCGGCGGCTGGCACGCCGTCATCGCCCTGACGCCCGATACCGCCATCTTCGAAATCAAACCCGGCCCCTACAGCCCCATGTCCGACAAGGACTTCGCCCCCTTCGCCCCGGCCGAAACCGATCCCGCCGCCCTGGACTACCTGCGCGGCGTCGAAGACCGGTTTCGCGAGTTGATGGGATTGGAGGCGAGGGCGTGGTAGAGGGGTGAGGGAAGGGAAGACGAGGAGAGGAGAAGGGAAGAGGTAAGATGCCTCCGGCGGCAAGGAGGGGGTGACCCCCTCCTTGACCTCCCCGACGGGTGCGGGTGGGGAGACGTGTGGGAACGGCGGGCGGCGAGGCGTCGGTCGTTGTGGTCTCGGAAATGGGGCGGGCGACGCAGGCCGCAAAGCCGGCCAGCACCGCCCGCCCCATTTC
>JAEWCY010000028.1 GCA_023390395.1 Pseudomonadota bacterium | reverse complement strand
GCCGTGTGGCTGGCCGCGTTTCCCTCGCCCGGTCCCGGGGCCAGGCGGCAGCTGGCCTGGGGCCTTGGCGTCTGCCTGTCCCTTGCCGCCTCCGGACTGCTGCTCGGGGCCGTGTCCGGCCGGGTGGCGCTGGGGCTTGCCGCCGCCTGCCTGGTTCCGGTATGGCGGGTGGTCGCGCCGGGAGCGGCCGCGCGCGCGGCCGGGCGGCTCCCGGCTCTTGGCCGCTGGCTGGCCGGCGGGCCGGGTCGGCTCTATTTCGTCGGCTTCGCCCTGTCCCTGGTCCTGGCCGCCGCCCTGCGCGGCGCGACCCTGGCCCGGGTTTCGGAATTTCTCGTCCAGGCCGGGCTCTACTGCTTCCTGGCCGGACTCTATCTCCAAGCCGTCCCCGGTCGGGAAGCCCCCGCCGCCCGGGAGACGCCCCCCGACCCGGGGCGCGCCCCGGAGACGCCCGCAAAGGACGTGCACGCGTGAAACGCTTCCTCAGGCAGAACATCGTCATCCTTTTCCTGCTCAACTCCGGCAACCTCTTCAACTACCTCTTCCAGCTGGTGGTGGGCCGGTCCATGAGCCCGGCCGATTTCGGCGGGTTCAACGCGCTCAATTCCACCATGGTCATCTTCGCCGCGCCCCTGGCCATCGTGCCCCTGGTCATGGCCCGGTTCACGGCCCGCTTCGCCATTTCCGACATGGGTCTCGTGCGCACGCTGCTCTCCCGGGCCGGGCTCTACGCCGCGCTGCTCGCCGCCGTGGCCTACGGCATCGGCGCGGCCTGCCTGCCGCTGCTCCAGTCGTTTCTGCACATCGAATCGGCCACGCCCGTGCTGCTCATGCTCGGGGTCATGGCCGGCTCCTTCGTGCTGCCCGTGCCCTGGGGCATGCTGCAGGGCTTGCAGCGCTTCACGGGCTACGGCGTCGCCGGGGCGTCCAACGCCCTGTTCCGGCTGCTCGGCGCGCTGGCCTTCGTCATGGCGCTCTCCTGGGGCATCAACGGCGCGCTCCTGGCGAGCCTGGCCGGCATCGGCGCGGCCATCGTGGTCAACTGCCTCTTTTTGCGCGACGTCTTCCGCCTGCCCGGCGCGCCCCTGCCAAAGGGGCTTTTCAAGGAAGTCGGGGCCTATTCCGTGGGCATGCTCGTCTCCTCGGTCATCGTCATGATCCTCGGCAACCTGGACCTGGTGCTGGTGCGCCACTACTGCGACGCCGAGGGCGCGGGGCTCTACGCCACGGCGGCCATTCTCGGGCGCATCGCCTTCTACCTGCCATCGGTGCTCATGAGCGTGCTTTTCACCGAGGCGGCCTCGGCCAAGGAGACCGGCCGCGACGACCTGGCCTCGCTTTGGACCTCCATGGGGCTCACGGCCGTGCTCGGCGGCGGGTTCGCGCTTTTTTGCCTCGTGGCCTCCTCCTTCGTGGTCAAGATCCTCTTCGGCGCGGACTACGTCGCCGCCGGGCCGCTGCTTACCGTCATCAGTTCCGCCATGGCCCTGCTCGCCGTGGCCAACATCCTGTTCGTCTATTTCCAGGCCCGCTCGGAATTCGGCTTCGTCTGGTTCCAGGTGGCCGGGGTGGGGCTTTTCCTCGGGCTTGTCGCCATCTACCACGACACCCCCATGACCGTGGCCTGGCTGCTTTTTTCCGGCATCGCCGTCATGCTCCTGGGCTCGCTCGGCTGGCTGCTCCTGCGCGTGCGGGCCCGAAAAACCAAGGAAGTCTCCCATGCAGGTTGAGTTCTACCGCCACAGCCTCGACGACAAGGACCTGGACAACGTCCTGTCCGTGCTGCGTTCCGTCTTCCTGACCTCGGGCCCGGTGGGCGCGAAGTTCGAATCCAAGTTCGCCGCCTACGCCGGCATCCCCCACGTGGTGGGCCTGTCCTCCTGCTCCGGGGCCATGCACCTGGCCCTTTTGGCCCTGGGCCTGGCGCCCGGGGACGAGGTCATCACCACGCCCATGACGTTCATCGCCACCTCCACGGTCATCATGCACTGCGGGGCCAGGCCCGTGTACGTGGACGTGGAGCCGGGCACCGGGCTTCTCGACGCGGCCAAGGTGGAGGCGGCCGTGACGCCGCGCACCAAGGGCATCCTGCCCGTGCACCTCTATGGGGCCATGTGCGACATGCGGGCCCTGTCCGCCGTCGCGAAAAAGCACGGGCTCTTCATCGTCGAGGACTGCGCCCACGCCATCGAGTGCTCCCGCGACGGCGTGCGCCCGGGCGAGCTGTCCGCCGCCGCCTGCTACAGCTTCTACGCCACCAAAAACCTCACCTGCGGCGAGGGCGGGGCCATCGCCTGCCACGACGAGGAACTGGCCCGGCTCTCCCGCCAGCTGGCCAACCACGGCATGAGCAAGAACGCCTCGGGCCGCTACCACGGCAAGTACGAGCACTGGGACATGGTGGCCGAGGGCTGGAAGTACAACCTCGACGACATCCGGGCCGCCCTGCTCGTGGACCAGCTCGACCGGCTGGACGGCCTGCACGCCCGCCGCCTGGAGATCGTGGCCCGCTACGACGCCGGCTTCGCCGGCGCGCCGGGCATCGTGCGGCCGCGCGCCCCGGGCGTTTCCGCCCACCACCTCTACACCCTGTGGGTCGATCCCGAGCGCCGCGACGCCATCCTGCACGCGCTCAAGGAGCGGGGCGTGGCCGTGGCCGTCAACTACCGGGCCATCCACACGCTCACCTTCCTGCGCGACGCCCTGGGGCACGCGCCCGAGGACTTCCCCGAGGCCGACCGCATCGGGCGCTCGACCATCACCCTGCCCCTGTACCCCAAACTGACCGACGCGCAGATCGACTACGTGATCGAGACCGTGCGCGACGTGGCCAGATAGCCTTTCCGGGAGGAGCCATGAGCGGCAACACCTTCGGCGTCCTGTTCCGCCTGACCACCTACGGCGAGTCCCACGGGCCGGCCCTGGGCGGGGTCGTGGACGGCTGCCCGCCGGGGGTGGCGCTCGCCGAGGCCGTGATCCAGCGCGACCTGGACCGCCGCCGCCCCGGCTCCGGCGGGCTCACGGGCACGGCCCGCAAGGAACCCGACGCCGTGCGCCTGCTTTCGGGCGTGTTCGAGGGCGAAACCACGGGCACGCCCGTCGGCTTCGTCATCGAAAACGTCAACCAGCGCTCCAAGGACTACGAGGCGGCGAAGAACCTGCTGCGCCCGGGGCACGCCGACGGCACCTACCTCTCCAAGTACGGCCGGCGCGACTACCGCGGGGGAGGGCGGGCCTCGGCCCGGGAGACGGCCGCCCGGGTCGCGGGCGGGGCCGTGGCCGGGGCCATGCTCGCGCCGCTCGGCATCGAGGTTTTCGCCTACACGGTGGAATTCGGCGGCATCGCCTGCGCCGTGAAGGACGCCGCCGGCGCGGCCGACCGGCCTTTTTGCGCCGCCGATCCGGACGCGGTCCCGGCCTGGGAGGCCCGGGCCAGGGAGGCCATGGCCTCGGGCGACAGCCTGGGCGGCGTGGTGGAGATCGCGGCCACGGGCGTGCCGGCCGGCCTTGGCGAGCCGGTCTTCGACAAGCTCGACGCGCGCCTGGCCTACGCGCTCATGGGCGTGGGCGCGGTCAAGGGCGTGGAGATCGGGGCCGGCTTCGCCGCCGCGCGCCTGACCGGCTCCGCCAACAACGACCCCATCGTCGATCCGCCCGAGTCCAACAACGCCGGCGGCATCCTCGGCGGCGTCTCGAACGGCCAGCCCGTGATCGTCCGGGCGGCGGTCAAGCCCATCCCGTCCATCGCCGTGCCCCAGCGCACCACGGACACGGCCGGCAACCCGGCCGAGATCGTGGTCGGCGGCCGCCACGACCGCAGCGCCATCCCGCGCGTGGTGCCGGTGCTTCGGGCCATGGTCCTCTTGACCCTGGCCGACATGGTCCTGCTCCAGCGCCGCATCCGGCCCGAATGTTGCGTCCCCGAAAAAAAACGATAGTTACTTTCAAAAAAATATAATTCCTGAAGCATGTTGCCCGATGCGTGCGCATGCGCGCATTTCACGGACGCGACACGCGGCCGAGGCCGCCGCATGCCCGGGCGCATGTGGCGGCGACATGCGTGAAGGGCGCAGAACCCGTCAAATGCACCGTCGTTTTGCCCGACGTCCTTCCGGGGCCTTTCCTGTGGCGTCACATCCCCCCGGCGGCACGGGAGAAAAAGTTCCCGTGCCAGGCGCATGTCCTTTTTGCGGACAGGCTGTTACTTTTTGACCCGGGCGGGACATCTGTTGCCCCAATTCTCCCCAGTCACAGTAATATACTGAATTAGATCGATATTTTTCGAATTTCCAACCCGGCGGGGCGGTTGGACAGTCGCTGATCGTGCGATTTTGGCTTGAATTTTTTGCCACGTTTTCGTAAGAGTTGAATAACCATCGGTTTTCTTGTGTTTTTTTCCGTGGTGCGATCCTTGCTTTCTTGATCGGTCAATATTCCCAATGCATTCTTCAGGATCCGCTTCGCGGGTCCAGGCCGAGGACGGCCGTCGTGGGTTGTGCCGTACAGAGCGGGTAGCTTGTCGAGGCGAGATCGCGTTGCCGCAGAACGAAGGAGGCGAAAATGGATGTACCCAGCAAGAGCAATAAGGCCTGGCAAGACATCGTGACCGGAAAAAAGACGTATCAGCTCAAGTTTCTTGCCGCAAAGATCCTGCTTGGCCGATTGACCAGGGCGGTCAAGGAAGACCCGTCGGCCGACAATATCAATGCCAGCGTCGACCAGCTGTATGCAATCTTTGCCAACAACGTGAACATGCCCAGCGTTCAGGATGATCTGAAAACAATTTTCGGCTAGGAGGGCGAAATGCGACAGACCATTTCCAGCGTATCGGACGTCAAGCAGATGATCGAGTCGGGACGCAAGCTCCTTCTGGCCGGCGACGAGGACGCCTTGCGCCAGCTGCCCAAGGGCGACTGGATCGGCGGCACCATTCCTTACTTCATTTCCGCCGACAAGGGCGGCATGGTCAGCCGCGAAATGATCTGCGCCACGGACATCACCGACATCGTCGCCTCCATCGACATCGTCGCCTACGACGAGAACAGCCTGGCCCGCGTCTACGCCGAAGGCCCCAAGCACGGATTCAGCTTCATCATCATCCCGGCCGCCAGCAAGACCCATCTGTCCTTCGCGCTCAACGGCCCGAACTACAAGGATTTCGGCGTCCGGCCGCTCATCGGCTGGGTCGCCGGCGTGCACCTGAGCGACCTCGGCAAGAAGACGCCCAAGGTGGTGAACGGCCAGACCGGCGACATGTTCGAGGAAGGCGCCCTGGTGCTCCAGGCCCAGCTTCCCGAGGGCAAGGTGGCCGAGATCGGCATCGTCAACCTGTTCGAGCAGGGCGACGGCGACATCCTCACCTTCAACGCCGACGGCTTCGCCGCCAAGGACGTCATGGTCAACGGCGAGAAGCGCAATTTCGCCGCCTATATCGTGAAAAACAAGCTGGACACCAAGTTGCCCCTGGTCGCCGACTACTACGGGGCCATGGTCAACATCAGCTTCCAGGACGTGGACGAGGTCGAAGGCCAGGTGAAGTTCTACGCCCCGGTCTTCTCCGGCATCCGCTACAAGCACGCCCGCCCCGTGGCCGACTACGTCAAGGTCTTCAACGACCGCCTCTGCAAGGAATGCTCGATCGAATCCAGCCGGGTGGCCTTCTCTTGCAACTGCATCCTTAATTATCTCTACTCCGAGCTGGAAGGCAAGAAGACCGAACCCTTCACCGGGCCGGTGACCTTCGGCGAAATCGCCTACCAGCTGCTCAACCAGACCCTGGTCTATCTGGAGATCATGGACGTCTAGCGGGCGCCTCCAAACGGCGGGCCGGCCGGCGCCTCGGCCGCCGGAACCCGTCGCAGACGTACCGCCCGGAGCCGCCGCCGCTCACCGGAAGGCGGACCGACGTTTCCGCGGCGTCGGGGCGGCCCCGGGCAAGACGAGATCCCTCGAGGAGCGGGAGGCCGGAAACCCGGTATGGCAGACCGGGGGACCGGCCTCCCCTTTTATGTCCCGCTACTCCGCCCGGGACGTCTCCAGCCGCTGGCGCAGCTCGCGCCCGATCTCCGGCACGCTCTTGCGCGGGGCCGTCATCCAGTAGCCGATTTCTTCCAAAAGCGGTCCCTCGATCTCCTCGGGAAGCTCGGGATGCGAGCCCCGCACCACGGCCAGGTCCGGGAAGGCCTCCTTGATGGCCGCCTCGTACTTGGCCACGAACGGGCAACCGTTGAGCAGGCAAAACGACAGGTGGACGGCGGACACCCCCGAGGCGGCCAGCGCCCCCACCCGGCGCAGGATCTTGGCTTGGCTGCGCTTGCCGGCGCAGCCGGCGCAGTTGATCACGCCCATCACCCGCACGCCGTCGGGATAGGCGGCGAAGGCTCCCTCGCCCGCGTAAGCGGCCTTGAGGCAGCCGAAGGCGCTGCACCCCACGTCCTGGGTCGTGTTGGAACAGGTCAGAATGCCGATGTCCGTCATGACGGCGTCTCCTGGGTTTGAGCAGACCGGTCGTCTACTGCGTGGTGTCAAAAAAAGCGCGACAGCGCTGTACGGGGGACGAATAGACCGGTCGGTCTAGTCCGTCAAGAAGAAAAAAGCCGCCGCCGCCGCCGCCCGGAGGGGTCAGGCGGAAGAGCCGTCGCGGCGCAGGGCGTTGATCTTGTCCACGAGGTATTGTTCCAGCTCGCGCCGGTCCTTGCGCAGGCGCACCAGCTCGGTCTCGAGCAGGCGCATCTTTTCCGTGAGCGCGGCGTTTTCCGCGCGCACGCCTTCGAGTTCCGCGGCCAGGGCCGTGGTGTCCCCGGCCGGAAGGGGCGCGGCCGTCGGCGCGACCAGGCCCTTGAGATGCTCGGCCAGGGACCTGGCCATCTCCGCCCCGATGTGGGCGGCCATGGCCAGGGCGGCGTCGGGCCCGGGCGGGGCCGGGGCTGGGACGGGCTCGGCCCGCGCCGCCGGCTCCACGGCCACGTTGACCGGATAGGAGCGGGCCAGCTCGGTGCGCACGTCCGCCGAGGACATGCCCTGGGCCAGCAGCCGGCCGATGGCGCGGAAGATGTCCACGGCCTCGGCCCGGAAACGCTTGCCGCGGCCGCGCCCCACGCTCGGCAGCACGTCGTCGAAGCGGTTCTTCCAGTAGTGCAGGGTGGATTCCGGCACGTCCAGCGTCTTGGCGATGGCGGCCACGGAATAGAGGCGTGTTTCGGCCACGGATCGTTTCCCCTTGGGCGAAGCGTCGGGCCAGACGCATGGCGACGCCCGGCGACGCAGCCTAGGAGCGCCGCGCCGACGGTGTCAAGCACGAGGCTGTTGCCAGCGGCGCGGGGAAGGGCTAAAAAAGACTATGTAACAAATCCGCCTGAAGCGTCACGGATGCGCGCGCAATCGTCTCCGAGCGCCGCGCGATCTCCATGGGTTCGTAACCGGGAACGGCTAGAAGACGGAAGGTTCGACGGCAGGCAGCTGCGCCGTCGGCCCCGACGCCGCCCCCATGAGGTGATGCCATGGAAGCCGCCCATCGTTCACGCATATTCGCCCTCAAACCGCCCTTCGGCGGGACCCTGGCCCGCCGGGCCCTGGCCCTGGTCGAGCCGGCGCTTTCGCGGCTGTTGTCGCTGGCCCCCATCGAGGACCTCTACCGCTCCATCCCCTTGGGGCTTGCCGGCGTCGACTTCATCGACGCCGTGCTCGAATCCATGGGCGTCCAGGTGCGTCTGTCCCCCGACGAACTTTCCCGCGTCCCCAAGGACGGCCCCGTGATCGTGGTGGCCAACCACCCCTACGGGGGCCTGGAAGGACTCGTCCTGGCCAAAATGCTCCTGGCCGTGCGGCCGGACGCCCGCATCATGGCCAACTTCCTGCTTTCGCGCATCCCGGAGCTGCGCGAACTCTTCGTCTTCGTCGATCCCTTCGGCGGGGCCTCCGCCACCGAAGGCAACGTGCGCCCACTCAAGGAATGTCTGCGCGTGCTGCGCGGCGGCGGCCTGCTCGGCGTCTTCCCGGCCGGAGCCGTGTCTCATCCGCGTCTGGTCGACGGCCGCCTGGCCGTGGCCGATCCGGCCTGGAACTCCACCGTGGCCCGCCTGGCCCGCCGCACCGAGGCCACCGTGGTGCCCGTGCATTTCAGCGGTCGCAACAGCCGGTTGTTCCTGGCCCTGGGGCTCGTGCACCCGCTTTTGCGCACGGCCATGCTGCCCCGGGAATTTATCAACAAATCCGGCCAGTCCGTGGTGGTCCGCGTCGGCAGCCCCATCACCCCGGCCCGCCTGGCCCGGGTATCGGCCTGCGAGACCGAGGCCGACGCCTGCGTCACCCGCTACCTGCGCCTGCGCACCGATCTGTTGCGCGACCGGCCCGACCGGCCCCGCCGCCGGCCGCCCCTTTTCCCGCAAAAAACCGCCGCACGCCAGGAAGCCCTCATCGCCCCGGTGCCGCCGCAACTGCTGGCCGACGAAATCGCCCGACTGCCGGCCGGGGCCGTGCTGCACCAAAGCGGCGAATTCGCCGTCATCGAGGCCAAGGCCGACCAGATTCCCCTGGGCCTTCGCGAAATCGGCCGGCTGCGCGAACTCACTTTCCGCCGTGTGGGCGAAGGCACCGGCAAGGCCTGCGACCTCGACGGCTTCGACCCCTTCTACCGCCACCTGTTCCTCTGGAACACCGAGAAAAAGGAAATCGCCGGAGCCTACCGCGTGGGCCGCACCGACGAGCTGCTCGAAAACAAGGGGCCGCAAGGGCTCTACACCAGCACGCTGTTCGTGCTCAAGGCCGCCTTTTTCTCCCGCATCAGCCCGGCCCTGGAAATGGGCCGCTCCTTCGTGCGCCCCGAATACCAGAAAAGCTACTCGCCCCTGCTCCTGCTCTGGAAGGGACTGGCGCAGATGGTCGTGCGCGAGCCGCGCTACCGGGTCCTCTTCGGCCCGGTCAGCATCACCAACGAATACAAGCACGCCTCCAGACGCCTCATCGCCAGCTACTTCGAAGGCAACGTCAACAACCCCAACCTGGCCCGTCTCGTCAGGCCCAAGACGCCCCTGCGCGGCCAGACCTGGCTCTCCCGGGCCGCCAAGACCCTGGTGGGCGACCTCGACGACCTGCTGGCGCTCATCGACGACATCGAAGCCGACCGCAAGGGCATCCCGGTGCTCCTGCGCCAATACCTCAAGCTCGGCGGCAAGATCCTCGCCTTCAATGTGGACAAGGACTTCGCCGACTGCCTCGACGGCCTCATCGTCGTGGACCTGCTCCAGGCCGACCGCAAACAGCTCGAACGCTACATGGGCAAAGGCGGCCTGGCCGTCTTCACCGCCTACCACCAGGCCCGCGCCCAGGCCGAGGCGGCGGAGGAAGGCGAAAGCGAAGGCGTGTGCGTGGACGCGAGCGGCGGGACGGAAGAGCGCTGCGCGTAGGCGGAAGAGAGAGGGAAGATGCCTCCGGCGGCCGGGAGGGGGTCACCCCCTCCCGGACCCTCCCCGACGGGTGCGGGCGAGGGCGTGGAAGGGAACGGCAAGCGGCGGGGCGTCGGTCGTTGTGGTCGCGGAAATGGGGCGGGCGACGCAGGCCGCAAAGCCGGCCAGCACCGCCCGCCCCATTTC
>JAEWCY010000019.1 GCA_023390395.1 Pseudomonadota bacterium | reverse complement strand
GAAATGGGGCGGGCGGTGCTGGCCGGCTTTGCGGCCTGCGTCGCCCGCCCCATTTCCGGGACCACAACGACCGACGCCCCGCCGTCTGCCGTTCCCGACCACTTCTCCATCCGCCCCCATCGGGGAGGTCAAGGAGGGGGTCACCCCCTCCTTGCCGCCGGAGGCATCTTCTCTTCCCTTCTTCCTCTTCCTCTCTCCCCCCCTTCCCTCTCTCTCACGCTTCCTGTCCGCTCTTCCCGCTCTCCATGGCCGCTTTCACGCCGGTCGGATCGGCCTGGCAGAGTGCGTCGGCGAGGGCGTCGAGGGTGTCGCTGACGGTGTCCAGGGTGGGCGGCGTAGGCAGCACCGGGACGTCGAGGCAGGAGATGTCCAGGCAGGTGTAGGCAAGGGTGTCGTCGAGGCGGCAGGCGTCGCCGATGCCGCCGCAGGTGTGTTCCTGCTCCTGGCGGTCGGGGTCCAGGGATCTGGTGAAGCGCAGCATGTCCGAGGGGCATTGGCAGGAATTGACCGAGGCGATTTCCTCGTTGAGCTTCTGGGCGGTTTCCATGAGGTGACAGAAGCCTGGGACGCGGGCCTTGCGGCGCGGGTCGCGGGGGTCGGGCACAAAGGACCCGTCGTTGTAGAGTTCCAGTTCGTTGCGCAGGTCTTCGTAGGCGGCGCGTATGGTACGGCGGTAGCGGCCGGCGGCGGTGAAGCCGAAGGCGGTGCGGATGCGCGGGGTAAGCACGCCTTTGTCGCCGAAGGCGAGGAGGCGTGCGACGTCGTAGCCGAGGCTGGCCAGGAAGAGGTCGGCCTGGGCGCTGTCGAGGAGGAGCTTGCGAAAGGCCCGCCATCTGGCCAGGGCCAGCATGCCCTGTCGAGCCACCTTTTCCCGCGTCCCGGCGAAGGCTTCCAGGCGTTCGTCCAGGTGACGGCGGCGGGAAAAGAAGTTGTCCGCCATCTCCGAAAGCAGTTCCTGCTTGAGGTCGTCGGCGTAGTCATTGCCAACCGTCATGCCACGCTCCCTGGAGAAATTGTGAATCTACCCGCTGGTACCCTGTGGATGTTCACTTGGCAAGGTCGATGGTCATGACAAACTTTTTGCTTTCGGGTAATCTATAGGCGAGGTGTGAGCACCATGCCCAGCGACGACCCAGGCAGGGATCAGCTCTTGGCCGAAATCGCGGCCCTCCACCGCCGGCTGGCCGAGCTGGAGCGGCAGCATGTCCAATGCCTGGAACTGGAGCGGACCTTGCGCCAGAACGAGGATCGTTATCGTCGCCTGCTGGAAAGCGTCACGGACTACGTCTACACCGTCACCGTCAGGGACGGACAGGCAGTGGCCACGGTCCACGGCCCCAACTGCGTGGCCGTCACCGGCTACGTCGCCGAGGAATACCAGCACAATCCCCTGTTGTGGCTGGCCATGGTGCCCGAGGAGGACCGGCCGGCGGTGCTGGCCCATGCCGCCCGGGTGCTGGCCGGCGATCCCGCCCCTCTGGAGCATCGCATCATCCACAAGGACGGCTCCATCCGCTACGTGCGCAATACGCCGGTCCTGCACCACGACGCCGCCGGGAACCTCGTGTCGTATGACGGCATCATCAACGACGTCACCGAGCGCCGTCGGGCCGAGGAGCTCATCACCCGCATGTCCCTGCACGACGGGCTCACGGGCCTGCCCAACCGGGCGCTCTACATGGACCGGCTGCGCCAGACGTTGACCCTGGCCGAGCGGGCCGGGGAGAAGGCGGCGGTGTATTTCATCGACCTCGACCGGTTCAAGGAGGTCAACGACGCCTTTGGCCACGAGGCGGGCGACAAGGTCCTGATCGAGGCGGCCAAGCGCCTGGCGGCCTGCGTGCGGCGCAGCGACACCGTGGCCCGGCTTGGCGGAGACGAGTTCGTGGCGCTCACTCCGGGCGTCGGCGACGTGGCCAACGCCGGGGTCATCGCCGGCAAGATGGTGGCGGCCATGCGCTCGCCGTTTCACGTCATGGGCAATGTCTGCCGGCTCGGGGCCAGCGTCGGCGTGGCCCTTTTTCCGGACGACGGCATGAGGGCCGGGGAACTCCTGCGCCTGGCCGATGCGGCCATGTACGCGGCCAAGAAGGCCGGCCGCAACGGCTGGCGCATGGCCGGGGAGATCTTTCCCCTGGATCAGAGCGCCACGAGCGAATAAAGCGCCGCGAATCCCACTACATACGGCACTTCCACCCGCCGCCACAGCGCGAGGAGGGCGGCCGCCGCCAGCACGACGGCCGCCGGGCTCCACTGCGCCTCGGTGGCGAA
This sequence comes from Pseudomonadota bacterium, assembly GCA_023390395.1. Taxonomy (GTDB): domain Bacteria; phylum Desulfobacterota; class Desulfovibrionia; order Desulfovibrionales; family Desulfovibrionaceae; genus Solidesulfovibrio. The sequence continues at coordinate 12,832 of JAEWCY010000019.1, read as the reverse complement.
ACGGGCGGTCACGTAGCCGAGCAGCCCCACGAAGCTGGCCGCGATGGCCAGCGTGGCCCGGAAGAAGCGCCGCGAGCCCTTGAGCGCGGCGAACGACGGGGCCACGGTCACGAGGATGAGAAACGACGGCGCGAACATGGCGATGGTGGCCGCCGTGGCCCCGACCGGGCCGTAGAGCATATAGCCCAAAAACGTGGACGTGATGCTGATGGGGCCGGGGGTGATCTGGCCCAGGGCGATGCCGTCCATGAACGTCTTGCCGGACATCTGCCCCGCCACGTCCACGATCAGGTGATACATGATGGGCAGGGCGGAAAAGCCGCCGGAAAAGGACACGCAGTTGATGCCGAGCATGAGCCGGCACAGGGCGAACAGGCCCGGGTCGTAGAACCAGGTCGCGGCCATGGCCAGGCCGAGCAGGCACAGAAGCGGCAGGGCCTGGCGCAGGCCCTTGGCCAGGGCGTTGCCGAGGGGCTTGGGCACATCCGCCGGCTGGCGGTCGCGGTAGAGGAAGAGTCCGGCCACGGCCGCGCCCAGGATGACCAGGAAGGGATTGACGTCGAAGCCGAGGGCCGTGCCCGAAACCAGGGCGACGAGCAGGCCCCGGGGTTCACGGCAGGAAACCCGAGCGAAGGTCCAGGCGGCGTAGCCGAGCAGCGCCACCACCACCACGGACAGCCCGCGCATGAGCGCGAGCATCCAGTCGATGGACTGGGTCCTGGCGTAGAAGGCCGACAGCACGAGCATGAGGAAGAAGGCCGGCAGCCCGAGTCCCACGTAGGCGCAGAGCGCCCCGGGCACGCCGCGCCGGGAAAGGCCCACATAGGCCGCGGCCTGCATGGCCGTGGCCCCGGGAACGGACTGGGCCAGCACCAAGCCGTCCTGGAAGGTGGCCTCGTCCACCCAGCGGTGGCGGTGGACGGTCAGCTCGCGGATGACGGTGATCATGGCCGGTCCGCCGAAGCCGGTCAGGCCGAACTTGAAAAAGACCAGGAAGATGTCCCGCAGACGGGGCGGCGCGGAAAGGCTCATGCGGCGGGCCCCGAGCGGCGCGCCTGCACGGTCTCGGCGGATTCGAGGAACGTGGACAGCAGCCGCACCCGGTAGGCGATGTCTTCGCGCCAGAAGTCCAGGCGCGCCCAGCCCGTCTGCGTCAGGCGGTAGACCTTCCGCGCCGGTCCCCGGCCGGAAGTGTCCCATTCGCCCACGGTCTGGCCGTCCTCCTCAAGGGAATTGAGCGTGCGGTAGACCGCGCCCGTGTCCACGCCGGAAAGGGGCAGCAGTTCGTGCATCCTGGCCAAAAGCGCCGCGCCGTGCCCGGGCCCGTGGGCCAGGGCCAGCAGCAGGAAGGCGGGCAGGTGGCGGTAGCCCTTGATCTTGTCCGAAGCCATGGCGGCCTCCTTGGTAGGCTGTCGTCAGCTAACTGTAGTTTGCATCTAGATGGAAGTTACATTTTTATGAGGTTCGCAGCTTTCGAACAGAAACGTGCACGCGTCCTGACCAGGCCTGGCCGTTGAACCTGTGCCGGGAGGCCGCCCCGGCTACGGGTGGGGAGGAGGCGATGCGGGGCGGGCGGCAGGAACGGAGGAAGCAGCCTGTCCGGCTGGAACATAGTTCGATATTCGCAGCATCAAGTTGCGGTTGATGCGGATATGTGGAACAGATTTACCGAACGAAAAATACGTGGAAGTTGTAAAAAAAAGTCGGTTGTGGCGGCGTCCATCGGCGAGTGCCGTTTTGCGGCCGCGAGCCGTGGGCTTTTGTTCAGGGGAGCGGGTGGCAAATATGGCCGTCTGGTTGAGTTTCAATAAAGCATCGGTATGGATGACGGCTCTCGCTGTAGTCATTTCGTCGTGCATCATTGGGAATGGCGAGGCGACGGCTTCGGATTTGAGCGAGATGTTCGCGAAAAACGAAAGTTCCGTCGTCACGATACGGGCCGGATCGAAGATCGGCACGGGATTTTATGTGACGCCGGATTTCCTGGTCACCAATTTTCATGTCATTAAGGGAAGCTCGTCGGTGGTCTTTTATAACAATTATGCGGATGGCGGCACCCCGGTACAGTTCGCGGTGGTGCTGGACCCCGCAAACGATCTGGCGATTCTACGCGCGCCCAGGCAAGGGAAGCCCGTCCAGTTGGCCGGAAATGCCGGCGTGTCCCCGGGAGCCGAGCTTTTCGCCATCGGCTCGCCGCGCGGCTATGAAAAGACCATCACCAACGGGGTGTTGAGCCAGAAAAGAAAAGACGGGATATTGCAGATTTCCATCGCCGTCTCTCCGGGGTCGAGCGGATCGCCCGTGTTCGACATGCAGGGAGAAGTGGTGGGAGTCGTCGTGGCCCAGCGCACCGATTCGCAAAATCTCAATTTCGCCATTCCCTCGGACAGAGTCTCGCAACTCCTGCAAAAGGCGGAGGGCGTGTCTCAGGCGAACTATATCGAAATCAACAGGACCGCCTTCTCGCAGACCCCGGAAACGTCCGGCGGCCCGGCGGGAACCATGGACGTCGATTTGACCGGCATAGACGTCACCCTGTCCGAGTGCAGAAAGTACTCTTCCACGGTCTACGAGAACAGTACGGCCAGTCTCATCAAGCTGTGCGTGTGCAATGACGCCGTGATGCTCACGAACAGGTTGTGCCAGTGTCCCCAGTGCCGCCGCTGAGCTGTTGAGGGGATTGCTGGACGCGGCCCGGCCGGGGCGGCTCTTCCCGGCCTTCGCCCTGCCGCTGGTGCGTTGCCAAGCTTGTACCGAACCGATACGAGAAAGGGGAGGCACAGGAACATTACCCGGCCGGGCCGCCGGCCATCGGGGGGCACGTGTTCGGCACCATCAAGCGCGCGTTGACCGGGTTTTTCGCCGGCAAGGATTCCGACGAAGCCCAGGGCTTGGCCGAAGAGCGGATCCAGGCGGAATTCAAGAAGCGCTACCACCACTTCAAGCTGCTGCTCACGGCCAACAAGAAGGCCCTGGAAGTCATGTCCGAGATGGAGGAGGCGCTCAATGGCCGCCGCGCCTTCGGCATGGCCTTCATCCGCGCCCATTCCACCGCCGCCTCGGTCAACGTGTACAAGATCGTCGAGCACTTAAACGCCATCGCGCCGGGCAAGTACGCCGAACTCTACAACCGCATCAAGGACATCCAGCGCCGCATCGGCGACTGCTGGCAGCAGGGGGGCCAGGACGCGGCCACGGCCTTGGTCGTGCCCCTGGCCGAGGCCGGGCGGGACATGGCCGACCAGGTGGGCGGCAAGATGGCCGGTCTCGGCGAGATCGTGCGCCGGGCCGGGCTGCCCGTGCCGCCGGGGTTCGCGGTCACGGCCCGGGCCTACCGTCGGCTGGTGGAGGAAAACGACCTCAAGGACGAGATCAACCGGCTGCTCCAGACGGCCGGCCCGGACGACCAGCGCAACCTGCTCATCCTGAGCTCCCAGATCCGCAACAAGATCACGGACGCCAAGGTGCCGGGCGACGTGGCCGCGGCCATCCTCGGGGCCTACGAGGCCCTGTGGCGTCCCCTGGGCAGGCCCGTGCCGGTCTCGCTTCGCAGCTCGGCCCTGGGCGAGGACGAGGCCGGCCAGACCTTCGCCGGCCAGTTCTCCACCAAGCTCAACGTCGGCCCGGACGACATCCTCCAGTCCTACAAGGAGGTCCTGGCCAGCAAGTACAGCCCGCAGGCCATGACCTACCGCTTGAACCGGGGCATCCCGGACGAGGACGTGGCCATGTGCGTGGGCGTCATGGCCATGGTGGACGCCGTGGCCGGCGGGGTCATCTATTCCCGCAATCCCCTGGACATCCGCGACGACGCCATCCGCATCCACAGCGCCCTGGGCCTGCCCAAGTCCGTGGTGGACGGGTCCGTGGCCACGGACGAGTTCGTGGTGCGCCGGGGCGAGCCGCCGGTCCTGGCCGAGCGCCACATCCGGCGCAAGGACCAGGTGTTCGTCTGCCTGCCGGGCGAGGGCGTGTGCCGCATGGAGACCGCCGGCGACCGGGCCGGGGAGCCGAGCCTCACCGACGCCCAGGCCCTGGCCCTGGGCGAAGCGGCCGTGCGGCTGGAGGCCATGTACGGCGCACCCGTGGACGTGGAATGGGCGGTCGACACGTCGGGCGCGATCATGTTTTTGCAGTGCCGGGAGCTGGTGCAGCTGCCGGGCGGCGCGGCTCCGGACAGGCCGCGACGGGTGCACGGGCAGCCGCTGGTGGCCGACGGGGTCACGGCCAGCCCGGGAGTGGGCTGCGGCCCGGTCTTCGTGGTGCGCCGGGAGGCCGATCTGCTGCGTTTTCCCCGGGGCGGGGTGCTGGTGGCCATCGAGGCCCCGCCGCGCTACGCCTCGGTCATCGACATGGCCGCAGCCATCGTCACGGAAAAAGGCGGCGCGGCCGGGCATCTGGCCAATGTGGCCCGGGAGTTCCGGGTGCCGGCGCTCATGGCCGTCCCCGGCGCGACATCGCTGCTGGCCCCGGGCGCGGAAGTGACCGTGGACGCCGACGGCCGGGCCGTCTACCCGGGGCGGGTGCAGGAGCTCCTCGATGCGGCCGCGGCTGAGCGCCAGCCCGCGCCCGAGCGGCAAACGCCCATGCACGCCATCCTGCGCCGGGTCATGGACCAGATCACGCCGCTTGGTCTCATCGACCCCAACGTGCCGGAGTTTTCCCCGGAAAACTGCCGCACGCTCCACGACATCACGCGGTTTTGCCACGAGAAGTCCGTCACCGAGATGTTCGCTTTCGGCCAGGAGTTCCACTTCTCCAAGCGGGCGGCCAAGCAGCTCAAGTACAAGGGAACCGCCATGAAGTGGTGGTTCATCAACCTCGACGACGGCTTCGTCCACGACGTGCCGGGCAAGTACGTCAAGCTCGAGGAGATCTGCTCCATCCCGGTGGGGGCGCTGTGGGACGGCATCGTGGCCATTCCCTGGCAGGGGCCGCCGCCCGTGGACGGCCGGGGGCTCCTGTCCATCATCGCCCAGGCCTCGACCAACCCGCACCTGGAGGCGGCCGCCCATTCGTCCTTCGCCGAGCGCAACTACTTCATGGTCTCGCGCAACTACCTGTGCCTGAGCTCCCGGTTCGGCTTCCATTTCTGCACGGTGGAGGCGCTGGTGGGCGACCGGCCCCAGGAGAACTACGTGAGCTTCCAGTTCAAGGGCGGGGCGGCGGAGTTCGCCCGCCGCCGCCGTCGGGCCGAGTTCGTGGCCGAAATCCTGGAGATTCGCGGCTTCGCCGTGGACGTGAACGAGGACGCCTCCTTCGCCCGCGTGAGCGTCGGCCCGGAGGAGGAGATGCTCACAGCGCTCAAGGTCATCGGCTACATGCTCATGCACACGCGGCAGCTCGACATGATCATGCACAACGAGGCCATGGTGCAAAGCTACAAGCAGAAGATCCTCGACGACCTGGTCACGGTGGTCGGCGCGCCGACCCGGGTGATGCCGGCCTGCCCGGTCCGTGAGCCCGAGGTCGAAAACGGGATCGTCGCCTGAGGAAGGGAAACGCCGACGGCGTACCGTCTTCCCCCTGCCCTGCGCTGTCGCGCCCCCGGCCGCGCCGGTCCGGGACGACGGCTAAAGCCGGGGAGGGACGCGTCGACATCTTCCCGGTCCGGGTGCCGGGCATCCTGCCCATGCGCGGATCGGGCGCTGTGGCCCGCAAGAGGCAACCTCAGGCTGGGCCCACCCCGGCCGGGGCGGCGAAGGCCCGGATGAAGCGCCGGTCGATGGCGTCCTTGAGGGCCATGCACCAGCGGCCCTCGAACACCAGCGGCCCCTTGCGCAGGATGGCCCGGCCGTCGCCGCAGTTGAGCAGGGCCAGGAAGCGCCCGCCGGTCTTGCGGAAGGGCGTGAGCGGCCGCCCGGTCAGGTAGGCCAGCAGGTTGGCGCAAAGGACCGGCCCCTGGCGCACGGCGAAGACGCCGGCCCGGGGCAGGGGGCTTGGCGCGAAGTGGATGCAGTCCCCGCCGCCGAAGATTTCCGGGCGCAGCGGGCTTTGCAGAAAGGCGTTGACCGAAAGGCCGCCGTCCGGACTGAGCGACAGGCCGCTTGCGGCGAAAAGCGCCGGCGGATGCGTGCCCGTGGCCGTAAGGCACACGTCGAAGCGCAGGCCGCCGCCGTCGGCGAGCTCCGCCCGGCCGCCGGCGATGCGCGCCACCCTCCCCGAAACGAGGCGCGCCCCGCGCCGCAGCAGCGAGGTCGCGGCCAGCCGCCTGGCCCGCCGGGGCCAGCCGCACAATAGCCCGCGCCCCGCGACCACCGTGACCAGGGGCTTTTTCACGCCGCAGCCGGCAAGGAGCCCCAGGGCGTTTCCCGCCACCTCGAAGGCCGAGGCCCCGCCGCCGACCACGAGCACTTGCACCGGATCGCCGGCCTCGGCCCGGGATTCGATGTCGCGCCGGGCGGCGAGCAGGTTCTCGATGGGCTTGACCGGGTACACGGCCGATCCCGGCGCTTCCTCCACGGGAAAGGGCGGCTCGGCCAGGCTGCCGAGGCCGAAGCTCACGGCATCGTAGCCGATATCCCGCCCGTCCGTCAGGCGCAGGACTCTTTCTTCCGCATCGATCCCCGCCACGCACCCCTGAAGGAACGCTCCCCTCCCCATACCCCCATGTCCAGGGGGGCCGGAGGCGATCATCCCGGCCACATCGAATCGCAGTTCGTGCGGGGCGTAGCGGCCGGAGAGCATGCCGGGGCCCATGCCGGAATACGAAAGAAAGGGGCTTGGGGCCACGCAGACGACGTCGATGCCGGCCTCGCCAAAGGCCGCGAACCGGGAGAGCGTATGCAGGTGGGCGTGGCCGCCGCCGGCCAGGACGAGACGTCTGCGCATGGTTTCCCATACGGCATCCGGGGCGGGCGGAAAAGACGCGGCGGCGTTACAAATGCACCAGGGAGAGGCGGCTAGGCGTCCTGGGCGATGACGCCCAGGCGGCCCAGTTCGGCCAGGATGGATTTCTCGTCCACGGGCTTTTGCAGAAACGAGGTCGCCCCGCCGAGGTACATGGCGTTGTGGGTGTCCTCGCCGTCCTCCAGCACCGAGGTGATGATGATCTTGCAGCAGGCGTCGTCCGAGATGCCGAAATCCTTCTCGATCTCGCGGATTTCGTTGAGGGCCTTGGGGCCGTCCACCACGGGCATGAGCAGGTCCATGAAGACCAGGCCGTAGGGTTCGCCCCCCTCCAGGGCCTTTTTGAACGCCATGATGGCGTCCTCGCCGTTGACCGCCGCGTCGCAGGCGGCATAGGGGTGCAGGATGTACTCGAGGAAGCTGCGGCTGTAGAAATCGTCGTCGACAATGAGCGCCCGCATGGTGCCTCCGGCAGCTTTGGGGGTGGGACCCGTTTCCCCTTGTTCGTGGCGATAGGGTCTCGTACCGGGCTGCCGGCGCTTCTGTCAAGAATCGTTATCCGTTAATCATTCTTCAGTATTGTCGAATAATTGCCGGCGCAGTGGCAGTCCGTGCCGTAGCGCGGGACGTAGTCCAGGCGCGTGCGCAGGCAGGCGGCCACGCCGTCGCGAAACACCACCCACACCTTGCCGTAGCCGGCGCAGACGTAGCTCTCCGGGCCGATGACCGCCTGCTTGAGGGCGGCCGGGTTGCCGAGCAGCTCCTTGACGTTGGCCATGGACATGCCGGGCACGATGCGCCGGGCGGCGAAGGCGGCGTCCTCGCGCATCTCGTTTTCGATTTCCCTGGCCCGGAATTCCCGGTCCGCGCCGAAAGGAATGGCGGCCATGCGGGCCTCGCCGGCCTGGCGGTCGCGGGTGTCGGTCTCGGCCAGGGCGGCGGCGCGCAGCTCCGGGTTGGCGGCGAAGGCCATGAGCCGCTCGCCCAGGCCGGACTGCGGCGTCTTGGCCCGAAGCGTCAGGCGCACGGCCAGGCCGTCGGGCACTTTTCGGACCTCCTCGTCGGCTACGGTCACGGCGAGGAGGCTGTCCGTGAAGGCGCGCAGGTCCCTTGGCGAAAGTCCGGCGCTGGCCATGGCCGGATCACGGGCCAGGGCGTCGGCGGCGTCGTCCAGGAGCCGGCCCCGGGCCTGCTGGGAGCACAGGCGCTTGGCTTGGCCCTGGTCGATGTTCGGGCCGTAGAAGCAGGTGATGGTCTTGGAAAAGACGCGTTCGTCGGAAACCTGACGCCGCACGCCGTCCCCGGCGTCCGGCTGGGCCGGGGCCTGGGTCGGCGGCGCGGCCGGATCCGGGATGGCCTCGTCGGCATAGGCGGGCCGGGGCGCGGGCTGGGCGGCCGTGGCCGGCGCGGCGACGGTGAGGCAGCACAGGAGAAGGCCGAGGACGGAAAGGACGTGACGGCGCATGGGCGACTCCTTTGCCCGGGGCAAGCAAGGTTCGTTCCAGCCTGGTCGGCCGGGCGTCGCGCGTCGGCCTCGCCGCCCAGGCCGGCATAGGGGGCCGGCCTGGGCGGCGTCAACCGGCCGCGTGTAAGGGCCGGCGACGCAAAGGGCGCGGCCGGTTGCCCGGCCGCGCCCCGGATGCGCGTCGCGCGGTCGCGTCCCGCGCGGCTATTTCACGGGCTTGTGGCAGTCGCCGCAGGTCACGGGACCCTTCTTCTGGGTCATGTGGCAGCCCATGCACTGCTTGTGGAAGGCCCGCATGAGCGGGGTGCGGCCGGGTTTCGCCTCGACGGCGTGGCAGTCCGAGCAGGGGATGCCCGAGGTGTCGGCCCCGGGGTCGCGCTTGCCGTCCTTTTCGCCGTGGTGGCAGGCCGTGCAGTCGTCGAGTTTGGCCTTTTCGTTGTGTTCGTCGTGCTTGAAAAGCGCCGGGGGCCGGGTCCTGGTCTTGAAGGCCTCGTCCGGGATCGTGGTCATGTCCTGCTGGGAGAGCGCCGGCAGCGCCAGGAGCAGGGCGGCGACGAAGGCCACAAGCGCAAGTGGTGTCGTGCGTCGTTTCATAGCGTGTTCTCCTGCGCGCCGGGGTTACTCGGCCTCGGGCTTCTCCATGAGTTCGTAGATGAGGTCGCCCAGGAACTTGGTGTGCATGCCGAGGCCGAACTTGCTGATGATGTCCTCAAGGCCGCCGTGGCAGTTGTGGCAGGGCGCGACCAGGGTGTGCACGCCCGTGGCTTTCAGCTGCTCGGCCTTGATGGAGTTGCCCACGATGCGCACGTTCTTGAAGGGGGGGCCGCAGTTGATGACGCCGCCGCCGGCGCAGCAGCAGTAGTTGTGCTCGCGGTTGGGCGACATCTCGACCACGTTCTCGCACAGGAAGTGGGTCACCTCGCGCAGCTTGTCCATGAGGCCGCGTCCCCGGATGATGTTGCAGGGGTCGTGGATGGTGACCGGGTCGGCGTACTTGTGGGTGATCTTGATGCGGCCCTGCTGGATGAGTTCCCAGAAGAACTCCACCGAGTGGACCACGGGCACGGGATGCCATTTCCAGCCCAGCCAGCGGTTGGCCACGTCGTAGACGGCGCGGAAGGCGTGGCCGCACTCGCCCATGACGATGCGCTTGACGCGCAGGCGCTGGGCCGTTTCGTAGTGGGCGCGCTCCACCCGGGACATGATCTCGGAATCGCCCGTGAACATGGCCATGTTGGAGTTGTCCCAGCCGGGCGTGGCCGGCATGGTCCAGTTGAGGCCGGCGGCGTTGAAGATGGCCGCGGCCTGGTAGATGAGCTGGGTGCGGAACTTGGGCTCCGGCGCGATGACCGAGTACATGAAGTCCGCGCCCTCGACGTCGAGGGGAATGCGCAGCCCGGGGAATTCCTCGCGGGCTTCTTCCTCCTGCCATTGCAGGGTGTCGGGCCATTCGTCGTCCTTGACCCACATCTGGTTCAGGGTCGCGGAGTGGCTGTGGGCCGTGTCCTGGATGTACTGCGGCGTGACGCCGAGCTTGTGGCACAGCCGGCGCACCACGCTGATGATGTAGCCGGTGTCGATGCCGAGCGGGCAGTAGTGGATGCAGCGGCGGCAGAGGTTGCATTCGGTGTAGGCGACCTGGGCGCATTCGTAGATGACGCTTGGGTCGACCTTGCCGCCGGCGGCGAAGAGGCGCACCATGGTCTGGCTGACCTTGGCCACCGGGGTGTAGCTCGGGTCCTTGTGCGACATGTAGTAGTGGCAGGCCTTGGCGCACATGCCGCAGTGCACGCAGGTCTCCATGTAGGTCTTGAGGCGCGCGCCGCATTCGCCGGCGATCAGCTCCTTGAAGACCTTTTCTATCTTCTCCGGGGTCAGGCGGGAGACGCCGCGCCTGAGCCCCTCGTCTTCGATAAGGCGATCGGCAATGGTGCTCATGAAATCCTCCGGTGGCTACCAGTCCTTGGCGTGTCTGACGGACCCGAATTCCGAGGCGATGTAGCCGCGGGAGAAGATCCCGAACAGCATGTGGGAGAGCCTCGTGAACGGGATGGCGACGAGCATGGCCTCGCCGCACAGGATGTGCAGGGTGGTGAGAACGAGGTTGTCGCCGATGCGATGATAGGCCAAAACCCCGGTCAGGAAGGTCAGGCCCACCAGGGACACCACGAACACGTCCTGGGGGGTGGTGACGAAGCGCACCTCGGGCACGCTCAGGCGGCGCCACAGGAAATAGGCGCAGATGACCACCACCACGATGGCCAGGGCGTCGGCAGCGCCGTCCGGCAGCGCCGGCCAGGACCAGCCCCGGAAGGTGTCGAAGAGCACGATGTGGCCCATGAGGAACAGCGGCACCAGGAACAGGCACACGTGAAACACGAAGGTGGCGATGGTGACGCCGGGGTTTTCCTTCCAGCCCAGGGCCCCGAAGGGCGTGAACCAGTGGGCCAGGGACTTGACGGCGTGGGGCCAGCTGATGAAGGCCACGAAGGCGCCGTCCTTGCGCATGGCCAGGGCGCGCATGGCCAGGAGGCGGTAGACGGATCCGATGATAAAGACGCCGAAAGCCAGCCAGGCCAGGGGGCCCACGGCGAGATCGTACAGGGCGTGCATGACTGTCTCCCTCCTATCCCGTGAAGGCCGAAACCGGGGCCACGATGCGGTGCAGCTTATTGTCGGCGATGGCCCGGATGAGGACCTTGGTCCCGTCCGGGGAGAACGCCGGGGCGAAGCACTTGTCGAAGCTCTGCGGATAGGCCTTGCCGTCGCACACCACGGTGAACCGGCCGCCGCGCTCCACGGCCACGGCCAGGTGCGCGCCGTCGGGGCTCCACACCGGCGGCCAGGCCATGTCGTAGCGGCCGGGCCAGACCTTGCCGTCGCAAAGGACCGCGAAATCGGTGTTGTGGTCGTTGCCGAGGGCGGCCACGCGCCCGCCGACCGGGCTTATGGTCAGGTCCGTGACCACCGGGAAGGTCACGCCCCAGGGCGCGCCGTCCACCACCACGGTGAACTCGCCGAACCTCACGGCGGCGATGGCCGCGAGCTTGCCGCCGTCCGGCGCGTAGGCCTGCTGCCACAGCTGGGCGAAGCGCGGCTCCCAGGCCATCTTGTCGTCGATGGCCATGCCCCAGGCCCCGGCCTTGCGCACGGGCGCGGCCACTTGCCCCGTGGCCGGGTTGAACACCGGACCCCAGGCGCAGGCGTAGGCCCCGTCCCAGGCCTTGCCGTCCACGGCGATGGTGTAGTCGTAGAGCGTGCGGCGCACGGTCGCGGCGACCCGCGAGGCGGTCGCGTCGAAGGCCGGGTTCCAGCAGTTGACGAAAACGGCGTCCCAGGCCTCGCCGTTTACCGCCACGCTGAAGATGCCCTGCTGGAAGGTCTCGATGTCGGCCTGGGCCAGGGACTTGGCCTGGATGACGGCGGCCGTGGCCTTGCCGTCCCGGGACAGGAGCACCTGGTTGGCGTTCTCGTAGAGCGTCTCCCAGGGCTGGCCGTCCACGGCCAGGCCGTATCGGCCGTCGGCCTGGATGGGCGCGGCGACGACGTCGCCGGCCTCGGAGAAAAGCGTGCCCCAGATATAGCCGAACTGGGTCTCCCAGGCCTGGCCGTCCACGGCCATGGTCCACTCCCCGGCCGACTGCACCAGGGCGGTGAGCCTGCCGTCCGGGGAAAAGCGGGGATACCAGATCTTGTCGAAGGTTTCTTCCCAGACCTCACCGCCCACCGCCATGGAAAATTCGGCGTCCGGCAAAGCGGCTACCATGGCCACGGTCTCGCCGTCGGGCGAGACGTAAGGTTCCTCCAGCCACTCGTATTCACGCGAACACTTGCCCAGATCGTCGACGACGACGCGGGCGCCTGGCGTGAAGTCCCAGGACTGCGTGAAGGACATACCGACCTCCTTGACAGGTGGAAGACGCAGGAGCCGCGCAGTCCCGCGCACGGCCCCGAGCAACAAACGGACCCCATGAAACTCGGACTTGTTAGTCACGATTTTCACGATTAGTCAAGGGGTCTGTCGTTTTAAGAGATCAAGTAATATCGCCGTATACGACGCGAAAAGGTAGGATATTCCGCCATGGCGCGGCAGGGAATTATACCCTTCTCCGATCAACTTGGTTTGGTATCGGCAACCCTGGTTGCGCTGCTCCTGTGCCTGCCGCTGGCCGCCGCGGCCGCCGGCGCCGGGCAGCCCTGGAGCCCGCCGGCGGATCCGGCCGGCATCCCCCTGCCGCGCTCTGCCAGGCTCGGCGCGTCAGGGGAGGAAACCGCCAAATCCCTGGCCAGGGCCAGCCGCCAGCCGGTCGGAGACAAGGCCTCGGTCGGCTACGAGGTCGTGCGCGGGATCACCGAGGTGCTGGCCGGCCGGCGCCGCGAGGGCGCGGCCAGGCTCGCCGCCGTGGCCGGCCGGGCCGGGGAGCTGGCCGACGCGGCCGCCTATTACCTGGGCCTTGGCCGTTACCTGTCCGGCGACGCGGCCGGGGCCGCGGCCGCCCTGGCCGGCCTGGCCGACGC
>JAEWCY010000166.1 GCA_023390395.1 Pseudomonadota bacterium | reverse complement strand
GCTTCGCGTCGCGCCCGCGATCCCGGGCCGTGCCCCCACCATCGGGGGGGACCGGGGGGGGTCATCCCCCCCGGCCGCCGGGGGCATCTTCAAATCGTATCGCTACGCCGTCTCGACGACGTCTTTCTGGGTCTCGTAGATTTCCCGGAGGATGGCCGGCACGTCGTATTCCATCTTCCAGGTCGGGTAGTGCTGCTCGAACTTCTTGAGCCCGCTGATCCACCAGATGTGGTCGCCGATGCGGTTGGTCTCGTCGTATTCGTAGTTGAGCTTCTTGCCCGAGATTTCCTCGCACATGGCGATGGCTTCCAGCATGGAGCAGTTGGAGTAGCGGCCGCCGCCCATGTTGTAGACCTCGCCGACGCGGGGCTTCTCGAAGAAGTGCCACAGGCTGTTGACCAGGTCGTGGGAGTGGATGTTGTCGCGGACCTGTTTGCCCTTGTAGCCGTAGATGAAGTACTTCTTGCCGTTGATGCAGCAGCGCATGAGGTAGGACAAAAAGCCGTGCAGGCGCGTGCCGGAGTGGGCCGGGCCGGTGAGGCAGCCGCCGCGGAACACGCCCGTGTGCAGGCCGAAGTAGCGGCCGTATTCCTGCACCAGCACGTCGGCCGCCACCTTGGAGGCGCCGAACAGGCTGTGCTTGGTGTGGTCGATGGACATGGTCTCGTCGATGCCGCCCACGTAGGGGTGGGACGGGTCGATTTCCCAGCGGGTTTCCTTTTCGATCAGGGGCAGGGAGTTGGGCGTGTCGCCGTAGACCTTGTTGGTGGAGGTAAAGATGAAGGTCGCCTCGGGGCAGTGCTGGCGGAAGTTCTCCAGCATGACCAGGGTGCCGTTGGCGTTGACGGTGAAGTCCATGTAGGGGTCCGAGGCGGCCCAGTCGTGGGAGGGCTGGGCGGCGCAGTGGATGACGGCCTTCACGTTCTTGCCGTAGCGACCGTAGATCTTGCTGATGGACTCGTGGTCGCGGATGTCGGCGTCGTAGTGGGTGTAGTTCTTGTGGGTCTGTTCCAGGCGCTTGCGGTTCCAGGAGGTGTCCGCGTCCTCGCCGAAGAAGGTCTTGCGGAAGTTGTTGTCGATGCCGACGATGTCGAATCCCTTGTCGCTGAAAAATTTCACGGTTTCGGAACCGATGAGGCCGGCCGAGCCGGTGACGATGGCGACTGCCACGGGGTTGTCTCCTTTTGACGGATTGGGCGGATTTCCCGAAACGGCGTTACGACGCCCTGGCCTGGCGCGTCCTTTTCGCCAGAAACGTCACGCCCACGAGAAAGCGCAGAAAATACATGCCGCAGGCCTTCCCGGGGTGGGAAAGGAGCCGGCGGTAGCGGCCTTGTTCGACGAAGACGCCAAAAAACCGGTAGGCCGCGCCGTACTGGCGGCGGATGTCGGGGTCCTGCCCGGTCCATTTGGCGATGTAGGCCTCGGCGCTGCCCGTGTAGTACGTCTTCTTCCTCAGGTAGCGGACGAGGTCGAAAGCGGCTTCGTTGTGGAAAAGAAGCGGCGTGTCAAGGCCGGAACGTTCCTCGAAGGCGATGAGCGCCTCGGGGACGTCCCCGGGCGCGAGCCTCGCCACGTAGGCGTCCACCGCGTCGAAATCGTAGCGCGACAGGAGGCCTATCGTTCCGATGCCTTTGAGCTTCTTGTCCAGGTCCCAGTCCTCGGGGCCGGTCAGGGACACGTCGAAGCCGCCCACGGCGGCGAATGCGTCTTTTTTGATGAAACGGACGCCGTCGATGACGGTGCCGTCGTAGAAGCTGCGCTCGAAGCGGCGCACGGATGGGAAATAGTCCGCGCCGAGCACGATTTCCGGGATGTGCAGGGCCACGTGGCCGCCGGCTGCCATGGCCTCCAGGCAGCGGCGCACCACCGTGCGCGAGAGGATCATGTCCGCGTCGAGGAACATGACGTACGCGCCCGTGGCGATCTCGAGCATGCCGTGGTTGCGCTGGGCCGAGCGCTCGGGTCCCTTGTCGCGCACGACGTCGGCGTAGCGCGCGGCGATGGCCTTGGTGTCGTCGGTGCTGCCGTTGTCCACGACGATGATCTCGATCGCGTCCCGGGGAACGTCCTGGGCGGCGATGGAGGCCAGGCAGGCGCCGATGTTTTGGGCTTCGTTTTTGGTGGTGACCACCACCGAGACACGGTCCAAGCCTAGCGCTCCCTGGTCTTCGTTCGACCGGCCGCGCGAGGTGGGCGCGAAACCGGCCGGGCGGGCGTCATTTGCAGCCGCAGCCTTTGCCGCGGCTTTTGTTGAGCAGGTGCCCGAAGAGCTTGCCGGCGGCCCGAAACAGGAACTTCACGTCATCCACGTCGCGGATGCTCATGATCTTCCGTGCGATGAACGCCGGCGTCAAGGCGGCTTTATACAACTCGTCCTTGAATTGCAACACGTCCTCGTTGGAGATCGGGCTTTTCCAGACCGAGGCGCGCATGTCGTAGTCGTCCCAGTTCTCGGTGGTCAGCCAGCCGTTGGAGCGGGCCTCCTCGAAGAGCGGCGTACCGGGATAGGGCACGACGATGGTCGCCTGGAGCGTGTTGAGCAGGCCCCGGGAAAAGAGCGACTTGGCGAAGTCGATGGTGCGCCGCGCGTCCTCGCGGGTCTCCCAGGGGTAGCCGACCATGGTGGTGATGTGGGGCTCCAGGCCGGCCTTCTTGGCCATGGCCACGGTCTGCTCGATCTGGGACACCTGGATGCCCTTTTTCAGCCTGTTGAGCGTGGCCTGGGACATGGATTCCAGCCCAATGAGGATGAAGCGGAAATTGGCTTTTTTCAGCAGGTTCCACTGGTCCTGGGTGAGTTCGCCCACGCGCATGTTGCAGCCCATGACGACCTTCTTGTGCAGGCCCTTGTCGATGAGGCGGCCGCAGAATTCCTCCAGCCAGGCCCCGCGCGGGAAGCAGCCCGAGTCGTCGAAGATCTCGCGCACGCCGCGTTCGGCGACGAGCTTCTCGATCTCGGCCACGTGGCGCTCGGGCGAGACCGTGCGGTAGGTCGCGCCGGGAAAGAGCGTGGTCCAGGAGCAAAACGTGCAGCGGCCCCACCAGCAGTCGCGGCCGGCCATGACGTAGGTGCCGGGCGTGTACTTGAAGTTGCCGTTTTTATAGGCGTAACGCTGCCATTTGGTCAGGTCGCGGTCGATGTAGGGCAGCTCGTCCAGGTTGTGGCTGAGGCTCCCCATGCCGCCGTCGACGATCTCGCCGTTCTCGCGCCGCCACACCCCGGCCGGCATGGCCACGGGCTTGCCGGCGAGGCAGTCGGCCAGATCGGCCAGGATGAAGTCGAAGTCGCCGCCGGCGATGACGTAGTCCACCGGGCAGTGCTCCATGGACTCGCGCGGCAGGGCCGTGACGTGGTCGCCCATGAGAACCACGGTGGCGCGCGGCAGCCGCGTCTTGAGGTCGGCCACGATCTTCCAGTGGCGCGTGACCACCGGGGTCTTGGTCTCCATGGCCACCAGATCCGGGGCCTTCTTGACCAGATCGGCCATGAAGGCCTCGTAGCTCATCTCGTCGGCGATGCCGTCGTCGAAGGAGACGTCGTGGCCGCGCGCGGCGAGCAGACTCGCGGCGTAGGACGGCACCATGGGATAGATGTAGGTGGGGTTGGTGAACCACTGGAACTGCCGGTTCTGCGACAGAAGCGGGGTCCCCTTCTCCGAGGACAGCGGCGGATAGGCCACGGAAATCTTCATGTTACCTGCCGAGGCTGCTGATCAGTTTCTTCTTGGTCAGGCCGAGCAGAAAGCGCAGGCCGTACCAGACATGGGTGAGCGCCACGAACGGGATGGCGGCCAGGGCCACGGACAAGGGCTCGAAACGCAGAAGGTCGCCAAGGACCAGGAGCAAAAACACGGCGTAGGCGGAAAACCCGAGGCCGATGAGCGCCCCGCCGCCGCACCAGACCGGCAGGCCGGCCAGGGCGAACAGGCCGTGGAGCACGGCCGCGGCCAGAAAGAGCACCCAGGCCGCCGGCAGGAAATAGCGCAGCCGGCGCGAGGTCTCGGGATGCACCCGCACGAAATGTCCCCGGTGCAGGCCGTAGTTGCCCACCTGGCGCAGGTGCTTTTTAAGCCCCGGCCGGCGGTGGTGCCAGACGAAGAGCTCGGGCAGATAGCGGATGGTCCCGCCCTTTTTGTGCACGAGGTCCAGGCAGAACTTGGTGTCCTCGCCGGGCCAGCAGGCGGTGTCGAAGCCGCCCACGGCGAAGAAGGCGTCGCGCCGCACGATCAGGTTGACCGTGGGCCAGTCGTCCACCTCGCGGCTGGGCGGGGTCGGCCGGTAGCGCTCGGGAAAGCCGGTCAGGCGGCTTAAAAACACCGCGCCCGAGGCCCGGGCCCAGAAGGGGTCGTCGGGCGGGGTCACGGCCGGGCCGCCCACGGCGGCGAGGCCGGGATCGGCCTCGAAGGCCAGCCGGGCCACGGTGAGCCAGGCCGGGTCCGGGTAGGCGTCGTCGTCGATGAAGGCCAGGTAGCGCCCGAGCGAAACCTCGGCCCCCCGGTCGCGCTTGACCGCCGGCGAGACCGCGCCCGTGGCCACGGCCGTCACGCGCGGGTCGTCGGTCCAGGCCCCCACGTCCATGGGCTCGTCGGGCAAAAGGATGACCTCGAAGGAGGCCTCCCGCAGGGCGAGCAGGTGCGGCAGGCTCTCGGCCAGATAGGGTCCGGGAGCCTTGAAGGGGATGATGATGGAGAAAAGCGGCGCGTCGGGCTGCATCAGGCCTGGCCGTCCCAGCTTCCGGCCCGGCAGCGCACGATATACAGGGGCCTGTTGACGACCTCGGTGTGGATGTGGCCGATATAAAGCGACATCATGCCCAGGGCGCACAGGACGATGCCGATGAGAAGCGTGTTGAAGACCGTGAAGAAGGCGATGGGGGTGATGTTGGCCCCCACGAACCAGTTGGCCAGCACCATGAGGCACAAAAGCGGAATGGTCACGGCCATGATGCCAAGGCCCAGGTAGCCGGCCAGGCGCAGCGGCACCAGCGAGAAGGAGGTGAAGCTGTTGATGGCCAGGTTGAAGAGCTTTTTGACGGAATAGGCCGGCTCGCCCTGGCTGCGGGCCGGGGCGCAGAAGGAAATGTAGGTTTTTTTAAAGCCCATCCAGTCGATGATGCCGCGAAACATCCGCGAGCCCTCGGTGAACTGGGAGAGCGTCTCCACGACCTTGCTGTCGAGCAGGCGGAAGTCCGTGGAATTGGGCGGCAGGTCCAGGTCGGTGAACCGGCGCATGAACCAGTAGAAGCCCTTGGAGCCGAGCTTTTTGACCAGGGAGTAGTCGGCCACCTTCTCGCGGATGGTGGCCACGATGTCGTAGCCCTCCTCCCACTTGGCGACAAGCTCCGGGATGATCTCGGGCGGGTGCTGGAGGTCGGCGTCGAGGCAGATGACGGCCCCGGCCCCGAGCGCGGCTTCCACGCCGGCCGTGAGCGCCATCTCCTTGCCGAAGTTGCGCGAGAACAGCAGGCCCTTGAAGCGCGGATCGGCGGCGGACAGGGATTCGATGACGGTCCAGGAATCGTCGCGGCTGCCGTCGTCGACCAGGATGCAGTCCCATTCGTAGGGGAGCGCGTCCATCACGGAGACCAGGGCGTCGCGCAAGGCGCAAAGCCCCTGGCTCTCGTTGTAGACGGGCACCACAAGGGAAATTTTGCCGCCCCGCCGGCAGGCGGGGCGGCTTGCTTGTTCGTGCGTCATCGGCATGGGGGACGGCGTGCCCCGTTACGCCTGCTTGCGCAGGAATTCGTCGAAGTAGGCGATGGTCTTCTTGAGGCCTTCGGTCAGCGGCACCTTGGGCTCCCAGCCGAGCTTGGCCTTGGCCAGGGTGATGTCCGGGCGGCGCTGCTTGGGGTCGTCCTGGGGCAGGGGGCGGTAGTCGATGACCGACTTGGAGCCGGTGTGCTCGATGACCAGCTTGGCCAATTCCAGGATGGTGAATTCGCCCGGGTTGCCGGTGTTGACCGGGCCGGTGAAGTCGTCGGGGGTGTCCATGAGGCGCAGGAAGGCCTCGATCAGGTCGTCCACGTAGCAAAACGACCGGGTCTGCTGGCCCTGGCCGTAGACGGTCAGCGGCTCGCCCCGAAGCGCCTGGATGATGAAGTTGGACACCACGCGGCCATCGTTGGGGTGCATGCGCGGGCCGTAGGTGTTGAAGATGCGGGCCACCTTGATGCGCAGGTTGTGCTGGCGGCGGTAGTCGAAGAAAAGGGTCTCGGCGCAACGCTTGCCTTCGTCGTAGCAGGAGCGGAAGCCGATGGGATTGACGTTGCCCCAGTAGGACTCGGGCTGGGGGTGCACCGACGGGTCGCCGTAGACCTCGGAGGTGGAGGCCTGCATGATCTTGGCCCGCAGCCGCTTGGCCAGGCCGAGCATGTTGATGGCCCCGTGCACGCTCGTCTTGGTGGTCTGCACCGGGTCGTGCTGGTAGTGGATGGGCGAGGCCGGGCAGGCCAGGTTGTAGATCTCGTCGACTTCCACGTAGAGCGGGAAGGTCACGTCGTGGCGCAGGAGCTCGAAGTGCGGGTTGTCGAGCAGATGCATGACGTTTTGCTTGGAGCCGGTGAAGTAGTTGTCCAGACAGATGACGTCGCAGCCCCGTTCGATGAGGCGTTCGCACAGGTGCGAGCCGAGAAAGCCGGCGCCGCCGGTAACGAGAACACGTTTTTTCAGGTGCATGGCTGAAGCCTTAAGCGCAGTTTGGAATTTCAGGGTTCAAGACGGGCAAAACGAAGCCTTAATCCCGTTTCCCGGGAAAGTAAATCACCCCCAGACCAGGCCGGCCCATTCGCCGGATTCCCGCACCACGGGCTCGGGCAGGCCGGCGGCCCTGTAGGCGGCGGCCACGTCCGGGGCCTGGGTGGTCAGCACGCCGGAGAGCACGAGCAGCCCGCCCGCGGCCACGTGGCGCACGAGGCGTGCGGCCATGGCGACAAGCGGCGCGGCCAGGATGTTGGCCACGACCACGTCGAAGGCGGCCTCCGGGGCGAGGCTGCCCACGCCGCCCACGGCCAGGGACATGTCCGCCTCGACGCCGTTTTGGCGCACGTTCTCGGCGGCGCACCACACGGCCTGCGGGTCGATGTCCAGGCCCGCGCCGCGAAGGCCCAGCCGGCAAAGGCCTATGCCGAGGATGCCCGAGCCCGTGCCGAGGTCGAGAAAGCGCTGGCCCGGCCGGATGCGCCCGGCGCGCCAGGCCTCGGCGAAGGCCTCCAGGCACAGGGCCGTGGTCGGGTGGTGGCCGGTGCCGAAGGCCATCTTGGGCTCGATGCAGATGGGGCGCAGGTCCCCGGTATCCTTGTCGGCGAGCCAGGGCGGCACGATCTCGTAGACCCCGCCCACTTCGATGGGCGTGAAAAAGGCCATCCAGGCCGCGCCCCAGTCCTCTTCCTCGATGGTCGAAACGGCGACGGCCAGATCCGGCCAGTCGCGGCCCAGATCCGCGACGAAAGCATCGGCCGGCGGGCCGTCTTCCAGATGCACCCGGAACCGCACCGACGCGCCGTCCGGGGCGGGCGTCTCCTCCCAGCCCTGATCGGCCCGTCCGGCCAGCCAGCCTTCCAGCCGTTCGGCCGGCGAATCCTCGTCGGGTCCGCCCGTGACGGGCACGTCGATGTCCACGCGCCTGAGTTTGCGCACGTCCGTCTTCCTCCTGGCATGAAAAAACCCGCGACGCCGTCCACGAGGGCCGCCGGAACGCGGGAAGAAAGGCGAGGGTTCGCCGCCTGGCTGGCAACCGCCCTCAGGCGGGAACCGATGCCCCGCCGAGGCCGCCCAATGTCGCGTCCGCGAATGCGCGCCTGCGCATCCATTGGACAACACACTTGAATAGTTATGTTTTCCTGAAAAAGTATCCGCGTATTTCTTCAAGGGGCACAACACGAATCCCTGCCGCGTGTCGCGTCCCATGAAAAGGCGTCGGTCGGCAAGGAAAAATCACCGCAACGCCCTGCCCTCTCGACAGCCCGCGCTTGCCGGCGGACGCGCCGTCAGGCGTTGGCGTCGGCCAGGGAGCCGACGCCCGAGGTGTAGGCCCCGAGCACGTCCTTGGAGAACTGGTAGGTCTGGCTCATGTCGTTCGACGCCGACTTGCCGGAGCCGCTGTTCATGGAGTCCAGGGTCTTGGACACGACCTGCGCGCCGAAGGTCTGCTTGTCGGTGGGCGCGAAGCCGTCGGTTCCGGACGTGCCGGACGACGTGGGGCTGCTGTTGAAGGTGTCCAGGGTCTTGGTCACGATGTTGCCGGCCGTCTCGGCTCCCAGGGCGCTGGAAAAGGTGATGGCGCTCATGGCGTTTCCCCCTCGGCTTCGGGCCTGACCTCGTTCGCCTTGCCCGCAGCCCGCGCAGTGTCAGGCGCTCTCGTCCGTCAGGGACCCGACGCCCGAGGCGAAAGCCCCCGAGGCGTCCGGCGCGCTCACCCTGCCGGTGTACACCAACCTGATCGGCGCGCCGCGTTCGAAAGCGGTCGTCGGCGCGACTTCCCGAATGTTGTCCAAGGTGTTCATGAGGAGGGAATACCCCGCCGCGCTCCCCATGACGTCCCACCACGAAGCGCTCATAACCGTCCCGTGCCTTTTGCGTTCCTGGGGACTTCTCTACCCGGCTCCTTGCCGCCGGTCAAATCACCGGCCCGTGTGGGGCACTCCGCTTCCGTCGATCCGGGGGGCCGCCTCCGGCAGGCATCCCCGACGCCCCGCGACCGCCATCCCGGGGCTGGCGACGCTTCCCGGACTAGCGCGCGGCCATGGCCACCGCGCCGCCGGGCACCCGGACCATCTGGCCCACGCGCAGCCGCACGGGGTTGAGCCCGGCGTTTTCCGTCAGGATGTCGGCCACGCTCACGCCGTAGCGGCGGGCCAGATCCCACAGGGTGTCGCCCTCGGATACGGTATGCACGCGGGCGGCCGCGTCAAGTCCGGCGGGCGCGTTCGGGGCCTGGGCCGGAGCTTCGGCCGGCCGGGCCGCGGTCGGAGCGACCGGGGCCGGTGCCTTGCGCGAGGCCTCCTTGGCCGTGCCCGAGGCGGCCACGGCGGCCAGGGAAGACGGCACGCGCAGGGTCTGTCCTTCGCGAAGCCGTAGCGGATCGACGCCGGGATTGGCCGCGACCAGGGCGTCCACGGAGACGTCGAAGCGCCGGGCGATGCTCCACAGCGAATCCCCGGCACTGACCGGGAAGACGAGGGTCTCGGCCGAGGCCGAGGGGCCGCCGGCCGGAATGGTCACGAGCTGGCCCACCTGCATGTGGGAGGGATCGACTTCGCCGTTGAGGGAAAGCAGCGTCTCCAGGTCCACGCCGAAGCGGCGGGAAAGGGCCCACATGGTGTCGCCCTTGGCCACGGGGTAGAGGCCGGCGTCGCCGACCACCGCGCCGGCGGCCTCCTCGGCCCTGGGAGCCGAGGCCGGGCGCTCGCGCTCGGCCCGGGCCACGCCCGGCAGGGTCAGCACCTGGCCGGGGCGCAGCTTGTGCGGATCGACCGAGGCGTTGGCCCGCGTCAGGCGGTCCACGTCGATGCCCAGGCGGCGGGCGATGGACCAGAGATTGTCGCCGTCGGCCACCACGTAACGCTGGTCGGCGGCCGAAAGGGCCGGCGCGGCGGCCATGGCGGAGGCCTGGCCGGCCTTGTCGCCCGGCAGAGCCAGTTCCTGGCCGATGCGCAGCCGGGTCGGGTCGGCGGAAGGATTGGCGGCGGTCAGGGCGGCCACGGTCACGTCGTAGCGCCGGGCCACGCTCCAGAAATTGTCGCCGTCGGCCACCACGTGCACGCCGACGGCGCGCGGCGCGGGGGCGGGCTGGGCGGCGGGAGCGGCCTTGGCCGGCTCGGCCTTGGCCTCGGCCACGAAGGTCGTGCCCGCGGGCAGGGCCAGGGTCTGGCCGATGGACAGACGGCGGGCGTCGATGCCGGGATTGACCGCGGCCAGGGCGTCGGGCGACGCGCCCAGGCGCTTGGCCACGGACCACAGGGTGTCGCCGTCGGCCACCACGTACGTGTTTCCGGAGGGGGCCGGAGTCGCGGCGGGCCTGGCCGGCTCGACCTTGACCGGCGCGGCCTTGACCGCCGTCGCCACGACGGGCGCGGCCTGCGCCTTGGCCGGTTCGGCCTTGGCGATTTCGACCTTGGCCGGCGCGGCCTTGGCGGCCTCGGCCTTGACCGGGGCGGCCTTGGGCGCCTTGGCTTCGGCCAGGCGCACCGGGGTCGGCGCGGCGGCCAGGGGCGTGGCGTCGCGGTCTTCCACGGCGGCCAGAAGCTCCCGGCCGGGCAGGCCCGGGGTCCCGGCCACGGCTTCCAGGCAGCGGGCGGCCAGCAGGCGCGAGCCGATCCCGGAAATGTGCACCCCGTCCTCGGCGCGCAGCTTCACCACGTTGCCGTCGGCCGTGCGGGCCACCGGGGCGTAGGCTCCGGAGGCGTCGGCCAGGGTGGCCTCGACGTCGATGTAGGAGGCGTCGGCCAGGGACTCGGCCGTCTTTTTGATCACGCCGTTGACGTGGAGCATCAGGGCGTTGAACGCCGGATCGCCCATGACCGGCACGCCGATGTAGGCGACCGAAGCCCCGGGGTTCTCGGCCCGCACGATGGCGTGGAGCCTCGTCAGGCGCGCGGCGTAGGCCGCGTCCCAGGCCTTGGTGCCGAAGGCGGCCTGTCCGCCGCCAAGCGCCGGCAGGGGCTTGTCGTCGTTGGCCCCGAGCATGATGAACACCAGATCGGGATGATGGGCCCTGACCTGGGCGGTCAACTGGGCGTCCCAGTCGAAAAAGCCCGGATTGGCCAGCCCGCTCGACACCTTGCCCAGGTGGGCGAAGCGCACGCCT
The DNA here is from genome assembly GCA_023390395.1 of Pseudomonadota bacterium. Classification (GTDB taxonomy): domain Bacteria; phylum Desulfobacterota; class Desulfovibrionia; order Desulfovibrionales; family Desulfovibrionaceae; genus Solidesulfovibrio. Next base: position 4,082 of record JAEWCY010000166.1, on the reverse strand, counting down.
TCGCGGTTGGCGAAAACGGCTTCGAGCTGCTTGCCGAGGCCAATGGACAGGGAATCGCCCACCAGCAGGACGGACCGGGACTTCGCCTGGACGGACGCGGTCGCGCCGGCCGCGGGCAGCAGGCCCGGGGGCAGGATCAGGGACGCCATCAGAACGGCCAGGAGGAGGACCTGACTCGGGTTTCGCATGCAACACCTCGACGCTCGCCGGTGCGTGCGCCCGCGACCCCCATCGCTTGCGCCTCGCCCCGCACGGAGCATGATAATGTAAAAAACGCGACCCGGGATGGGATGAAGAACTTATACAGCCGGCGTCCCTGTCGCCGCGCCAAGCAAGTGCCCTAGCCTCCTGTGACGATTCGTTTCCCCAACGATTCGAGGCGCTTGCTCAAAGGCGCAGCCGCCATGGCTGCTCTCCCATCCTGGTCTTGCACCATACCAGAACGGGTCCCCGCTTACAAGAAAAATACCAGAATCGAGGAAAAGGCGGAAAAGAAAGGAAAAAACTAGAACTGGAAATAAATGAACGGCAGCACGCCGTCCGGCCCGAGCTTCAGGATGCAGGCCGCGGCCAGCCCAAGGACCGCACCCTGGATCGGAAAAGGCAGCCATTCGAAGCCCTTGCGGAAGGCGTCCCGGCCAGAGAAGTGCATGAGCTGCACCGCCACGACCACCAGGACCAGCACCAGGCAGGTCGGGCGGAATCCGGCCCCGGAGGGATCGAACGCGATCACGCGCCGCAGGATGTCCACGGCCTTGCCCGCGTCCTCGGCACCGAAAAAGACCCAGGCCAGGCAGACGTAGCAGAAGGTGAGCAGCCAGCAGAAGCCGGACCACAGGGCCGCGCCGAAGCCCGGCTCGGCCGGGGCGATCCCCTTGGCCTGCCTGGCCGCCGCCCGGGCGGCGCGATATTCCGTGACCAGATGGTTCCCCACCAGGCCGAAGCCGTGAATGAAGCCCCAGACGAGGAAATTGTAGGCCGCGCCGTGCCACAGTCCGCCGAGCGCCATGGTCGTCACCAGGTTGGCGTATTTGCGGCCCCGGCCCTTCCGGTTGCCGCCGAGGGAAATGTAGAGGTAGTCGCGCAGCCACACCGAAAAGGTGATGTGCCAGCGCCGCCAAAAGTCGCGCAGGGAACGCGAGGAATAGGGCGCGTTGAAGTTGTCCGGCACGTCGAAGCCGAGCAGCAGGGCCACGCCCTGGGCCAGGTCGGAATAGCCGGAGAAGTCGCAGTAGATCTGCGCCGCGTAGGACAGCACGCCGACCAGCACCGCGGCCGAGGAAAAACCCTCGGGCGCGCCGAAGGTCGTGCGCACGATGTGTTCGGACAGGTAGCTCGAAATGATGATCTTTTTGAGCAGGCCCCGGGTGAGCAGGTAGAAGGCCCGGGTGAAGTCCACGGGCTCCACCCGCTCCTTTTTGAGCTGGGGCAGGAAATTACCGGCCCGCAGGATCGGCCCGGACAGGATGGTCGGGAAAAAGGCGATGAAGCAGAAGACCTCGACCAGGCTGCGCTCCACCTTGGCCGGGTCGCGGTAGACGTCGATGGCGTAGCTCATGCCCTGGAAAGTGAAGAAGGAAATGCCGATGGGCATGATGACGTCGAGCAGCGGCACCGGGTTGGCCGCCGAGAAGACCCGGAAGAGCCAGTCGGCCGAGATGTAGAGCATCTCGTAATACTTGAAGAAAACGAGCATGCCCAGGGAGAAGGCCACGTAGAGGATGAGGCAGAACCGTCGAAAGCGCAGGTCCGAGGTCTCGGCGAAGACCACGGCGAAAAACCAGGTCAGAAAACTGAAGACCAAAAGGATCAGCAGAAACTTGGCGTTGAACGAGGCGTAAAAGACGTACGAGGAGACCAGCAGAAACAGCCGGTAAGGCCCGGCGAACCGGCGCAGCATCCAGTTAAGCGGCAGGATCGCCGCGAAAAAAAGCGCAAATTCGAAACTTGTGATGTTCATCAACGGGCTCGCTGGTCCTTCCTGAGTTGCAGCGCAAGCTAGCTTCGCCGCCGCCAAAAGGCAACCGGCTTGCGCCCGGCCGGGAGGCGGGCGTCAGGGAGCCGACGCTTCGTCAAACGGATAAGCACAGTAATTCAAGCAAGATACCTCAAAGCGGTTTCGGCCCGGCCCTTGCAATCCCCCGTCCAGGCCCCGGCCGGACGGTCCGGCCGGGGCAAACCCCGAACCGCCATGCCGAACGCCAAGCCCACCACTTTCCCACGCCGCGGACGCTGGCCCCTTGCCGCCCTGGCCCTGACGGCGGCGCTTTTCGTCTCGCCGCGCCCGACGCACCCCGGCCTGGCCCCGGCCGTCCCGCCCGCGCCCTTCCCCGCCGGGGAAGACGCCCTGCGCGCCCTGGTGGCCGATCTCGACCTCGACGAAACCCATGGCCAGGCGGCCGAACGCCCGGACGGCCACGCCCTGCGCCAGGCCGTGGCGACCTACGCCGTGCGTCTGGCCGTGGACAAATCCGCCGTGCATCCCCTTAGCGGCCCCGTGGCCGTGCGCACAGACGACCGCCTGGGCGCGCCCGGCCGGCCCCTGCGCCTCGTTTCCCTGGCCCCGGACGAACTGGCCGAATCGGCCCAGGCCGCCCCGCCGGTCGTGGAAACGGCCGCCGCGCCCCGGCCCGAGACCCCGCCAGCCACGAAGATCGCCACGGTCGCTGTCAAGAACCCGACGACCACCCCGGCCGTGGCCCCGATCCCGGAAAAATCGGCCCCGCGCCAGCCCGAAAAAACACCCGCCCCGGTCGTGACCGCCGCCGGGCGCAGCATTCTCGTGGCCGGCGATTCCCTGTCCATCTTCCTGGCCGACGCCCTGCGACCCATGCTGGCCGGTCGGCCCGGCACGGCCTTCGCCGCCAGGGGCAAGGTCTCCAGCGGCCTGGCCCGGCCCGACTTCTTCGACTGGGAACGCGAGATGACAGCCGTCGCCACGGCCAACCGGCCCGACGTCGTGGTCATCATGATCGCCACCAACGACAACCAGACGCTCACCCGCCCGGGCGGCGGCAAGGTGGCCTTCGGCCGCCCGGGCTGGGACGCCGAATACGCCCGGCGCGTGCGCAAGCTCGTGGAACTCGCCCGCCAGGACAACCCCCAAGCCCGCGTCTACTGGATCGGCGCGCCGGTCATGGCCGACGCGAAGCTCAACGCCGACGTGGCCGCCATCAACGCCGTCATCGCCCGGCAGATCGACGCCCTGCCCGGCTGCCGCTTCGTGGACGTGCGCCGCACCCTGGCCGACGCCGGCGGCCACTACGCCAAGGTCCTGCCCGCACCCGGCGGCCCCCGCGCCGCCCGCACCGCCGACGGCGTGCACCTCACGCCCTTCGGCGCGAAGCTGCTGGCCCACGCGGCCCTCGCCTCCATGAGCCCGACCATGGCCGCCCTGGAAAAGCGCTGATCCTTTACCCGACCCCGCCCCCATGGTAGGGCCGGGACATGGAAACGACCCTGCAACAGATCCTCAAGGTGCAGCTCGCCATCCTGGCCGAGCTGCGCCAGTTGCGACAGGCCCTGGCCCCGGCCGGCGAAGCCCCCAAGGCCGTCCCGACGCCCCAGGCCGTCCCCATGACCGATCCCGCCCCGACAGCCGCGCCCACCCTGACCGCGCCCACAGCGCCGGAACCTCCCCTCGCCGCCGCGCCGCCCGAGCCGCAGCCCGTCGCACCTCTCGCCCCGACGCCGCCCCCGCCCTCCTCGGGCTCCATGCTCACGCCCAACGAACTGGCGGACCTCGGCGGCCAATTCCTCGATCCCGGCCAGATGCCGCGCGTCCGGGTCAAACCCGTGGACGCCTCGGACCTCAGCAGCTCCATCCTCGACGACATCAAGGCCAAAAACAAAGCCAAACGCAGCGCCTTCGCCGAGTTCGAGAAGTTCGGACGGGATAGGTAGACGCGGAAGAAGAGAGAGGAAGAGGGAAGATGCCTCCGGCGGCCAGGAGGGGGTGACCCCCTCCTGGACCTCCCCGACGGGTGCGAGCGGGGAGGCGGGTGGGAACGGCAAGCGGCGGGGCGTCGGTCGTTGTGGTCTGGGAATCGGCCCGGACCCGCAGGCCGCAAAGCCGGCCAGCA
>JAEWCY010000125.1 GCA_023390395.1 Pseudomonadota bacterium | reverse complement strand
AGCCGACGAGGTAGATCAGGGAGGGCATGCGGATGAGGCCGCCGCCGATGCCCAGGATGCCGGCCAGCCAGCCGGTGAAGAAGCTGACGGCGATGGGCAGCCAGGCGGAGCAGTAGATGCCGGCCACGTCGAGGTGGATCATGGGCGGGATCTTGATCTTGTGCAGGGTCTTGTGCCACTCGAGGCCGGTGGCCATCTTGTCGACTTCCTGGCCGGCGGCGATGGCGGCCTTTTCCTTGGCCTTGCGCTTGGCCACGTCGGAGAAGACCATCCAGGTGATGAACGCCAGCAGCAGCAGGTAGATCCAGCGCACGACCATGTCGACCTTGCCGATGCGCTCGAGCCACATGATCATTTGCGCGCCGATTTCAAAGCCGGCGATGGTGCCGAAGAGCATGATGAAGCCGAGCTTGTAGTCGACGTTGCCGAACTTGCCGTGGCGCATGGTGGAAATCAGGGATTTGCCGGCCATGTGGGCGATGTCGGTGCCGATGGCGAAGGCCATGGGGAAGCCGAGGATGTTGAGGCCCGGGGTGACCATCCAGGCGCCGCCCATGCCGAAGAAGCCGCCGATGACGCCCACGCCGATGCCGAGGATGATGAGGCCGGGCCAGAAGATTTTGACGCCCGCGATGGGCATGAGGATGTATAGCCAGTCCATGTGGTGCTCCTTTCGCCTGAGGGCGTGATCTTAATGTTCCGCCAGGTCGCGGGACTTGAGGTCGATGCCGATGAAATGCATGATGATGTCGGCCAGCACGCCGAAGATCACGCCGATGAGCGGAATGAGGATGACGGTCATGATGGTGAAGTACAGGTGGGACTCGTTGTAGAGGTTGGCCCACCAGGCCATGATGCCGGAGAGTTTGCGCGTGTCGGCCACGATCACGATGGGCGCGCCGCCGCCGCCGGCGGCGAAGGCCGCGGCCGGGGCCAGAAGCAGAAACGTGGTCAATCCCGCCAGAAGCGCCTTCCATTTCGTAAGCATGTCAGCCCCCTTTGGTGGTTAACGGATCACGAGCACCGAGCAGGGCGCGTGGGAAACGACGCGTCCGGCCACGCTGCCGATGAGGTAGCGCGACAGCCCTTTCTTTCCCTGGTGTCCCATGACGATCAGGTTGAACTTGCCCTTCTCGGCCTGTTCGATGATCAGGTCGGCGGGCGAGGTCCCCTGGTCCACGAGCACCGCGGCGTCCACCCCGGCGTCCTTGGCCTTGGCGGCGTATTCCGCGGCCTTGGCCTTGGCGTCGGCGAGGAGCTTCGCGGTCACCTTTTCGGTGTCCATGTAGTCGCCGATATCCATGAAATCTTCGGCCACGGTCATGAGGGTCATGGCCGCTCCGAGCTGCTTGGCCAGGAGGATGCCCTTTTCCAGGACCGTCTCCGCGAACTTCGATTGGTCCAGCGCCACCAGAATCTGCATTTCCCACCTCCTTGAGTCGTGTTGTGCCGTCTTTGTGAAAAAGAACGCGCAGTCTAAAGCAAAGGGTGTGCCTGCGCAATTATCCTATTGTTTTTTTGCAGCTTTTATGTTTAGTGAAAAAAAGCGCTTGACAATATGGCCGGTCTTTTGCGCATTTAGTGCGCCAGAACGAGGGTATCGCGCCAATCACGCAACGGCTTTTTCGGCCGCGGAGGACGCATGCTCAATCTCTTCCGGCGCAACAGCCGCGCCGAGCCGTCGGACCGCTACATCGAAGGCATCGCCGAGTGGAGCATTCGCAAGAAACTGCTCCTCTCCCTCATTCCCGCCGCGGTCTGCATCCTCACGGCCACAAGCCTGGTTCTCAATCTTTTCTCAAATTATTACATCGATTTGGCCATCGGGCGCAGCTCCATCATCCTGACCCTGGCCCAGGCCCGGGAAGTGGACAACCTGCTCGACGGCTGCCGCGAGGACATTCTCTCCCTGGCCTACCGGCCCATCACGCGGGAACGGCTGCGGGAGTTCATGGAGGGCTCGGCCGTGGCCCGGGGCGCGCTCTACGCCGAGGCCGCCTTCGTGGGCGAGGACAGCGAGCACCAGTTCGCCTTCATCCGCACCGACGAGGGCGTGGAGGAGGTGCCGGCAGAGGTGGCCAACAAGGCCAGGCACAGTCCCTTCGTGGTGTCGCGCAAGGCCTTGGAGAGCAGCCGCGGCCAGGTGACCCTGTCGGACCTGACCGAGGTCTATTACCAGCCCACCGGCCTCGGCGTGGCCCCCAGGCAGCGGACCCTGTCCATCCTGCGCCTGACCACGCCCGTGGCCGCCTCCGGGGGCGGCATCGGCGGCTACCTGATCCTGTCCATCGACGCCCGGGTCGTGCGCAACATCCTGTCCCTGTACAACTCCAACCGCTCGCCCCTGCTGGGCTTCAACCGCACCTCGGAGAACCGCCAGAGCTTCTTCGTGGACGAGCGGGGCTGGATGCTGTTCCAGTCGGAGAACGTCGAGGATCCCAACCGGCAGCTTTCGGTGGAGGACGTCAAAAGCGGCCTCGGGGGCGACCACGGCAAGCCCGGCTACGACGGGGCCTTCCGGCCCGGGGCGCGGCACGAGACCTACTGGCGCATTCTCACCAGCCTCCAGCAGGGCCTTTCCGGCATGGAGCGCAGCGAGCCGGATTTCGGGCCGCCCAAGATCGCCTCCAGCGAGGACTTCATCGGCTACGCCCCGGTGCGCTTCAAGGAGGGCGGCGCGACCGAGCCCGTGGTCGTCGGCGGCATCGTCTACGTGGACCGCAGCCTGCTGCCCCGGGCGGCGGAGTTCGGCCAGATCAACATCATGTTCCTGACCACGCTCGGGGCCATCGTCACCCTGGCCGCTCTCATCGTGGTGCTGGCCCGGGTCATCACCAGGCCGCTCACGCGCCTGACCGACGCCGTGCGGCTGATGCGCCACGAAGGGCATCTCCATGAAATCGAGCTTCCGGAGAGCGACCTTGAATCCTCCACGCTCAAGCGCGCCATCAACCGTCTGATCGCCGCCGTTTTATCCAAGGAAATGGAAATAAAAGTCAGGGATGAACGTCTGCGTTCGGTTCGCGCCAAGGAAAAGGTCCCGCTTGTCGCGCCAAAATCGCGCAAAGGCCAGGGCGGGGAGATGCTCGAGGACCTCGTGGGCGAGAGTCCGGCCATGCTGCGGCTGCTCGAACGCATCCGCAAGATCGCGGCCACGGACGCCGACGTGCTCATCATCGGCGAGACCGGCACGGGCAAGGAACTCACGGCCGAGGCCGTCCACCGCCTGAGCGACCGCGCGCCCATGCCCTTCATTTCCATCAACTGCGGGGCGCTCGACGAGAACCTGCTCATGGACGCCCTGTTCGGCCACGTCAAAGGGGCCTTCTCCGAGGCCAAAAGCGACCGCAAGGGCGCGTTTCTGGCCGCCGACGGCGGCACGCTGCTCCTGGACGAGATCGGCAACGCCTCGCCGCGCGTGCAGCAGGCGCTGCTGCGCGCCCTGTCCGTGCGGCGCATCAGCCCCCTGGGCAGCGACGAGGAAACGGCCTTCGACGCCCGGGTCATCGCCGCAACCAACGTCAACCTCAAGGAACTGGTGGCAAGCGGCGAGTTCCGCGAGGACCTCTACTACCGCCTGCAGGTGCTGGCCGTGTCCACGCCTGCATTGCGCGAACGCCTGGAGGACGTGCCGGTGCTGGCCGGCTACTTCCTGCGTCTGGCCGCCCGGCGCATGGGCAAGGGCGAGCTGAGCCTGTCCCGGGGCGCCCTGGACAAGCTCGAGGCCCACGTCTGGCCGGGCAACGTGCGGGAGCTCAAGAACTGCATCATCCGGGCCGCCGCCCTGGCCGAGCGCGAGCTCATCCTGGCCGAGGACATCCACTTCGAGGACGAGGCGACTCCGGACGCCCTCCCCGTCGATTCGCTCGCCGCCGAGGCCATGCCCGAGTCCGCCAGTCTGGACACGCCCCTGACCAGCCGTCAGCGCAAGGCCCTGCGCGCCTTGCTCGACCACGGCCCCTTCAGCCGCCAGGACTATCAGGAGGCCGGCGGCGGCGTGCCCCAACGCACGGCCCAGCACGACCTCCAGGATCTGGTGCGGCGCGGCATCCTGGACAAGGAAGGCCGTGGCCCGGCGACCCGCTATCACATCCGTCATCATCGGGAGGACTAGGTCGGCCGGAGAAAGGGTCACCGTGTTTAATCAGGAAAAATAAACCGATGCGGTCATTCCGTTTCGGAAATGCTCCCGGCGGGCGGACCGGGCGCGCTACGGGCGGGGCTTGTTCCCCCGCGGCAAAGGCTGGTAGAGGGCGGGAAACCCTGGAGGCGTCCCATGATCGCGGAAAGCATCGCCCTGGCCTGCCTGATCGTGCTCGGGCTGGCCGTTCCGGCCAAGGCCGCTCCGCCGGCCAGCGACGAGATCGCCACGTCCGGCGGGGCGCTTCGCATCTTCTTCATCGGCCACGGTTCGCTGCGTTTCGAATACGGCGGCAGGAACATCTACGTGGATCCCTACGGCAAGGTCGGCGACTACGCGTCCATGCCGCCGGCGGACCTGGTCCTTTTGACCCACGAGCACCAGGACCACCTCGACGTGGCCGCCCTGGACAAGATCGCCGGACCGGACACGCCGCTGGTGCTGACCGGGGCCTGCCTGCAGGCCGTGGGCCGGGGCATGGTGCTCGGCAACGGCCAGGCCGCCGTGGTGGCCGGGATTCCCGTGGAGGCCGTGCCCGCCTACAACATCGTGCACATGCGCGCCCCGGACACGCCCTTCCATCCCAAGGGCCGGGGCAACGGCTACGTGCTGACCTTCGGCGACGTGCGCGTCTACGTGGCCGGGGACACGGAAAACATCCCGGAAATGGCCGACCTCAAGAACATCGACATCGCCTTTTTGCCCATGAACCTGCCCTACACCATGACGCCGGAGATGACGGCCGACGCGGCCGGGATGTTCAAGCCCAAGATCCTCTATCCGTATCACTACGGCGACACGGACCCGGCCAGGCTGGTCGCCCTGCTCAAGGACTCGGGCATCGAGGTGCGGGTGCGGGAGCTGCGCTAGGCGGCCGGGGTTTATCTTTGACGGGGCAAATGCTACCTGACCGGGGGCTTTTGCCCGCCAAAGGAGAGCATCGCCCCCATGAACGTCCTTTTCGCCAACCTGGCCGGGGTCAAGGTCGATCCCGACGGCAAGGTGCGCCACTTCATCAAGGCCGGCTCCCGCTGGCCCATGACCATCGGCTACGCCAAGTCCGTCGACTACTATCCCTTCCCCTTCTGGCTGGCCTATGCCCTGGCCCTTTGCAAACGCGACACCGCCGCCGCCTGCTCGGGCCTCGACGGCGTGGTCATGGATTTCACCGACGTCGAGATGCTGGCGGCCGTCACGGACCGCAAGCCCGACCTCCTCGTCACCGAGCTGGCCGCGCTCACGCTGGCCGACGACCTCAAGTTCCTGGCCGCCGTCAAGGCGGCCACGGGCTGCAAGGTGCTCGTGGCCGGCAACCACGCCACCGTGGCCGCCGCCGCGCTGCTCGAGGAAAACGACTGCCTCGATTTCGCCGCCCTCGGCGAATACGAGTTCACGGTCAAGGAAGTGGTCGAGGCCCTCGCCGCCGGCAGGGACGACTTCGGCCACATCGCCGGCCTGGTCTACCGCCAGGACGGGGACGTGCTGGTCACGGCTAGGCGCGAACTCCTGGCCGACCTCGACAGCCTGCCCTTCCCGGACCGCGAGGACTTCCCGGCCACCATCTACCCCGATTTCACGCTCTATTCGCCCTGCATCAACATCGTCTCCTCGCGCGGCTGTCCCTGCGGCTGCGTCTACTGCCAGGAACGCCACATCATGTACGCCTCGCCGCGCTACCGCGCCCGCGACCCGGAAAAGGTGGCCGAGGAGATGGAATACTGCGTCAAGCGCTTCGGGGCGCGCCAGTTCTACTTCGACGACCAGAGCTTCGTGGTCAAGAAGTCCCACGTGCTGGGCGTTTGCGCCGCCATCAAGAAGCGCGGGCTCACGGTCCCCTGGACGGTCATGGGCGACGCCATGTTCGTGGACCGCGAGACGTTGGCGGCCATGGCCGACGCCGGCTGCATCGGCATGAAGTTCGGCGTGGAGTCCGCCGATCCTGGCATCCTCAAGGCCATCGGCAAGCCCCTGGACCTCGACAAATGCCGGCAAGTGGTCAAGTGGTGCCGCGAGCTCGGCATCCGCACCCACGCCACCTTCTGCTTGGGCCTGCCCGGCGAGACCGAGGCCACCATCAAAAAGTCCATGGCCTTCATGGAAGAGCTCGACGTGGACACGGCGCAGGTGTCCAAGGCCGTGCCCTATCCCGGCACGCCCATGTACGCCTGGGCCAGCGAACGCGGCTACCTGGTGGCCAAGGACCTGACCAGCTTCGACGGCATGGGCTCGTGCGTGGTGGGCTACCCGGACCTGCCGGCGGCGGAGATCGACCGCTGGTACGGCATCTTCTCCCGGCGGGTGGCGAAAAAAAAGCTCGTCAAATACCTGAGCGAACCCGGCCAGAGCCTGTCCATCCTTCTGGAAATGGGGCGTCGCAAGGGGCTCAAAAGCGTGCTCAAGTCCGCCTGGACCTTCGTGATGCGGGCGTTTCGGTAGGACGGGAGAAGAAGGGAAGAGCGCCTCCGGCGGCCGGGGGGCATGACGCCCCCCGGACCCCCTCGGCGGGAAAACGGGTTAGACTTCGCCCAGCACGTCGGCCAGGGCCGAAGCGAAGAGCTTCAGGTCTTCCTGCTCGATGACCAGCGGCGGCAGAAGCCGCAGCACCGTGTCCTGGGTCAGGTTCAGGATGAAGCCGCGTTCGAGCAGCTTCTTCCAGACTTCGGCCCCGGGGAAGGTCAGCTCGATGCCGAGCATGAGCCCCATGCCGCGAATCGTGGCGATCTTGCCCGGATGCTGCGCCTTGACGTCCTCGAAAAGCGCCATGGCGAAATCGCCCATACGCGCCGCCCGCTCGGCCAGCCGATCCTTTTGCATGATGCCGACGGTCCTGGCCGCCGCCGTGGACACCAGCGCGCCCCCGCCGAAGGTCGTGGCGTGGGAGCCCGGCGCGAAGCCGGCCGCGACCTCGTGCGTGGCCAGCACCGCGCCCATGGGCAGCCCGTTGGCCAGGGCCTTGGAGCAGGTGAAGACGTCCGGTTCCACGCCGTAGTGCTGGAAGGCCCAGAACTTGCCCGACCGGCACATGCCGCACTGCACCTCGTCGCACATGAAAAGGATGTCCTTTTCCCTGCACAGCGCCACCAGCGCGTCCACGTATTCCTTGGCCAACGGCAGCACGCCGCCCTCGCCCTGGATGCACTCCACGAGGATGGCCGCCGTTTTCGGCGAAACGGCCCGGCGCATGGCCTCGATGTCGCCGGCCGGCACGGTGGCGAAGCCCTCGGGCAGCGGATCGAAGCCGAACTTGATCTTGTCCTGGCCCGTGGCCGTCAGCGTGGCCAACGTGCGGCCGTGGAAGGAGTGCGTGAGCGTGATGACTTCGTAGGCGTCGCGGTTTTTCACCGTGCGCATGTAGCGCCGAGCCAGCTTGATGGCCCCTTCGTTGGCCTCGGCCCCGGAGTTGCAAAAAAAGACCTTGCCGGCGTGGCAGGTGGATTTGAGCGCCTCGGCCAGCTCGATCTGCTCGCGCTGGGTGAAGAGGTTGCTCACGTGCACGAGCTCGCGGGCCTTGGCCGCCACGGCCTCGGCGATCTCCTCGCGGCAATGCCCCAGGTTGCACACGGCGATGCCGGCCAGAAGATCGATGTATTCGCGACCGTCGCAGTCGTAGAGTCGGCAGCCCTTGCCCGAGGCGATGGCCAAGGGGTACCGGCCGTACGTGTTCATGATCGCCGCCTGCTCCCGCGCCTTGAGCGCGTCGTACGCTTCGCTCATTGCGATCCTCCTTGGGATTGCGAGTGGAATTCCGGGGGAGGGAACCTTTTTTTGCAAAAAAAGGTTCCCTCC
>JAEWCY010000093.1 GCA_023390395.1 Pseudomonadota bacterium | reverse complement strand
GAATTGGCCTTTCGAGCCTGGAGCGCAGCGACGGCATCGAAAGGCCAATTCCGGCCTCGCCGACGCACTCCCGTACACGACTGTGCTGCCACCCGCTTACCTTCCTCCCCCCCCCGTCGGGGAGGTCCAGGAGGGGGTCACCCCCTCCTGGCCGCCGGAGGCGTCTTCTCCTTCTCCTGCTCCTTCCCTTCCCCATCCTCAACCCGCCAACGTCTGCTCGTAGATCGCTTCCAACTTCGCGGCCACGGCGGGCCAGTTGAGCTCTTCGGCGATGAGCCGGCGCGCGTTGTCGTGTTTGCGTTGGCGGTCGGCCGTATCGGTCAGGGCCGCGGCCACGGCCTGGCCGAAGGCGGCCGGATCGTCGACCGGGGCGGTGTAGCCGCAGTCGTAGGTTTCCATGATGCGTTTGATCTCGCCCACGGCGTTGGAGACCACCGGCACGCCCGAGGCGAGGTAGTCGCCGAAGCGGATGGGGAAGCGGGCTTTTTCGATGGGGTCGTCGTCCATGGGCAGAAGCAGGGCGTCGGCGGCGGCGAGGTAGGTCGGCACCTCGGAGGACGGTTTTTCGCCGACCTTGACGATGTCCGGGGCGAAGCGCTCCTCGTAGGCAGCCATGCGGGCCTTGAAGTCGTCGGAGATATGGAGCTTGCCGAGGAAGTAGAGCTTGAGGTCGGGGATGGTCTTGCGGGCCTCGGCGAAGGCGTCGAGCAGGGCGAAGAGCGATTCGGTGTAGGTGTGGCCCATGGAGAGGACCATTTTGGCGTCCGGGGCCAGGCCTATGGCGGCGCGGGCTTCGGCCTTGTCCGGCATGGCGGCGGAGACCGTGGGGCAGTTGGGGATGTAGTGGATTTTTTCCTCGGGCAGCCCGGCGTCGCGGAATTTCTGCATGAGGATGGCGCTGGCGGCGGTTGCCATGTCGGCCCTGGCCGGCAGGCGCTCCTCGGTGAAGTCGTAGACGGCGCGCACGGGCGCGGGGTGGTGCAGGGTGAAGCCGCCTTTCCACATGTCGTCGTGGTCGAGGACGATTTTCACCTTGGGCCGGGCGATGGAGGTCAGCAGCGTCGGGAAGCTGATGGGGTGCAGGGGAAAGGCGAAGGCGTGCAGGATGTCCATCTGCTGGGTCAGGCATTCCCGGGCGTTTAAAAACATGCGCAGGGTGTGGCCGGTGTGGTAGGTGGCCAGGTTCACGCGCGGCAGGATGCGGATGGTGAGGCTGCCTTCCTTGCGGTCGCGGATGGAGAGCGTGGGCTCGCGCGAGGCGCACAGCAGCGTCACCTCGTGGCCGCGTTCGGCCAGGTGCCGGGCCAGGTGGTAGCAGCGGAAATAGGTGCCGTAGCCCTCGGGATTGTGATTGAGGTAGAGGATTTTCATTTAGAGATTTGTTCTCGTGAAGAGTTTTTCGGGCAGGGCGCGGACGAGGGCCATGATGGGCCGCCAGAACCAGGGGGTGTAGACCACGGATTTGCCGTGTTCCACGGCATCTCGGATGTCGGCGGCCACGCGGGCAGGCGTGGCGGTGAGGAGCTTCGGCGTGGGGGCGGCGGCGGTCATGCGCGTTTTGGTCCAGCCGGGCAGGACCGTGACCACGTGCACCCCGGACTTGGCCAGCCGGTGGCGCAGGCCCGAGAGGTAGGCGGTGAGTCCGGCCTTGGCCGCGCCGTAGAGGTAGTTGCTCTTGCGGCCGCGCTCGCCGGCCGGGGAGGACAGGCCGACGATGGTGCCGCTGCCGCGCGTTTCCATGGCCCGGGCGGCGATTTCGAGGATGGAGACCGCGCCGGTCAGGTTGACGTCGAGGGTCGCCCTGGCCAGGGCGAAGTCGCGCTCCCCGGCCTTCTGGTCGGGGGAGAGGCCGAAGGCCGCGACCACGACGTCCGGGGCCGGGGCCAGGGCGTCGTAGAAGGCCTGGTGGCCGGCGAAATCCAGGGCGTCGAAGGGCCGCGCGTCCACGGCCGTGCCGAAGGCGGCCCGGATGTCGGCGGCGGCGGCCTCCAGGCGGGGCAGGTCGCGCGAGGCCAGGGTCAGGCGGGCGGCGTCCTTGTGGGCCAGCTCCCGGGCCAGGGCCAGGGCGATGTCCGAGGCCGCGCCGAGGATGAGCACGTGGGGCGGGGCCGTGGGGGCGGCGCTTTTCCTTTTGGGCGGCAGCAGGGTGTTTTTGAGCAGGCGCAGGCCGAAGCGGGCGTAGTTGGCGACGATCTTCGGGTTGCCGCCGGCCTGGAAGAGTTTTCTGCCGATGTAGGACGGGCGCAGGTGGAAATCGAGGAGCGTTTTCTTGCGGAAGGCCTCGATCTCCTCCATGGAGAGGCGCGTCGTGCCGACCGTCGGCGCGTTGAAGTAGTCCTTGCCGAGGACCGTGCCCGGGAGCAGGCCCTCCTCGCGGGCGATTTCGTTTAAGCGCGTGCCGTAATACGGAATGGCGATGTGCAGTTCCAGGAAGTCGTTGTCCAGGGCGAAAATGTGGTCGCGCGTGGCGTCGAGGTGCTCGCGGCCTTCCCAGGGCAGGCCGACGAGGAAGAAGCCGAAGGTGAGAAGCCCGGCTTCCTTGGCCCATTTTGTGGCCTGGAGGTTGTCCTCCACGGTGGTGTGCTTGCGGATGCGCGAGAGGGTCTCGGGGCTGCCGGATTCGTAGCCGAAGGCCACCAGCCAGCAGCCGGCCTTTTTCATGAGAAAGAGCGTCTCGCGCGTGAGCGGCTTGACCTTGGAGTTGGCCACCCAGCGGATCTTGCCGGCCAGCGGCGAATCGAGGATGGCCCGGCACACGGCGGCGGTCCAGTCGGCATCGAAGGTGAAGGTGTCGGACTTGAAGAAGAAGTCGCGGATGCCGTGGGTGAAGTAGCATTCGGACAGCTCGGCCAGGATGTTTTCCGGGGAGCGCAGGCGCAGCTTTTTGCCCGAGATCTTCGGCGTCATGCAGAAGATGCAGGCCGAGGGACAGCCGCGCGAGGTGGCGATGGTGGCCTGGGGCTCGCCGGTGTCGGGCCGGGCGTAGAGGGCGTTTTGGATCAGGCTGCGGTCCGGGAAGGGCAGGCTGTCCAGGTCCGTTTCCCAGGAGGCGAAGTCGGTCGGGGTCCAGACGCCGTCCTTTTTGTAGAGGATGCCCCGGATGGCGGGCACGGCGGTCGGATCGCCGAAATGGGCGGCGGCGAGCCGGCCCACGATGAAGTCCGATTCCAGGCCGATCAGGTACGTGGCGTCGGCCAGGTCGAGCTGGTCGAGAAGCGCCGCCTCCGGAGCGAAGAAGATCGCGCCCTTGAGCATGACGCAAAGGCCGGGCTTTTTGGCCGCCAGCTCCCGGATCAGCTTCAGGTCGTCGAAGATGGTGGAGTTGGTGATGCTGACGAACACGCCGTCCGGGTCCTCGCGGTCGAAATCGGCCAGCAGGTCGGCGGGGCTCGCGCGTTCGGTCTGGTAGTCGCGCAGGAAGACGGCGAAGCCTTCTTTTTTAAGCGTGGCGGCGGCGTAGCCGAGGTCGTTCGGCGCGCGCATGGACGTGGCCGTGGACTGCTCCACGTTGCCCTGGGAACGGTCCTCGCCGCGCTGGTAGAAGCGGCCCGGCGGATAGAAGAGCATGATCTTTTTCATGGATGACCGGAATGCTCCATGTAGAGGATGAGGTAGCAGCTGGCGATCCACAGGACGAGCGAGGCCTGGATGAAGCCGTCGCGCAAAAGGACCAGGGTCGGCGAGCCGCTTTTGCACTCGACGAGCGTGATCTGCAGGTAGCGCAGCACGCCCATGATGACGAAAATCGCGGTGAGATACAACTTGTCCGAGCCGTGCTTGGCGATGACCTCGGGCGAAACCGTGTACAGGATGTAGCTCACGATGACCACGGCGGCCATGATCATCATGGCTGCGGAAACGAACTCCAGGTTGTAGCCGTCCAGCGACCGGCGGGTCTTTTCGCAGCCGGCGGCGGACAGGAGCAGGTCGTCGCGGCGCTTGGCGAAGCCGAGGAAAAGCGCCAGCAGGAAGGTCATGAGCACGATCCAGTGGCTGGGCGTCACGCCCGTGACCACGCCCCCGGCGAAGACCCGCAGCACGAAGCCCACGGCGATGCAGCCGAGGTCGATGAGGGCCTTGTGCTTGAGGGCGAAGCTGTAGAGCAGGTTGATGCCAAGGTAGGCGGCCAGGATGGCGGCGAAGGGGCCGGAGCCCAGGGCCAGGGTCAGGGCGAGGCCGCCGGCGAGGAGTCCGGCGGCGAAGACGAGGCCCTCGCGGGGGGCAAGCGCGCCGCTGGCCAGGGGCCGGTTGCGTTTGGTGGGGTGGGCCCGGTCCTCGTCCATGTCCTTGAGGTCGTTTACGACGTAGACGGCGCTGGCGGTCAGGCAGAAGGCGGCAAAGGCCAGCACGGCCCGGGACGGGGCGTCCGGGCCGGCCAGCTTCCAGCCGAAGAAAAGCGGCAGGAAGACGAAGGCGTTTTTGACGTACTGGTGCGGCCTGGCCAGCTTCAGGCAGGAGGCCAGCCGCGACGGACGGTTTTCCATGGTGCTCCGGCCGGCCGGCGCTGGTTGGCCGGCGGGCGGCGTCACCATAGCCGGGTTGCCCCGGCGGTTCAATCTTCGCCCCGCGCCCGGCCGCCGGGCCAGGGGACGAGCAGGGCGGCGCAAGCCAGGGCCAGGACGCCCCAAGCCGCCGCGGTCACCGGGCGCAGGCGGGCCATGGCCGCCTCGTCGCGAAAGACCAGGGAAGCCGGCCCCTCGGCCCCGGAGGGCAGGGGGTAGGCATTGAGGAAGCCGTAGCCCCGAAGGGGGACGACCTCCCGGCCGTCGGAAAGACGCAAGCGCCAGCCCGGATGGAAGGATTCGGCGAAGACCAGGGTCCTGCCGCCGCTGCCCGGGGGCAGGTCCAGCGTGTAATGGCCCGGGTTGACACGTGCGTAGGAAAGCCCCGGCGGCGCGGGCGGCGTCGTGCCCTCCCGGGAAAGGGACAGGCGGTCCACGGCCACGGCGGCCGGGCCGTCGAGGGCCAGGCGCGCCCGGCCGTCGGCGTCCGTGGCCACGGCCAGGCCGGAGACGTCCAGCGCGCCGTCGGCCTCGAAGGTCATCCGCCGGCCGTCCGGCAGGGATACGGCCGCGCCGGCCGGGCCGATCAGGCGCAGGTCGGCGACGTAGTCCCCGGGGACCGGGGCGGCGAGGTCCAGCACGGCCGGCAGCCGGGCCGCCGCGCCGAAGGAAAGCGTGGCCCCGCCCGGCACGGGCGTTTCGGCGACCAGGCGCATGGGCTGGTTGGGCGCGTTGGCCTGGGAGGAGAGCTGGGCCTGGCGCATGGCGAAGCGCACGGTCACGGTGGTGGCCGGTCCGGGGATGCGGCGGACCTCCCGATGGCCGTAGACGTCCTCCCAGCGGTCGTCGGGCTTGCCTTCGACGCGGAAAAGCGGCCGAAACGGCCCGCCGTCCACCGAGGCCTCGGCCGCGACAAAGGAGGGCGAGACCTTGTCGCCGAACAGCCGGGGATAGGCTTCCAGCACGACGTCACGGGCCGGCACGGGGAAGCGGACGGTGAAGGCGATCTCGCCCGGGGCGTCGCCCTCCACGGCCACGACGCCGCCGCCCATGGGATCGACGTCGCGAAGCCGGGCGTTTTCTTTGGTCACGGCGACGCCGGCCTCGACGGCGAGAAGCGGCACTGTCAGGCGCGGAGCCATGGGCACTACCGGAGCGGTCGTCGCCTCCTCGGCCTCGACGGCGAGGGTGACGCCGCCGCGCGCGGCCAGGGCGGCCACGGCGGTGCGGGCCTCCTCGAACGTTTCCTCGGGCACGGCCAGCAGGCCCGAGAGGTACACGCCCCGGCCCGGCGCGGCCACGGTCAGGGCATGGGGCGGGCCGGGCTCGAAGGTGGCCGTGCCGCAGTCGATCCAGTCGAGTCCCCGGCCGAGGGGGCCGGCGTCGAACTCGGCCACGGGCGCGCCGTCCAGGGCCACGACCGCGCGCCCGGCCAAGGGCGCGGCCCCCAGGCGCGCGAAGACGCGCCAGGAGCCGTGGCCGACCAGGGGGAATTCCGCCTTGCCCGGCCCCTGGCTGACCTTGCCGCCTCCGTCCAGGGCCGCTCCGCCCAGGCGCGGGTCGTCGAGCACCTGGCCGGCGAGGTTGTCCCACGGGCCGGAAAGGGCGGCCTGGCGTGCCGGGACGAAGGCCTCGGCCGGGAGAAAGGGCAGGAGCAGCTCGGGCCAGGACCGGCCGGCGACGGCCGCTCCGGAGAGCGCATCGCCCAGGCGCTTGGCCTGGATCGCGTCGAGGTCCGCGCCGGCGTAGAGGACCCGGCCGGGGAAGTCCCCGTCCCCGGCGTTGGCCAGGGAAAGGAGCAGGGGAAAGCCGCCGGCGGACAGAACGCCCCCGTGCGCCAGGCGCAGCCGGGGCAGGAAGTCGGCGTTGGCCAGAACCTCCACCGGCGGCGCGGCGAGGCTCGCGTCCGGGCGCAGGTCGGCCTGGGCGGCCACGAAGGGGGCCAGGATGTTCCCGGGATCGAAAAGCGTCTCCGGGCCGCGCTTGGTGGTCGGCATCCAGCCGAAGGAGCCGTAGGACAGGGAGGACACGGCCGGGTCGTAAAGCACGCGCCGCACGGCGGCGAGACCGAGCAGGCGGCCGAAGTGGTCCGTGGCCGGCCAGGGCCGCATGAGCACAGCCAGCAGGTAGCGCGAGAAGGGTTCGCCGATGAACGTTGGGCCCATGACGGCGTCCTTGCCGAGCATGGCGAAGTTGCGCGTCACGGCGTCGGCCGGGGGCGCGGGCACGTCGCCCGTGGGGCCGGCGATGGTCGGCCAGACCGTCACGCGGTAGTCGTCCGGATCGGCGGAAAGGGCCTTGGCCAGCGCGCCCTCGGCCGGGGAGACGGGCTGGGGCATGAGCGCCATGGTCTGGGTGGTGGCGTTTTTGGGCACGGCCACGGACCCGTTCCAGTAGGGCGCGAGGTAGACGGCCAGGCAGGCGGCGGCGAAGGCCCCGGCGGCGACGTCGGGCAGGCGGCTTTCCCGCCAGACGGTCCGGCGCGAGACGACGGCCAGGCCCATGGCCGCCAGCAGCGACAGGCCGGTGAAATAGAGCGGCAGCCAGCGCGCCGGCCGGGCCATGAGGTAGAAGATCATGGGCACGCGGGCCAGGAACTTCTCGTAAAAGACCGCTCCGGCCAGGGTCTTGGACCCGGCCATGCACGTGAAGCCGGCCAGCAGGCAGGCCGCGGCGAACCACTTGAGCGCCCTGGCCGGCCCCCGGTAGGCCAGACCCGTCAGCGCCAGGCCGAGAAGCCCCAGGGCGGCGGCGATCCAGGCGGGATTTTCCTTGAAATTTACCGGATAGGCGTATTCCGTGCCCATGCCGTAGTTGTCGGTGTGGCCGAGCATGGCCTGGCGCAGGGGCGCGGAGAAGTGGCGGTACATGCCGACGTAGTTCTCGCGCACGTCCTCGGCCGTCTGGTGGTATTTGACCGTGGCCCCGCCCCCGGCCAGGGACAGCCCGGCGGGCACGACCCAGTGCAGGGAAAGGGTCACGACGGCCGCGCCGGCCACGACGAAGGCGGCCAGGGGCCGCAGGTCGCGCCGGCTGGCCGTGGCGGCCAGCGTGAAAAGCACGGTGGCGGCGGCGAAAAAGACGATGCCGAAGGGCGAGGCCGAGCAGGCGAGCGCCCCCAGCAGCCCGGCGGCCAGGGACAGGCCGAGCAGGCGGCGGCGGCCGGTCGCGGTCACGGCCCGCCACAGCAGCCAGACGATCCAGGGCACAAGCGCCAGGGCGAAGCCGGACTCCTGCACGTGGCCGCTTATGGCCAGGGTGTACTGCCGGGGATTGAAGGCGAAAAGGAGCGCGGCGGGAAGCGACGGCAGCGCGCCAAGGCCCAGGGCGGCGCACAGGGCCAGGATGCCCGCGCCGCCGGCCACGGCGTAGGCCAGGGGCAGGAACTTGGCCAGGAACGGTCCGCCGAGCGGCGCCAGGCCCTCACGCGCCACGATGTCGAACCAGCGGTTGATGCCGCCGAAGGCCCCGGGCGTGCCGAGGTCGAAGTGGGCGTTCCAGCCGTACTGGGAAATGACGGCCAGCCGCCTGATCTCCTCGGCGAAGGGCGGGGTGACGTTGTCCCAATTCTGGTAGACGTGGCCCGGGGCGAAGAGGATGCCCCGGAAGGAGAGGACGGCGAAGAGCGCCACGACCACGAGGGCCGCGAGCCGGCGCTTCACGGCGCGTCGTCCCCGTCGCGGCCAAGGCCGAGCACCAGGCGGGAAAGGGGGGTCTTAAAGAGCGCGATGGTGCCGAGCTGGTGCACCAGGGCGTCGCGCCAGGTGTCGCCGCCCCGGCACTGGCGGCAGTAGTCCGTGGGCAGCAGGCAGCACTTGAGGCAGCGGCGCAGCCGCCTGCCGGCGTCGCCGTCGAGGATGCCGACCAGGGACCGGCGAGCGGCGTTGCCGAAGACGTTCTTGCCGTCGTAGTCCTTGCAGCAGGTGGTCACGTCGCCGTTCCAGAGGATGCCGCAATGGCCTTCCAGGCCGTCGCAGGCCCCGATCACGCCCTTGACGAAGCCCTCCCTGCCGGCGTTCTCCTGGCTGACCCAGCGGGAGACGGTCTCGAAGCGCACGGACACGTTGTCCGTGACCTTCACGGCGTGGTTGGCCCGGGCGCGGTCCGGGGCGAAGGACACGGGCGGGACGAGGCCGGCCAGGAGTTCCTCCATGCGCGCCTCGACCCGGCCGGCGGACATGCGCCGGCCCATGGCGTCGGTGCCCAGGGCCTTTTCGTAGACCGTGTCCTTGAAGACCTTGAGGATGACGCGGCCGGGAAAGCGGGGCGCGGC
This sequence comes from Pseudomonadota bacterium, assembly GCA_023390395.1. Lineage (GTDB taxonomy): Bacteria > Desulfobacterota > Desulfovibrionia > Desulfovibrionales > Desulfovibrionaceae > Solidesulfovibrio. The sequence goes on along the minus strand of JAEWCY010000093.1, from coordinate 8,723 downwards.
GGCCACCAGCCGGCGTACGCCCTCGCGGTAGGCCGCAAAGTCCGTGCGCGAGAGCTCGGCGAAGGCCGAGGCGTCCACGCCCCGGTAGCTGACGTAGAGCTCGTTTATGCCCGAGGCCACGACGCGCTCCACGTTGGCCTCGGTGAGCCGGCTGCCGTTGGTGAACACGCGCAGGAAAAGCCCCAGCTCCCTGGCCCGGGCGGCCATGTCGAAAAGGCCCTTGTGCAGGAACGGTTCGCCCATGAGCCCGAACTGGACCACGGGCGCGAGCCCGCCCCGGGCGATCTGCGTCAGCAGGGAATCCATCAGCGCCGGGTCCATGAAGCCCTTGGGCCTGGTGATGGCGTCGCTCGGGCAGAAGGGGCAGGAAAAATTGCAGTGGTTGGTCAGCTCGATGATGACGCTGGCGAAGGAAGGGGCCATGGCGGGGGACATCAGGCCCGGGAGGCAGGCCGGGGCGCGGCCGCGTCCAGGAATTCGGCCGTGTACACGGCGGTTTCCTTCTTCATGATCTCGCGCCAGTCGAACTCCCGCACCACCAGCTCCCGGCCGGCGTGGCCCAGGCGGGCGGCCAGGTCGCGGTCCTCGATGAGCCGCAAAAAGGCCCGGGCGTAGGCCTCCACGTCGCCGCTCGGCGCGACCAGGGCGTTTTCGCCGTCCCGGGCGATCTCGCCGATGGCCTTGAGACGCGTCACCACCACGGGCTTGCCGCAGCCCCAGTACTCGAAGAGCTTGAACGACAGGTAGTGGTCGTGGTTGAGCGTGGCGCGAAGCGTCATGGCCCCGATGTCGCAGGCGCAAAGCACGGCCGGCACGTCGGCGTGGGGAATCCAGCCGGGCAGGACCACGTTGTCGGCCAGGCCCAGCCGGGCGATGCGCGGCCGGCAGACCTCGTCGAAATAGGGGCTGCCGCCGCCGAGGATGAGGAGCCTGGCGTCCGGGCGCTGCTTGACCACCAGGGCCAGGGCGTCGAGGAGGATGTCCACGCCGTCGTCGTGCTTGATGTCGCCGTGGAAGACGAGCACCGGCGCGCCGGCCGGAATGCCGAGCCTTTCGCGCACGCCGGCCGTGGGCACGTCCGGCCGGAAGGTCTCGGAATCCGTGCCGTCGGGCACGATGTGGATCTTCTCCGGCGGCAGGCCGTGGACGCGCACCAGGTGGTCCTTGAGCTGGCGGCTGACCACGAACACGTAGCGCGCCTGGCGCAGGACGTAGTTTTCGAGCCACACCAAGGGCTTGCTCAGAAGCGGCATGTCCGTGCGGGCGATGTCGGAATAGAAGTCCGTGAAGTCCACGAAGGCCGGCTTGCCCACGAGCTTGCCGGCGATGACCGCGGCCAGACCGGCCAGGGGGTTCCAGGCGTGCAGGGCGGCGAATCCCCGGCCGTAGGAGCGGCGATACCAAACTTCCAGGATCACGAGGGAAAGGATGGAGGCCAGGAAGTGCCAGACGCGCACGGGCAGCCGCCAGCCGGAATACAGGTGCCTGGCCCAGCCCGGGAACTGGTTCATCCAGATCCATTCCACGAAATAGGAGCGCCGGGAGGCGAGGTCCTTGCTCGGCGAGATCATGTTCACGGCCACGCGCTTTTCCGCGATGAGCACCCTGGCCAGCCAGTACATGCGCAGGTTGGCCCGCGACACGGGCGGAATGGTGGTTTCGACCAGGACGCCCACCTTGGGCCTGCCCTGGAGATCGAAGCCTTCGGGGATGACGGCTGGAGGACGTTTTCTCAGGAAAAACATGGCGTTCCCGTGCTGCTGACGGTGGTGTGGCCCCTGGGCCGGCCGGATTTTCCGCAGCGGGGCCGTCCGGGGGCGAGGGGCGAAAGGAGAGCGCGCGCGATGCGCCGGTACATGTAGCCGGATCGGTTGCCGGACGCAAGCCGCGCGCCGGCCGCGCGCCCGGGGCGGACGGCCGGGCTCAGGAGGCGGCCTCCCCGAACCGGGGCGCGGCGTCGTAGCCCATGGCCGCGAGCGTGCGCGCGTAGATGGCGTCCCACAGATTGTCGCACGAGGCGGCCACCACCCTGTCGCGCATGGCGAAATACGCATCGTCGTCGGAGAGGAAGGATATGGCGGTTTTGGCCAGAATTCCCGCGTCGTAGGCGATGACCGCGCCGAGGCCGCCGTCGCGCACCTCGCGGTGGGACGGCGGCACCTCGGTGGTGATCACGGGCAGGCCGCAGCCGATGGCCTCGCGGATTTTGATCACGTCGCCGAAGCGCTTCACGTTTTCCGGAAAGGGCATGTACGGGGCCAGGGCGGCCGAGGCGGACAGGGCGGCGTCCAGGATGCGGCGGCGGTCCGTGACGTAGCCGTGCCAGACGACGGCCCGGGCCACGCCCAGGGCCTCGGCCCGGGCTTGCAGTTGCGCCAGCTGCGGGCCGTCGCCGAAGATGTCGATGGTCGCGTCCGGCACGGCGGCCAGGATTTGCGGCAGGGCCTCGACGATGAGCTCCACCCCGTTTTCCCGGCAGATGCCGCCGCTGTAGAAGAGCCGCCGACGGTCCACTTCCGCGTGGGGCCTGATGGTCACCCCGTCCGGGATGAAGCCGAAGGGCACCCACAGCTCGCGGCCCATGGCCGCCATGTCGTAGCCCAGGATGTCGCGTCGGGCGTCGCTGATGGCGTAGGTGTAGTTCCAGATGAAGTCCGAGCGGCGGCAGGCGGTCTTGTCGAGCCAGATGTAGACGTCGTTGAGGAGCTTGTTGTCGAACTTCCAGGGCGACCAGTCGGAGATGTAGTAGGCGCTTTCCCTGACCTTGCCCCGGACCTTGAGCGCCGCGCCGCAAAGGGCCAGCAGCGACTCCACGCCGATGAAGAGGTCGATGGGGCCGGGCGTGGCCGCGGCGGCCCAGAAGCAGGCCAGGATGTCGCGGGCTTTCAGGCGGAAATAGGTTTTCGGTTGGGCCTTGTCCGGCGCCACGGCGAAGGGCGCGGTGAGCCAGCCCGGCCAGACGTGCCGCTCCCGCAGCGTTCCCCCCTCGAAAAACGAGGCCTGGGGCCGGGAGACCATGCCCGGCCGGGGCAGCGACAGCTCCAGCACCGTGGCCCGGTCGGCCCGGCGGCGGAAGAACTCCAGCAGGGGCCAGGCCGGGGAGTTGTGGCGCATCCGCTCGCCCGTGGCGGCGTCGGTGACGTCGGCGATGGTGGCGACCAGGACCGAGGACAGGCGCTTCATGCCCTAGGCCGCCCGGCGCGCCAGCACCACGTAGTGCTCCCGGCGGAAGACCTCGTCGAAGCCCGGGATGTCGAGCTCCTCCAGGGTCACGAACTTGGTGCTGACCAGGAAGTGCGTCAGGCCGTACTTGTCCGCGATCTCGCCCAGGGGCTTTTGCAAAAGCGGCCAGTAGTCCACCAGTTCGTAGACGCCCACGGAATTGTCCGAAAGCAGCGCCTTGCCGTTTTTGAGGAAGTAGGTGACCGCGTCGGCCAGGCCGTGGGGCAGGCAGGCGATGCGTACCTCTTCGGGGAAGGCGTTGAGGTGCTCGAGCACGTCCCACAGCGCCGGGGTGACGGACTTGTCGGGGTTATTGACCACCAGCTTGATCTGGAAAAAGAGGACGACGCCCAGGCAGCCCAGGCCCACGAGCCAGGGCGCGGCCTTGACCAGTCCCCACACGGCCGGGTCGCCGGCGAACTTGAGGATCACGGCGGCCGCCGCGGCCGCGGCCGCGCCCGTGGCGTACTCCAGGTAGCGTTGGCCCTCGCCCAGAAAGCGCATGTACTTGGTGTTGAAAAGGATGCCGAGGATGAAAAGCACCACCGACCATTTGACGACGACCGAAAACCACGGGGACACGGCGGCCATGGCCCCGTAGTCCGGCAGCAGCACGGCCACGAAGGAATAGACGGCCCAGGGATTGACGGCCAGAAACGGCAGGACCGGAATCTTCCAGATGAGGTACTCGATGCGGCGCACGAAGTCGGTGTGCTGCTTTTCCTTGGTCGGGTTGCCGCGAATCTGGTGGGCCAGGCGGTTGCGGATGTTGTACATCCAGAAGGCGATCAAAAGGAGCTGGCCGCGCAGGTACTTGAGGTACGCGCCCTTGAAGGCGAAGATGGAAAAGAGCACGCCGACCAGAAAAACCAGCAGGCAGCGGGCATTGTCGTCGATGATGGTGAAGCCGATGATGCCGAAGAAAAGCACCTGCACGGCCATGCGGTGGGTGAAGGTCAAAAGCGTCACCCCGGCCACGCCGAGCAGGAACGTCCACACGCCCGGGTGCAGGGCGTAGGCCTGCACGGCCAGCATGGCCCACAGGAACACGAGGCTGCCCGGGGTGCGCAGGCTCAGGTTGCTGGCCTCCAGCGGCACCACCGGGGTGAGGAGGTAGAGGATCTGAGCCAGATGCCCGCCCACCGGCGCCCCGGACACGGCCCAGCCCAGCCCGAAGACGGTCAGGCTTTGCAGCACGTCGAAGGCCGGGGAAATAAGGCCCTGGTTGCGGTCGAGCCAGGCCTTGGAAAAACGCGAGCACACGAAGGGCAGAAACGGCGGATTGTCCACCGATCCCGGCACGATGTACTTCTCGGGCACGCTGTCCGGATAGCGGCCGTGGCGGCGCACGGCGTCGGCCAGCAGGGCGAAGCGCCAGGTGTCGATGCCGAAATAGCGGTTTAAAAGGCGCGGCCAGACTTCCAGGGCGAACCCGGCCAGGGCGATGGCGACGGCCAAGAGAATGTCGGTCATGGGCGGCTTCCGTGGGGGATGGATTGGGCGGGGCGGCGGCCGCGGCGCGGGCCCGGTCGCCTTCCCCCCGGCTCCTTAGCCCCAGGGGAGGTTTTCCTCAACCCCGCCTGGGGCCCTCGGGGCCGTCGCCTTCCCGGATCAGGCCGTACTTGCGGATGCGGTAGCCGATCTGGCGCAGGGTGAGCCCCAGCTCCCGGGCGGCCCGGGACTGGACCCAGCCGTGGCGGGTGAGCGCGCTTAAGACCTGCTGGCGCTCCATGTCGCGCAGTTCGGCCGCGTCCTCGGGCAGCACCTGCGGCCGTTCGCCCTCGGCCAGCATCTCCGGGGGAATGTCCGCGATGTCGATGCGGTCCTCGGGCGCGGTCACGGCCAGGCGGGCGACGAGGTCGCGCATCTCCCGGATGTTGCCGGGCCAGTCGTAGGCCTCCAGGGCCTTGAGGGCCTTGGGGGTGAGCGAGAGGCGGCGGGCGTCGCGCACGGATTCCAGGGAGAGCAGGTGTTCGAGCAGGGCCGGGATGTCCTCGGGGCGCTCGCGCAGGGTCGGCACGCGGATCACGGCCATGGGCGCGGCCTCGGCCAGCTCCGGGCTCGGCCCCTGGGGCGAGGCCTTGAGGAGCACCCGCGTGCGGCTGCGGCGCGGCCGGGAGCCGCCCACGCGCACGAACACGCCCTCGGCCAGGAACCGGGCCAGGCGCTCGACGATGGCCGGCGGCAGCAGGTGGGCGTCCTCGACAAGCAGCGCGCCGCCGTCGGTCTCCTCGATGAGTCCGGGCACGCCGGGCGTGTCCAGGCCCCGGGAGCCGCCGAAGAGCTCCACGGCGGGATTGTCGGTCCTTTCGGCGTTGAACACGGAAAAAAGGCGCACCGCCCGGGGCGAGAGCTCGTGGATGAGCCGGGCCAGGACGCTTCTGCCCACGCCCTCCTCGCCGAGCAGGAGCACGGGCGCGTCGCAGCGGGCCGCCTGGTCCACGGCGGCCCGCAAGGCCTCGATCCTGGGGCTTGCGCCCTCGGAAAAGACGTGGCGGTAGCGCAGGGAGACTTTCGAGCGCAGGAAGGCCGTCTCGCCGGCCAGCTCGCGGTTGCGCTCCAGGGCGACGCAGGTGGCGCGCACCTGGGCCGAGGCGACCTCGGCGAAAACGGCCAGCAGGCGCAGCTCGTCGGCCAGGGAGGCGTCCCCGCCGGCCAGGCCGTCGGCGAAGAGCCAGCCGCCGGGCATGTCCGGGCCGGCCTGGATCGGGGCGGCCAGCATGGCCGCCTCCTCCCGGGCGCAGGCGATCTCCCCGGCCGCGTCGGCCGCGACCGGGGGCTGGCCCCGGCGCAGCACGCGGGGCGCGGTCCGGGGCGTCTTGCGGTCCAGGGCGGCTTCGAGCAGCAGGCTCACGTCCGGCGCGCCGAGCTGGGCCCGTATGGCCGTGGGGTTGTCGGCGTCGGCCAGCACCACGGCGGCGTTATGGCATGCCGGCAGTTCGGCCAGAAGGCCGAGCAGGCGCGAAAGCGCGCCGTCCAGCCCGCGTCCGGCGTCCTCGGCCGGCTCCAGGCAGGCCAGCGCCCGGCGGACGATGGCGAAATCCATGGCGTATTCCCCTTGGTTTGGGCTGTCGGCGGCCTTTGTTCCAGTTTTGACCCGCCGTCGTCAATGCCCGGCGACCGGGCCCGGCCGGGGCGCGCATGGACAGGCCGGGCGATTTTTGCCAGATTCGCGGCCATGGCGGCTCCAGCGCCGGAGCTCCGGCCGTGCGGGCCAGGGCCGTCGACGCGCCGCGATCAGACCGTCATGCGCTTCCCGTAAAAGGATTTCAAGCCGGCGCGGCGTGCTTTTGAGCCGCGCGCCCGCCGGGGCCTTTCGACCAAAGGAGACCTCCATGCAGCGCAGAGCCAGCGGCGTGCTTTTGCACATCACCTCCCTGCCGTCGCGCTTCGGCGTCGGCGACTTCGGCCCGGCGGCCCGCCGCTTCGCCGCCTTCCTGGCCAGGGCCGCCCAGTCCTACTGGCAGATCCTGCCCCTGACCCCCACCTCCACCTTCATCGGCAATTCGCCCTACAGCAGCGATTCCGCCTTCGCCATAAGCCCCCTGCTCATAAGCCCCGAGCTGCTGGTCGGCGACGGCTGGCTCGACCCGGAGGACATCGCCTCGGGCTACGCGCCGGGCAACCCGGCCGTGGCCGATTACGAGGGCGCGGAGGCCTGGAAGGACAGGCTGTTGCGGCTGGCCTTCGCCCGAAACGCCGACCGGGTCGCGACCGATGCCGGGCTGGCCGTTTTCTGTCGCGAGGAGGCGTCCTGGCTCGACGACTACGTGCTTTTCCGGGCCGTCAAGCGCGAGCGCGGCGGCCAGGGCTGGGCCGACTGGCCGGCGGAGCTGCGCGACCGGCGAAGCTCCGCCCTGGACGCCGTGCGCGACCGCCAGGCCGGGGAGCTTTCCTACCTGCGCTTCGTCCAGTACCTGGCCTTTTCCCAGTGGAGGGCCTTGCGCCGGCATCTGCGCGAAAACGAGATCCAGGTCATCGGCGACATGCCCATCTACGTCACCCAGGACAGCGCCGACGTCTGGGCCAACCCGGAGCTTTTCAAGCTCGACCGGGAGAAGCGGCCGGTGTTCGTGGCCGGGGTGCCGCCGGACTACTTCAGCGAGACGGGCCAGCGCTGGGGCAACCCGGTCTACGACTGGCCGGCCCACGAGAAGACGGGGTTCGACTGGTGGCTGCGGCGCATGGCCCACAACATCGCGCTCTACGACGTCATCCGGCTGGACCACTTCCGGGGCTTCGAGGCCTACTGGGAGATTCCGGCCCAGGAGGCCACGGCCGTGCGCGGCCAGTGGGTCAAGGCCCCGGGCATGGCTCTTTTCAAGACCATGCTGCGCCGGTTCCCCTCCCTGCCGCTCATCGCCGAGGACCTGGGCGTGATCACGGCCGAGGTGCGCGAACTCATGGCCGCCTTCGGCTTTCCGGGCATGAAGATCCTCCAGTTCGCTTTCGGCCCGGGCATCGCCGAGAACCGCGACGCGCCCCACAACTACGAGCGCGACTGCGTGGCCTACACCGGCACCCACGACAACAACACCACGCTCGGCTGGGCGCGGGCCGGCGAGGCCGGCGAGGAGGGGAGAAAGGCCCTTTTCGCCTACCTCGGCCGGGAGATCGCGCCCGAGCAGGCTCCCTGGGAGCTCATCCGGCTGGTCATGGCCAGCGCGGCGGCCACGGCCGTCACCCCCATGCAGGATCTGCTTGGCCTCGGCGAGGGGGCGCGCATGAACATGCCCTCGGTGGCCAAGGGCAACTGGGGCTGGCGGGCCGTTGAGGAGCAGTTCGAGGCGTCGCTGGCCGAGCGGCTGCGGGCCATGACCGAAATCTTCGGCCGCAACCATTGAGGCCCGACCCCTACGCGGCCGTGGCCGGGCTCTACGACCCGGTCACGGCCGCCTTCCTCGATCCCGTGCGCCGGCTGGTGGCCGAGACGCTGGCCGGGCTCGGGGCGCGGCGCGTGTGCGACGTGTGCTGCGGCACGGGCCGGCTCCTCCGGCGGCTGCGTACGGCCGGCTTCGACGCCCTGGGCCTCGACGCCAGCCCGGCCATGCTGGCCAAGGCCCGGGCCCTTTGCCCAGGGGAGGGCGTCCTGGCCCGCGCGGACGCCCGGCGGCTGGCCGTGGCCGACGGGGCCTGCGACGCGGCCGTGGCCACCTTCGCCCTGCACGAAAACCCTGCCGGGGACCGCGCGGCCATGCTCGGCGAGCTTTTTCGCGTCACCCGGCCGGGCGGCCACGTGCTGGTGGTCGATTACCTCGCGGACCTGCCCGCCTCGCCCATGGGCTTGCTCGTGATCCTGGCCGAGCGGCTGGCCGGCCGGGAACACCACCGCAATTTCCGGGATTTCCTGGCTAGAAAAGGGGTTGTGGGGCTTTTTCGGTCGGCTGGCCGTCCGGTTGCCCGGCTGGTTCCGTGTCTTGGGGGGCGGGCGGCGCTGGTTGTTGCGCCGGCGGGCAGGCTGCTGTTCCGGCTTGCGCTCCGGCTCGCCCTTGATGATCAGC
>JAEWCY010000047.1 GCA_023390395.1 Pseudomonadota bacterium | reverse complement strand
GGGCTCAAATTGCGATTTTTGTAACAAATCCGTTTTCTTGATTTTTATCGTGCCATCCGGTCTCGATTGTGGCATCACGTTCCAGGAAAACCCTTTCCAGGAGGACTTTGGATGCGTTCGTGTCTGATTTATCGGACAGACGTGCTCCGTCTGAAATTTCGGACACCCTCCATCCCCGGTTGCCGCTTTACGAAACCATAAAAATCAGGGTATTAGGTCGCCACCCGGTATCCGGAAAATCGGATACTGCGCGCACGACCAATCTTGAGGTGGCCTCGCCGGATCAATAACGCATCGAAGTCCCGTTATCTTTTCATGTGTGGCACGAGGTTTGCCTGAGGAGAAGCGTCGACGCCGGCCTTTCTCTGTTTCGGTCGAACGACAACTTTTAAGGAGAGTTGAGCATGGCCAAGAAGATGAAAAGCATGGACGGCAATACCGCCACCACCCATGTCGCCTACGCGATGAGCGATACGGCGGCCATTTATCCCATCACCCCTTCGTCCACCATGGGCGAGATCGCGGACGAATGGGCGGCCAAGGGGTTGAAAAACATCTTCGGCCAAACCCTGACCATCCGTGAAATGCAGTCCGAGGCCGGCGCGGCCGGCGCGGTGCACGGCTCGCTGGCGGCCGGCGCGTTGACCACCACCTTCACCGCCTCCCAGGGCCTGCTGCTCATGATCCCCAACATGTTCAAGATCGCCGGCGAGCTCCTGCCGGCCGTCTTCCACGTGTCGGCCCGCGCCGTGGCCACCCACGCCCTGTCCATCTTCGGCGACCACTCCGACGTCATGGCCGCCCGCTCCGCCGGCTTCGCCCAGCTGGCCTCGGCCTCGGTCCAGGAATGCATGGACCTGGCCCTCGTCGCCCACCTGTCCGCCATCGAGAGCAGCGTGCCCTTCGTCCACTTCTTCGACGGCTTCCGCACCTCCCACGAAATCCAGAAGATCGAGGTCATCGACTACGAGGACATCAAGGGACTGGTCAATTACGAGAAGATCGCCGCCTTCCGGGCCAAGGCCATGAACCCCGAGCATCCGGACATGCGCGGCACCGCCCAGAACCCGGACATCTTCTTCCAGGGCCGCGAGCGGGCCAACCCCTACTACCAGGTCCTGCCGGGCATCGTCTCGGCCATGATGGACAAGGTCGGGGCGCTCACCGGCCGTCCCTACAAGCTCTTCGACTACGTGGGCGCGCCCGACGCCGACCGCGTGGTCGTGTCCATGGGCTCCTCGTGCGAGACCGTTGAGGAAGTGGTCAATTACTTGAACGCCAAGGGCGAGAAGGTCGGCCTGGTCAAGGTGCGCCTGTTTCGGCCCTTCGCCCCGGACGCCCTGTTCAAGGTCCTGCCCGCCTCGGCCCAGGTGGTCACCGTGCTCGACCGCACCAAGGAGCCCGGAAGCCTGGGCGATCCGCTCTACCAGGACGTGTGCGCGGCGTTCATCGAACGCGGCGGCGCGATTCCCAAGCTCATGAGCGGCCGCTACGGCCTGGGCTCCAAGGAATTCCGCCCCGGCATGGCCAAGTCCATCTTCGACAACATGGCCGCGGCCACGCCCAAGCGCCACTTCGTGGTGGGCATCAACGACGACGTGTCCGGCTCCTCCCTGCCGATCGGCGGCCCGCTGCCCACGGTCCCCGAAGGCACCGTGCAGTGCAAGTTCTGGGGCTTCGGCTCCGACGGCACCGTCGGCGCCAACAAGTCGGCCATCAAGATCATCGGCGACAACACCGACCTCTACGCCCAGGGCTACTTCGCCTACGATTCGAAAAAATCCGGCGGCATCACCGTCTCCCACCTGCGCTTCGGCAAAAAGCCCATCCAGTCCACCTACCTGGTCGACGCCGCGGACTACGTGGCCTGCCACAAGCCGAGCTACGTGCACATCTACGACATCCTGGAAGGCATCAAGGACGGCGGCACCTTCGTGCTCAACTCCTCCTGGAACACCGCCGAGGACCTGGAAGCCAACCTGCCCGGCCACATGCTGCGCACCATCGCCGACAAGAAGCTCAAGGTCTACAACATCGACGCCGTGGCCATCGGCGCCAAGACCGGCCTTGGCGCCCGCATCAACATGGTCATGCAGACCGCCTTCTTCAAGCTGGCCGGCGTGCTGCCCATCGAACAGGCCATCGGCCTGCTCAAGGACTCCATCAAGAAGACCTACGGCAACAAGGGCGAGAAGATCGTCAAGATGAACGTCGACGCCGTGGACATGGCCATGGACGGCCTGGTCGAGATCAAGGTCCCGGCCGCCTGGGCCAGCGCCGCCGACGCCGCCGAGGCCGCCCCCAACGAGCCCGAGTACTTCAACAAGGTCATCCGGCCCATCCTGGCCCAGAAGGGCGACGAGCAGCCGGTCTCCGCCTTCGCCGAGAACGGCTCCTTCCCGGCCGCCACCTCCCGCTACGAAAAGCGCGGCGTGGCCATCAACATCCCCCACTGGATCAAGGAAAACTGCATCCAGTGCAACCAGTGCTCCTACGTCTGCCCCCACGCCACCATCCGTCCCTTCCTGGCCGACGAGGCCGAGATGGCCAAGGCTCCGGCCGGCTACGAGACCCTGCCGGCCACCGGCAAGGAGCTCAAGGGCCTTTCTTACCGCATGCAGGTCTTCCCCATGGACTGCATGGGCTGCGGCTCCTGCGCCGACGTCTGCCCGGCCAAGCAGAAGGCCCTGGTCATGAAGCCCCTGGAAGAGGAAATGGCCGTGCAGGTCGAAAACCACGGCTTCGCCATGGGACTGGCCAACAAGGGCTCCCTGGTCAAGCGCGAGAACCTCAAGGGCAGCCAGTTCTACCAGCCGCTGCTGGAGTTCTCGGGCGCTTGCGCCGGTTGCGGCGAGACCCCGTACGTCAAGCTCCTCACCCAGCTCTTCGGCGAACGCATGATGGTGGCCAACGCCACGGGCTGCTCCTCCATCTGGGGCGGCTCCGCGCCCACCTCGCCCTATGCCCAGAACGCCGACGGCCACGGCCCGGCCTGGAACAACTCGCTCTTCGAGGACGCGGCCGAGTTCGGCTTCGGCTACAACATGGCGCTCAAGCAGCGCCGGGACAAGCTGGCCGACAAGGTGGCCGCGGCGCTTGAAGGCTCGCTTTCCGACGAGCTGCGCGCCGCCCTGGCCGGCTGGCTGGAGAAAAAGGACGACGCGGCCGGATCGCGCCTTTACGGCGACCGGATGAAGGCCCTGCTGGACAAGGGCGACGCCGCCCAGGCCGCCATCCTGGTCGACGCCGACATCTTCACGAAAAAGTCCGTCTGGATCTTCGGCGGCGACGGCTGGGCCTACGACATCGGCTACGGCGGCCTGGACCACGTCATCGCCTCGGGCGAGGACGTCAACATCCTGGTCATGGACACCGAGGTCTACTCCAACACCGGCGGCCAGGCCTCCAAGGCCACGCCGCTGGGCGCCATCGCCAAGTTCGCCGCCGCCGGCAAGGTCACGGGCAAAAAGGACCTGGCCCGCATGGCCATGACCTACGGCTACGTCTACGTGGCCTCCATCGCCATGGGCGCGGACAAGAACCAGGCCCTCAAGGCCTTCCTCGAAGCCGAGGCCCACAAGGGCCCCTCCATCGTCATCGCCTACGCCCCCTGCATCAACCAGGGCATCCGCAAGGGCATGGGCAAGTCCATGGAGGAAGCCAAGCTGGCCGTGGAAACCGGCTACTGGCCGCTTTACCGCTTCAACCCGGACCTCAAGGCCGAAGGGAAAAACCCGCTGGTCATCGACTCCAAGGCCCCGGCCGGCGACTTCCAGGGCTTCCTGTCCGGCGAAGTCCGCTACGCCGCCCTGGAGAAGATGCACCCCGACATGTCCAAGCGTTACCGCGCCTCCATGGAAGCGGCCTACAAGGAACGCTACAAGGAGCTTGAATACCTGGCCGCCATGCCGGTCTTCGACGGCCCGGCCGCGGCGGGCGCGGTAGACGCCGCCGACGACCCGGCCTTCTGCGCCACCGCGGAAACCGCCGAGCATGCCCGTCCCCAAACCGGCGAACCCTGCGACGAAGGCCGCGCCGGCAAATAAGCAAAAGCGAGAACGAACATGGATAACCACCTGTCCCAGAAGTTCGAGGAAATCGTCGGCAAGGAAAACGTCCTGGCCAGCGAGGTGGACCGCCACAGCTACGCCTACGATGCGGCCGTCCTTCCCCCCAAGCTCCCGGCCCTGGCCGTGCGTCCCGAGACGCCCGAGGCTCTGGGACGGGTGGTTGCCACATGCAACGAGCTCGGCCTGCCGCTGACCGTGCGCGGCTCGGGCACCAACCTCTCCGGCGGCACCATCCCCTCCCCCGGGGGGGTGGTGGCCCTGACCGGAGCGCTCAATAAGATCATCGAGATCAACGAGGCCGACATGTACGCCGTGGTCCAGACCGGCGTGGTCACGGCCAAGTTCGCGGCCGAGGTGGCCAAGCGCGGCCTGTTCTATCCGCCCGATCCGGGCAGCCAGGCCGTGTCCACCATCGGCGGCAACGTGGCCGAGAACGCCGGCGGGCTTCGCGGCCTCAAGTACGGCGTCACCAAGGACTACGTCATGGGCATGAGCCTCTATGACGTGGACGGGGAGCTCGTCAAAACCGGCTCCCGCACCGTCAAGTGCGTCACCGGCATGAACCTGCACGGCCTCATGGTCGGCTCCGAAGGCACGCTCGGGGTGTTCAACGAGATCATCCTCAAGCTCGTGCCGCCGCCCAAGGCCAGCAAGGCCATGATGGCCATCTTCGACGACCTGCTCAAGGCCTCGGAGACCGTGGCCGCCATCATCGCCGCCAAGATCGTGCCGGCCACCCTGGAATACATGGACGACTTCACCATCAAGACCGTGGAGGACTTCGCCCACGCGGGACTGCCCACCGACGCCAAGGCGCTGCTTTTGATCGAGGTGGACGGACACCCGGCCCAGGTCGAGGAGGAAGCCGCCGAGGTCGAGGCCATCTGCAAGCGCGTGGGCGCGACCCGCATCCACGTGGCCAAGGACGCGGCCGAGCGCAACAAGGTCTGGGAAGCCCGCCGGGCGGCGCTGTCCGCCCTGGCCCGGGTGCGCCCGACCACGGTGCTCGAGGACGCGACCGTTCCCCGCTCCCAGATCCCGGCCATGGTCGGGGCCCTGGAGAAGATCGCGGCCAAGTACCGGCTTACCATCGGCACCTTCGGCCACGCCGGCGACGGCAACCTGCACCCGACCATTCTCACGGACAAGCGCGACCATGAGGAGTTCAAGCGCGTCGAGGCGGCCATCGACGAGATCTTCGACGTGGCCCTGGGCCTTGGCGGCACGCTCTCCGGCGAGCATGGCATCGGCACGGCCAAGTCCAAGTACATGGCCAAGGAAGTGGGCATGGGCTCGATCCTCTACGCCAGGAAGCTGAAAAAGGCCCTGGATCCCAAGGGAATCCTCAATCCCGGCAAGATCACGGGGGAGTGACATGAGCGAGATGCGTGAACTGGTCGGCCTGCTGAGGCAGATCGACGACCAGCTTGTGGCCTGCATGCGCTGCGGCATGTGCCAGGCCGTGTGCCCCCTCTACGGGGAGACGGGACTCGAGGGCCATGTGGCCCGGGGCAAGATCGCCCTGCTCGAATGCCTGGCCGACGAGGTCATCAAGGACCCGGCCGGGGTCAAGGAACGCCTGGACGCTTGCCTTTTGTGCGGCTCCTGCCAGGCCAACTGCCCGAGCGGCGTCAAGGCCCTGGACATCTTCCTCAAGGCCCGGGCCTTCCTCACGGGCTACTACGGACTGCCGCCGGTCAAGCGGGCGATCTTCCGGGGACTGCTCAAAAACCCCCGGCTGTTCGACTCCGTCATGTCCATCGCGGCCAAGTTCCAGGGCATCTTCACCCGCCCGGTCAACGACATGGTGGGTTCGTCCTGCGCCCGTGTGTTCTCCAACCTGCTGGAAGGGCGGCACTTCGCCCCCCTGGCCGGCACGCCCCTGCACGTGACCCAGGCCGAGCGCGACACCCCCCGCGGGCCGTCGGGCCTCAAGGTCGCCTTCTTCTACGGCTGCGTGGTGGACAAGATGTTCCCGCGCATCGGCGAAGCCGTGCTCAAGGTCTGCGACCACCACGGCGTGGGCGTCTACATGCCCCACGGACAGGCCTGCTGCGGCATCCCGGCCCTGTCCTCGGGCGACCGCGACACCTTCGAGACCCTGGTCGCCGCCAACATGAAGCTCTTCGGCGACCACGACTTCGACGTGCTGGTCACGCCCTGCGCTACCTGCACCTCGACCATCAAGAAGATATGGCCGCTCATGGCCGAAGGCCTGCCCGAGTCGATCCGGTTCAAGATCCGGGAGCTCGCGCCCAAGGTCAAGGACGTGAGCGCCTTCCTGGTCCAGGACCTCAAGGTGACCGACGGCCTGGCCGCCGGCGGCGGCGACATCGCCGTCACCTACCACGACCCCTGCCACCTGAAGAAATCCCTGGGCGTCTCCGCCGAGCCCCGGGCCTTGCTCGCGGCCAATCCGCGCTTCCGTCTCGTGGAGATGGAGGGCGCGGACTCGTGCTGCGGTTCCGGCGGAAGCTTCACCCTACAGCATTACGACCTGTCCAAGCGCATCGGCAAGCGCAAGCGGGACAACATCGTCGCCACGGGAGCCTCCGTCGTGGCCACGAGCTGTCCGGCCTGCATGCTGCAGATCGGGGACATGCTGTCCCAGGCCGGCGACAGGCTGGCCATCCGGCATCCGGTGGAGATCTACGCGGAGACACTGGCCGGGCGCTAGCCCGGTCGCACCAACAAAGGCGAGCGAGGTAGCCTAATGAGTTTTAAAGACAACATCCAGGCGCTATTCGCGCCCAAAACCGTAGCCGTCATCGGCGCCTCCGCGGCGCCGGGCAAGGTCGGCCATACGGTGGTGCACAACATGCTGGAGGCGGGGTACCAAGGGAAGCTCATCCCCGTGAACCCCAAAGCCGACGAGATCCTGGGCCTGCCCGTGACCAAGCGCATCGAGGACCTGCCCGAGGGCCTCGACCTGGCCGTCATCGTGGTGCCCGTGGCCGCCGTCGTGCCTTCCATGGAAGCCCTGGCGCTGCGCAAGGTCAAGGCCGCCATCATCATCACCGCCGGCTTCAAGGAAGTCGGCAAGGAAGGCTATGCCCTGGAGCAGAAGCTCATCGAGATCTGCACCCAAAACGACATCGCCATGGTCGGCCCCAACTGCCTGGGGCTCATCAGCACCCAGGACAACAACAACGCCTCCTTCGCCGCCGGCTACCCCGAGGAAGGCTCCATCGCCTTCTTCTCCCAGTCCGGCGCGCTGTGCACGGCCATCCTCGACTGGGCCCTGGGCGAGAACGTGGGCTTTTCCAAGTTCATTTCGCTCGGCAACAAGGCCGTGATCAACGAAGCCCACATGCTCGAGTGCCTGCGCACCGACCCCAATACGTCCGTCATCCTCGGCTACATCGAAAACGTGGCCAACGGCCCGGACTTCATCGAGCAGGCGGCCAAGGTCACCCGCGAAAAGCCGGTCGTCATCATCAAGTCCGGCACCACCGCCGCCGGCGCCAAGGCGGCCTCTTCCCACACCGGCGCCATCGCCGGCTCGGACGCCGCCTACACCGCCGCCTTCCGCAAGACCGGCATCATCCGGGCCAACGACATGGGCACGCTCTTCGACCTGGCCCAGGCCTTCTCCACCCAGCCCCTGCCCGAAGGGCCGGGCCTTTGCGTGGTGACCAACTCCGGCGGCCCCGGCATCCTCGCTGCCGACGCCACCGAGAAGTCGCCGCTGCTGCATATGGCGCGCCTGTCCAACAACACCATCGACCGCCTCAAGGAATTCCTGCCGCCCTACGCGTCGCTCTACAACCCCATCGACCTCATCGGCGACGCCCCGGCCGAACGCTACCGCAAGACCCTGGAAGTGGTGGTGGACGACCCGCAGGTCCATTCCATCCTGATCCTTTTGACCCCGACCGCCTCGGCCGAGATCATCGAGACGGCCGAAGCCATCATCGATGTGGCCAAGACCACGAAAAAGCCCATCTTCGTCAACTATATGGGCGGCCTTCGCACCAAGCCCGGCGTCAAGATGCTGGCCGAGGCCGGCATCCCCTGCTCCATCTACCCCGAGCCGCTGATCCAGAGCATCGAGACCATGTACAACTACTACCTGTGGCGGCAGACCCCGGCCCAGGAGTATCCGGAGATCCGGCGCAACCGCCAGAAGGCCAGGCTCGTCATCAACGAGGCCCGGGCCAAGGGCGCGACCGAGGTGGTGGAGTTCCAGGCCCAGGAAGTGCTGCGCGCCTACAACCTGCCCACGCCCAACACGGTGCTCGCCCGCTCCTCGGACGAGGCCGTGGCCGGGGCGGAGAAGATCGGCTACCCGGTGGTGCTGAAGATCGCCTCGCCGCAGATCTCCCACAAGTCGGACGTGGGCGGCGTCAAGGTGAACCTGGCCGACGCCGAAGCCGTGAAAAACGCCTTCTTCGACATCACGGCCCGGGCCCAGCGCCTGCGCCCCGAAGCCTACATCGCCGGCTGCCTGGTCCAGGAGATGGCCCCCAAGGGCTGCAAGGAGATCATCATCGGCTTCAAGCGCGACGACCAGTTCGGTCCGCTCTTGATGTTCGGCCTGGGCGGCATCTACGTGGAGATCCTGAAAGACATCGCCTTCCGCCTGGCCCCGCTCGGACGCGACGACGCCAAGAACATCATCCGTGAGATCAAGTCCTACATGCTGCTCAAGGGAGTGCGCGGCGAACCGCCGGTCAACTTCCAGGCCATAGAAGACATCCTGCTCACCATGTCCGAACTCTCCCTGGATTTTCCCGAGATCCAGGAGGCGGAGTTCAACCCCGTGCTCGTCAACGCCGAGAAGGCCGTGGTGGCCGACGTGCGCATCACCTTGAGCGCCCAATAAGAACCCCAGGAGGAACAATCCATGATCGGTCTCTACATCGGGTCCACCCAAGGATATTCCGGCAAAAACCTCGTCACCCTGGCGCTCGGGCAGCAGTTCCAGCGCGAGGGCCTGCGCGTGGGCTACATGAAGCCCATCGGCGCGGTGCCCCACAAGGTGGAAAACCAGATCGGCGACGAGGACGCCCACTTCATGCAGCAGGCCCTGGGGCTCTCCGAAACGCCCTCGCTGGTCACCCCCGTGGTCATCACCCGCGACTTCCGCATGCGGGCCTTCCTGGAGGATTGCGCCAACCTGCTGCCCGGCATCGTGGACAGCTACAAGAAGCTCTCGTCCGGCAAGGACCTCATGCTGGTCGGCGGCTCGGGCAGCTTCCTCTATTCCGGCAAGTACTGCGGCGTGGACGGCGTGGCCGTGGCCCAGGCTCTGGGAACCAAGGTCGTGCTGGTGGACCGCTACCTCCAGGACTACAACTACGACTACCTGGCCGCGGCCAAGGAGGCGCTCGGCGACGACCTGGCCGGCGTCATCTTAAACGACGTGCCCGAGCACTTCCGCGAAGAGGCCGAGACGCTCATCGTGCCCTTCCTCAAGCGCCGGGGCGTGGATGTGCTCGGCATCATCCCCCACGACCCCATCATGTTCGCCGTGCGCGCCGGCGACCTGGCCAACGGCCTGGGCGGGCGGCTCATCACCTCCGGCGGACGCACCGACAGCCTGGTGGTCAACTTCCTCATCGGCACCATGCAGGTGGAGAACTTCGTCACCTTCTTCAAGCGCCACAAGGACGTGGCCATCCTGTGCGGCGGCGACCGCGCTGACCTGCAGCTGGTGGCCCTGGAAGGCGGCTGCGCCGCCTTGATCCTGACCGGCAACCTCTATCCCAACGACATCATCCTGGCCAAGGCCGAGGACAAGGGCATTCCGGTCATCGTGGTGCGCGACGACACCTTCTCCGTGGCCAAGAAAATGGAGCTCATGCTCACGCGCGAGAAGCTGCGCGACCGCTCGCGCATCGAGCACGGAGCCAAGCTCGTGCAGCAGGCCGTGAACATGGCCGCGCTCAAAAAGAATCTGGGAATCTAGCGCCGCAGTCCCGGGGCGCGCCCGTCTCCGCGCGCCCCGGGATGCGACGCAGCCGACAGGCGGTTTCGGCCTTCACCCGCGCCCTTTTGGCGACGGGAACGGGAGAGGCCGGGCGAATATCAACCAAAAGGAGCGTTCAACATGTCGTGGGTCCAACAGTACCAACCGCTTGGAAGCTATGGGCTTTCCGCCCTTGTAGCAGGCATTCCCCTGTACATGCTCTTCTACATGCTGGCCGTCAAACGCATGGCCGGCCACAAGGCCGCCTTCGCCGCCACCCTGGCGGCCGTCATCCTGGCCATCGTGGCCTGGGGCATGCCCGTGGGCCTCGCCCTTGACGCCACGGTCTACGGCGCGTTCATCGGCCTGTTCCCCATCGTCTGGATCGTCATCACGGCCATCTGGGTGTACAACATGACCGTCGAGTCCGGAGAGTTCAACATCATCAAGAACTCCCTGGCCCAGATCACCGACGACCGCCGGCTCCAGGCGATCTTCATCGCCTTCGCCTTCGGCTCCTTCATCGAAGGCACGGCCGGCTTCGGCACGCCCGTGGCCATCACCGCCGCCATGCTGGTGGGCCTCGGCTTCAACCCCCTGTACGCCTCGGGCATCTGCCTCATCGCCAACACCGCGCCGGTGGCCTTCGGCGCCATCGGCATCCCCATCGTCGTCGCCGCCCAGGTCAGCGGCCTCGACATGATGAAGATCAGCGCCATCTGCGGCCGGCAGCTGCCGTTTCTCTCCGTCATCGTGCCCCTGTGGCTGTCGGTGACCATGTGCGGCTTCAAGCGGACCGTGGAGGTCCTGCCCGCCGTCATCATCGCCGGCGTCTGCTTCGCCGGCTCCCAGTTCCTGGTATCGAACTACGTCGGCCCCTACCTGCCCGACATCATTTCGGCCGTGGTGACCATCATCGGCCTGGGCGCCTTCCTCAAGGTCTGGAAGCCGAAAAACATCTGGCACTTCCCGGACGAGCCGCCCGCGTCCCAGCGCGTCGTCGAGTCGGAATTTTCCGGCGGCGAGATCCTGCGCGCCTGGATGCCCTACATCATCCTGGCCATCATGGTCTTCCTGTGGGGCATCAAGCCCATCCAGAACGTCCTCAACGCCATCTTCGCCCCGAGCCTCGACTGGCCGGGCCTGCACAACCTGGTCGTCAAGACCGCTCCCATCGTGGCCAAGGACACCCCCTACGCCGCGCAGTTCAAGTTCAACTTCCTGTCCACTCCGGGCACGGCCATCCTGATCGCCGGCCTGCTCTCGGTCCTGTTCATGCCCAAGTACGGCTACGACAAGGCCATCCCCTGCCTGCTGCGCACCATCAAGCAGCTCAAGTGGCCCATCGCCACCATCGCCATGATCCTGGGCCTGGCCTACATCATGAACTACTCCGGCATGAGCTCGTCCATGGGCCTGGCCTTCACGGCCACGGGCGCGCTGTTCCCGTTCTTCGCCCCGATCCTCGGCTGGCTCGGCGTGTTCCTGACCGGTTCCGACACCTCGTCCAACGCCCTGTTCGGCTCGCTGCAAAAGACCACCGCCCAGCAGATCGGCGTCAGCCCCGAACTGTGCGTGGCCTCCAACTCCTCGGGCGGCGTCACCGGCAAGATGATCTCGCCCCAGTCCATCTCCGTGGCCACCGCCGCCTCCAACATGGTGGGCAAGGAAGGCGACATCTTCCGCTTCACCCTGCCCCACTCCCTGGCCATGCTCTGCTTCGTGGCCGTGCTGACCCTGCTTCAGGCCTACGCCCTGAAGTGGATGCTGCCTTAGCCCCTCACTCCGTGTCGAACGGCCCGGCCCGACGCATCCCGCGCCGGCCGGGCCGTTCCCGCATCACAAGGAGATCCCCATGTCGACTCCCCCCGCCCTGGTCGACCGCCTCAAGGAGAAGGCCGGCCTCGTTTCGGCCGTGGTCGCCTCCATCGCTTCCATGGACGAAGCCATCGCCTACGTGGCCGACGTGTGCGCCAACAAGGAAGCCTGTCAGATCCTGGCCTCGGGCTGCGACGCCCCCCTGTCGGACACGGCCGAGGCGCTTTGCGAAACGAAACAGCAAAAGATCGTCTGCGCCCCGGACCTGCCCGCGGAGGACGTGGCCAAGCTGACCGCCCTGTGCCAGGAGCGCGGCATCGCCGTCGTCACCGGCGGCATGCGCCAGCGCCTCGGCGGCATCGACATCGCCGTGACCATGGCCGCGGCCGGCATCGCCGAAACCGGCACCGTGGTCGTGCGCTCCACCGACGAGGAAGTCCGCCTGGCCACCATGATCGCCGAGACGCACATCGCCCTTCTGCCCGAAAGCGCCATCGTGGCCGATTCCTACGATTTCGAGCCCACCCTCGTTTCCTGGATGGGCGAGCCCAACTACACCGCCTTCATCACCGGCCCCAGCCGCACCGCCGACATCGAACGCGTGCTGGCGCTTGGCGTGCACGGGCCCCTGGAGATGCACATCCTCATTCTGGAGGGCAAGTAGATGCAAGACGCCGCCAACCTGAGCGAATACCGCAAGCAGCTGCGCGAGGCCCTGGAAAACGAATTTCAGCGCGAGGCCCTGGACAAGTTCGCCGTGGCCTACCGCACGTCCCGGGCCAACGCCTTCGCCGGCATCGACGCCCCGGAACTCATCAGCGAGATCGCCGCGGCCAAGGACGAGGCCGTGGACCATCTGCTGGAACTCTATGAGGAGTTCAAGCGCCACGCCGAAGCCGCCGGCACCAAGGTCCACCTGGCCGCCACCGCCCGCGAGGCCAACGAGATCATCGCCGCCATCGCCAAGGAGAACGGGGTCAGGACCATCGTCAAATCCAAGTCCATGACCGCCGAGGAAACGCACCTCAACGACCACCTCGAGGCGCAAGGGCTCGAGGTCACGGAAACCGACCTCGGCGAATGGATCATCCAGCTGCGCCACGAGGGCCCCACCCACATGGTCATGCCGGCCATCCACCTCTCCCGCTACCAGGTGGCCGACCTCTTCACCGAGGTCACCCGGAAGAAGCAGGACGTGGACATCCAAAAGCTCGTGAAAGTCGCCCGGCGCGAGCTGCGGCCGAAATACTGCCAGGCCGACATGGGCATCTCCGGGGCCAACTTCGCCATCGCCGCCACGGGCAGCATCGGCATCATCACCAACGAGGGCAACGGCCGCCTGACCACCACCCTGCCCCGGGTGCACGTGGCCCTGGCCGGCATCGACAAGCTCGCCCCCACGCTCCACGAGGCGCTTCGCATCATCAAGTGCCTGCCCAAAAACGCCACCGGCCAGAACCTGACCTCCTACGTCACCTGGATCACCGGCGCCGTGCCCTGCGCCGTCGGCCCGGAGGGCAAGAAGGTCCACCATGTGGTCTTCGTGGACAACGGTCGCCTGGCCATGGCCAAGGATCCGCTGTTCAAGCAGGCCCTGCGCTGCATCCGCTGCGGCGCCTGCGCCAACGTCTGCCCCATCTACCGCCTGGTCGGCGGCCACAAGTACGGCCACGTCTACATCGGGGCCATCGGCCTGGTCGCCACCTACTTCTTCCACGGCCGGGACAAGGCCAAAAACCTGGTGCAGAACTGCCTCAACTGCGGGGCCTGCAAGGCCGTGTGCGCCGCCGGCATCGACCTGCCGACCATGATCAAGGAGGTCCACGCCCGCATCCAGGACGAGGAAGGCCATCCGCTGTATTCCTCGGCCGCCGGCATGGTGCTCAAAAACCGCACGCTCTTCCACACCATGCTCAAGTCCGCCCGGATCATGCAGAAGCCCGTGGCCGGCGGCGGCTACCTGCGCCACCTGCCCATGTTCCTGTTCAAGGACCACGACTTCCGTGCCCTGCCGGCCATCGCCGACGAGGCCTTCCGCGACCGCTGGGAAAAGATCCGGCCGCGCGTGGCCAAGGCCGACATCAAGGTGGCGCTTTTCTCGGGCTGCGTGCAGGACTTCGTCTATCCCGAGCAGATGGAGGCGGCCGTGGCCGTCATCGCGAGCAAGCCCGGCGTGGCCATGGAATATCCCATGGGCCAGTCCTGCTGCGGCCTGCCGCTCATGATGATGGGCGAGAAGAAGGCCGGCCGGGAACTGGCCGCCCACAACATGAACGCCATCGACGCCGCCGGGTTCGACTACATCGTCACCCTGTGCGCCTCCTGCGCCTCCTACCTCAAGCACGGCTACCAGCGCCTGTTCGCGGACGATCCGGCCATGGCCTACAAGGCGGCCCAGTTCGCCCACCGGGTCATGGACTTCAGCTCCTTCGTCCACGACGTGCTGGGCATGGACCAGGAGGCCTTCGCCGGGCCGTCCAAGGACGTCACCTACCACGCGCCCTGCCACTTGTGCCGGGGGCTGGGCGTGACCGAGGCCCCGCGCGAGCTTTTGCGCGACGCCGGCCTCAACTACCTGCCGGCGGCGGAAGAGGACGTGTGCTGCGGTTTCGGCGGCACCTTCTCGGTCAAGTTCCCGGAACTGTCCAAGGAGCTCTTGCGCAAGAAGATCAACAACCTCAAGGCCACCGGGGCCACGGCCATGGCCACGGACTGCCCGGGCTGCATCATGCAGATCCGCGGCGGCTTCGAGCACGAGGGCACGACCTTCGAGGTCCGCCACGTGGCCGAGTACCTGGCGGCGCGGCTCAAGCATAAGTAGGCCCGCAGCGGCCGATCGGACAGGGGCGAAGGCCGCGGCTTCGGTCGCGGCCTTTCCTTTTTTTCATGGGCCGCCACGGCCCGGCCCTTGTCCCCTTCGCCGGCCGGCGGTACAAGACCGCACGATCCCCCTCATGGAGGTCCCATGCCCGTCACCGTCTCTCCCGCGCGACGCCTCGCCCCCTGCCTGGCGGCCGTTTGCGGCCTGGTCCTTCTGGCCCTGGCCGCCTGCTCCGGCGACAACATGCGCGCCAACCTGGCCGTGTTGCAGCAGAAGCAGCAGCTCATCGCCGGCATCCGGGCCGGCCTGCTCATGGCCGTGGATCAGGAGAAAAACGCCCTGCTCTCGCCGAGCCAAACCGAGGCCAGGCAGTTTCTGGACAAGTCCAAGGACGGCATGGCCGGGGTGAAGCAGGACCTGGGCCGGTTGACGCAGCTTGTGGAGGAAACGGACAACGCCAAGGAAATCGCGGCGCTTCGCGCCGTGGCCGAGGATTTTCACGACATGGCCAGCCTGGACGCCAGCCTGCGGGGATTGGCCGGGCGCAACACCAACGTGCGCGCCGCCCAACTGTCGCGCACCGAGGCGGCCCTGGCCGTGAGCCGGCTGCAACAGGCGCTGACCCCGGTCATCGACGCCGACGACTGCCAGGCCGGCCGGGACGCCCTGCGCGTCGTCATGGCCGCGCTTTCCGTCCTGTCCCTGCACGCCCAGCACATCGACGAGAAGACGGCCCCCGGCATGGACGCCCTGGAAGCGGCCATGAACCGGCAACACGCCCGGGCCCAGGGCGCGCTCGAAAGGCTTTCGGCCCTCTCCGTCCCCACGGTCGCCGCCGCCATGCCGGCGGCCCGCGCCGCCTACGACGACTTCTGGCGGGTGACGCGCGAGGTGCTCGCCCTGTCGCGCGAGAACACCAACATCGAGGCCGTGGCCCTGTCCATGGGCAAGAAGCGCCTGGTCACGGCCAAGGCCCTGGCCGACCTCGACGCCCTGCAAGCGGTGGTTTCGGAAAAGGAATTCACGGCCACGCGCTAGCGCCGCCCAGGCCGCCCCCGGTGGGCGCGGCGCAAGGCCGATGAAAACGCGTTCAGCCGCGTGTGGCCTCGCTTTTGGGGCACGAGGCGCGCAGGTGGCACACGGCGCAGCCGCCGGCGTAGGGGTCGTGGGTCATGACCGCGTACTGCACGCTGACGCTGCCGGCGTCGTTCCAGACGAGCCCCAGATGTTCCAGGCGACGCTTGAGGTCGCGGTCCGGGGTGGGCAGGGGCGCGCAGGAGCCGGCCTCGATCTCCGGCACGCACTGGGCCGCCGCGCCCATGACCATGGACACGGCCAGGTTGTGCAGGGCGAAGCCTTCCGAGGGCGAGCGCGTCCAGGCCTGCTCCACCAAGCCCTCGGCCGCCGGCTCCAGGAAGAACAGCACCACGCCGCGCCGCGAACCCGGGGCGGCGAACCGGTAGCCCTTGAGGTGCTCCAGGAACGTCTCCCAGTGTTCGAGGCACAGGTCGCACTGGGCCTGTTCCACCTTGGCCGCTCCGGACACCTTCAGGAACAAAAAAAGATCGAATTCGGGATTGGGAGAGAGCTTCTCCACGCGCAGCTTGCCCAAGAACGCCTCCTGCGATGAATTCGGCCGTCTGTATCCCAGGCGGCGTCCGATCTCAAGTCCGGCTCGGTTCAAGGCAGGCACCACGGCCTCGCCCAGCGCATGGCTTCGCCGGCGCACCCGCCCGGGCCTTCCGCGCGACGCCATGGTCCGGGCCGGACGGTTTCAGTTCCATCGTGTCTTATCCGCATGTCAAGGATGCCATTTTCAGTATTTTCCTCCGCGCAAACAAATACTGTCGGGTCAGCTTGCTTTTTTTCATCCACCGACATAATAATAGTCAGGTTTCTTATCCCGCCTGGTTCCTTGCCGTATCCATGGCGACCGTGCAGGAAGTCGTACACGGCATATCGTCGTATCCTTTGCTGAATGTCTCAACGTGGATAGCGCGCTCCTGTTTCTTTTTTCGCCCTTTTTTACCGTTCGAAACAATGCGCCATATCCGCAAGGAAACACCCGGAGGCGTCATGTTCTCTAAACTGCAACTTTCCACGAAACTCATCCTCGCCTTCGGGCTCCTCATCTTTATCCAAATCGCCAGCAACATCACGGCGCTGGTGCTCATGAAGAACATGAACACCGACGTCACGGATCTGGCCACGAACTGGCTGCCGAGCATCGACGCCATCTCCAGCATCGATCACGGCGTCCAAGCGTATCGCCGCCAGGAGCAACTCCATGTCTTGTCCACGGACGAAGCCGGCATGCGCAATTACGAGCAGGCCCTCGAAAAGGAAAACAATCAACTTCAAAAAGCCCTTTCACAGTACGAAAAATTGATCAGTTCCCCGGAGGAGCAACGGATTTATCAGGATTTCAGGGAGGACATCGCAAAGTACTTCGCCGTCTCCAAGAAGGTCATCGCACACTCCCAGAAGAATGAAAACGAACAGGCCAAGGCCTTGATCGAAGGGGACTCACGCACGGTTTTCCGCAGCATCATGGACAAGCTCGACAGACTCGTGGCGCTCAACAAGAAGGGCGGCGCGGATTCCGCCGCCGCCGGCAACAACGATTACGACAGCGGACGCGTCATCCTCATCGTGCTGCTCGTGGGCGCGACCCTGATCGGCGTGGCCGTGTGCCTCGTCATCCTGCGCGGCGTGGGCAGCCAGCTCGGCGAGGACCCGGGCTATCTGCACGAAGTGGCCAGCCGCATCGCCGGCGGCGAGATGGACATCCGCTTCAGGGAGCACAAGGGCGCGGGCGGCGTGTTCGCCGTGCTCAAGCAGATGGTGGCCAACCTCAAGCTGAAGATCGAGGAAGCGGACAGGAAAAGCGCCGAGGCTGCCGACGAAGCCGCCAAGGCCAAAAAGGCCACCGAAGCCGCCGAGGCCGCCCGCCTGGCCGCAGAAAACGCCAAGACCGAAGGCATGCTCCAGGCCGCCGACCGCCTCTCCTCGGTGGTGCACATCGTCTCCTCGGCCTCCGAGGAGCTCTCGGCCCAGATCGAGCAGACGAGCCAGGGCGCTGACCAGCAGTCCCGCCGCCTGTCCGAGACGGCCACGGCCATGGAGGAGATGAACGCCACGGTGCTGGAAGTGGCGCAAAACGCCTCCCAGGCCGCCGACACTTCGGCCAAGGCTCGGTCCAAGGCCGTGGAAGGCTCCGAGGCCGTGGGGCGGGTCGTCGACTTCATGGAGCGCGTCAACGAGAATGCGCGCCAGTCCCTGGAGGACATGGGCGTGCTCGGCAAGCAGGCCGAGAACATCGGCCAGATTTTGAACGTCATCTCCGACATCGCCGACCAGACGAATCTTCTGGCCTTAAACGCCGCCATCGAGGCGGCCCGGGCCGGCGAGGCCGGGCGCGGCTTCGCCGTGGTGGCCGACGAGGTCAGAAAGCTCGCCGAAAAGACCATGACCGCCACCAAGGAGGTCGGCGACGCCATACGCGGCATCCAGACAGGTGCGCGCAAAAATTACGATAACGTGGAAAAGGCCGTGACCGCCGTGGGGGAGGCGGCTTCCCTGGCCGCCTCCTCTGGCGACATCCTGCGGGAAATCGTCGATTTCGTGGATACTTCCGCCGACCAGGTTCGTTCCATCGCCACAGCCTCGGAACAGCAGTCCGCCTCCAGCGAGGAGATCAACCGCTCCGTGGAGGAGGTCAACCGCATCGCATCCGAAACCATGGACGCCCTGCGCCAAGCGGCCCAGGCCGTGACCGACCTGGCCCAGCAGGCCCAGGAACTGTCCAGCATGGTTCAGGAAATGCAAGGAGGCGGGGGTACGGCCTCCCTCGCCGGAGGCAAGCGCCTCCGCGCCCTGACCTGACGCATTCCGGTCTTCCCAGGCCCGGAGGCCGACGTTTCGCCGGTCTCCGGGCCTGTTCGCGGGACTCGCCGTTTCCTCCGCCGAAAGCGCTTTCCGGATGACAGGCGCTGCCTGTCCATGTATATGCTGCCGCAACGGTCTCCCGTTCGCCTTTCGGGACAGGACGGACCGCGAAACGCCAAAGGACCGGCCACCTATCGCATCCTGCGCGGCCCCGATATTCCCCCCTCACCACAGCCTTCCCTTCACAGGAGACGCCATGACGACCAAGGACGCCCCCACCGGGGCCATATTGCAGCGTGACCAGCAGACCTACGCCATCGTGCCCCGCACGCCGGTGGGCCTCATCTCCCCCGAGGTCCTCGAAGCCCTCAACACCGTGGTGAAAAAGTACGCCATTCCCATCGTCAAGATCACTTCCGGCCAGCGCCTGGCTCTGGTCGGGGTCAAGGCCGAGGACGTGGACGCCATCTGGAAGGACCTGGGCACGGACGTGGGCCAGGCGCTCGAGCTTTGCGTGCACTTCGTCCAGGCCTGCCCGGGCACGAGCGTGTGCAAGTTCGGCGTCCAGGACTCCCTCGGCCTCGGTCTGGAAATGGAAAAGCTCTTCGTCGGCCGCGACTTGCCGGGCAAGTTCAAGCTCTCGGTCTCGGGCTGCCCGTTTTGCTGCTCCGAAGGCTTCGTGCGCGATCTCGGCGTGCTCGGCAAGAAGTCCGGCTGGACCGTCATCTTCGGCGGCCATCCCGGAGCCAAGCCGCGCATCGGCGACGTCGTGGCCGAGGACCTGAGCAGGGACGAAGTCATCGCCCTGACGGAAAAGCTCCTGGCCTACTACGCGGCCAACGCCAAGAAGCGCGAGCGCGCCGCCCGGTTCGTGGAGCGCGTGGGCATCGACGCCGTCAAGCAGGCCGTGCTGGGCTGAGCCCGTTTCGACGCAAAAACGCCCCGGCCGCGACAAGCGGCCGGGGCGTTTCGTTTTGTCGGCAGGGTCATTTCGCGCCAAGCAGTTCGAGCATGGCCGCCGGATCGGTGGTCGGCGGCTGGCAGGAGCCGGCCCGGCAGACATGGGCCGCGGCCCTGCCGTCCACGGACAGCTGCCAGCGGGTAAACGGCGCCAGGGAGACGATCTCCGGGTCGTCGCCGTCCGGGCGAAAAAGCACTGCCACTTCGGGCAGATAGCGTTCGAATATCGCCCGGGCCAGGGCATGGGTGTCCGGGGCGTCGGGGTCGCCGGCGAGGGTCGTTTCCGCCGCCGGGGCGAGCAGTTGCGAAAGGCCGCACAAAAAGAAGCTGAAGGCCGACGGCCGCTCGGCCAGGCGCTCGGCGAAGCGCCGGCCAAGGCCCTGCGCCCGCTCCATGAGCGCCTTCTCGCCTGTGAGGCGATACAGCGTGGTCAGCACGTAAAAGGCCACGCTGTTGCCCGAGGGAACGGCCGCGTCGTAGTAGGTCTTCTGGCGTAAAAGCAGCGCCTCGCCGTCGTCCGGGGTGAGGAAGAACCCGCCGTCCTCCCCGACGAAATGGGCGATCATGGCCCGGGTCAGCTCCACGGCCCGGCGCAGCAAGGCCGGGTCGAACACGGTCTGGTAGAGCTCCAAGAGCCCCCAGGCCAGGCAGGCGTAGTCGTCGAGCATGCCGGGCACGCCCGCGACGTCGCCGCGCAGGCGATGGAGCAGCCGCCCGTCGGCCAGGCCCAGCCGGGCCAGGAGCGCCTCGCCCGCCGCGCGCGCCCGGCCGGCGAGTTCCTCGTCGTCGAAGGCCCGGGCGGCCTTGGCCAGGGCGGCGATCATGAGCCCGTTGCCATCGACGAGCACCTTGTCGTCGCAAAGGGGTCGCGGGCGCTGCTCCCGTGCAGCCAGCAAGGCCAGGCGGCAGCGCTCAAGGCGTTCGGCCAGCTCCCCGGCGCTTACGCCATGGCGCGCCGCCGTCTCCGTCGCCGGCTCGGCCACGAAGGGGATGTTGCTTCCCGTGGCGACGCCCGTGGCCTCGTCGTGGAAGTTGCCTTGCTCTTCGATGCCGTAGGCGTCGCAGAAAAGCGCCGCGTCGGCCCCTGGCAGCACGGCCCGGACCTGCGCCGCCGTCCAGACGTAGAACTTCCCTTCCACGCCCTCGCTGTCGGCGTCCTCGGCGCTGTAGAAAAGCCCCTCGGGGCTGGTCAGGTCGCGGCGGACATACTCGAAGATCTCCAGGGCCGTGCGCCGAAACTCCGCCTCGCCCGTGGCCTGCCAGGCCTCGACGTAGGCCATGGCGCAAAGGGCCTGGTCGTAGAGCATCTTCTCGAAGTGCGGCACGAGCCAGTGAGCGTCGGTGCTGTAGCGGTGAAAGCCGAAGCCGACCTGGTCGAACACGCCGCCCCGGCGCATGGCGGCGAGTGTCTCGCGTACCATGCGCAGGCACTCGCCGTCGCCGGTGCGGCGGAACTCCCGCAACAGGAAAAGCAGGTTGTGCGGCGCGGGGAATTTCGGCGCGCCGCCGAAGCCGCCGTTTGCCGCGTCGAACATCGCGGCCAGCTCCCCGCGCGCGGCGGCCAGGTCCTTTTCGCCCGGGGTCGCGCCCGCCGCGGCCTCGCCGCCGTCCAGGCGATCGCGCACGGCGGAGAGGATCTGGGCGGCGTTGCCGATGACGGCTTGGCGGTTGCCCTTCCAGGCCATGTGCACACGTTGCAGGAGTTCCCGCATGCCCGTGCGGCCGAAGCCGGATTCCTTGGGAAAATAGGTGCCGGCGAAAAAGGGCTGGCCGTCCGGGGTGAGAAAGACCGTCAGCGGCCAGCCGCCGCGTCCGGTCAGGGCCTGGCAGAAGGTCATGTAGAGCGTGTCGAGGTCGGGCCGCTCCTCCCTGTCCACCTTGACGGCCACGACCGTGGCCCGCAGGAGCGCCGCGATGTCCTCGTCCTCGAAGCTCTCGCGCTCCATGACGTGGCACCAATGGCAGGTGGAATACCCGATGGAGAGGAATATGGGCTTGTCCTCGGCCTTGGCCGCGGCAAAGGCCTCCTCGCCCCAGGGGAACCAGTCCACGGGATTGTGGGCGTGCTGCTGGAGGTAGGGGCTCGGTTCGTGGATCAGGCGGTTGGCTTGGCGAGACATGGCGTCCTCCGTGATTCCTTGTACCAGGGAAGCCCGGATTTGCAACACCGTGCCCCATCGAGGCGGCCTTGCCCCTTGAACCTTTACCGGTTCCGGGATATGCGGATGGATCAAATTGTGAAATCGGGAGCAATCGATCCATGGCTGGGAAAACGGTGCTTCTGGTCGACGACGAGACGGGGCTGACCGCCATACTGGCCAAGCGCCTCGCCTCCCGGGGCCTGACCGTCAAGACGGCGGCCTCGGGCGAGGAAGGCCTCGCCGCCCTGCGCGCGGACGGCGACATCGCCCTGGTCGTGCTCGACATCAACATGCCGGGCATGGACGGACTCGAAACGCTACGTGAAATGAAGACGTTGCGCCCCGAGGTGGAGGCGCTCATCCTCACCGGCTACCCTTCCGTCGAAGCGGCCCTGGAGGGCATGCGCCTCGGCGCGTACGAGCTATTGTCCAAGCCCATCGAACTCGATGCGCTCCATGCGCGGGTAATGGAGGCGCTGTCCAGAAACGCCCGCTAGCGCCGGGCCCTCGAAGCACGTATGCACATGAGGCGTCCGGCGATCGGCCGGGTCTTCGCCTTTGCCCTGGTACGGGCACTATTCAACCCGCGTCGGGCCATGGCCACGCCGACGCGGCCGGTTTCGCGGAGGTCTGGGGATGAGGCAGCTGCAACGCATCCTGGATAACATCATCTCGCGCACGAACATCAACCTGCGGCGCAGCGCCATCGACGTGGGTCCCTACGTCCACGGCGCGGTCCCCCAGGAAAACTACGCCCAGTTCTACGCCTTCTACGGCATCACCACCGAGCATCCGCTGTTCTTCAACTTCCAGTGCTCCTCCCTGGCCGGCTCCTACTTCTTCGGCAAATGCGACGTGCAGCATTCCGTGCTCTACAAGTGCGACGTGCGCGGCGACGAGCTCAAGTCCGTGACCAGCGGCTTCAGCGTGGACAACGTCTGCCTGCGCCTGCACAGCGACGAGATCATCCGCATCGTGGACAGCTTCCTGCACAAAGCGCTCATCCACAGCTTCAGCCACGACCCCGAATTTCCCGAGGAATTCCTCATCAAGAACACGGTCGCCCTGTCCTACGCCAACATCCACGGCGCGCCGGTCATGGGCTCCTTCCTCGGTCCCTTCTGCACCATCGACCTGTGCACCGTGCAAAACAGCTCCATCGGAGCCTACGCCTACGTCCAGGTCTGCGACCTGGCCCCATCCATCGTCGAGCCCGGCCACATCTGGATACGCAACAAGGCCGGAGACGAATTCAGCTACAACTACGACCCCGACGTGCTGGCCAAGTACGTGTCCATCGTCCCGGGCGAACGGGCCAGGGGCGTGTTCATGGACTTCGTGGAAGGCCGCAAGCGCGACTTCGAACGCGTCTTCGGCTTCCTCTACGCCTCGCGGCCCGAAACCTACGCCCCGGGCTCCTTCGTGTCGCGCTACGCCGTGGTCAAGGGCGAAACCAGCATCGGCGAGAACGTGCTGGTGGCCCAGCGCGCCTACCTGGAGAACGCCCGCCTGGGCAAGGGGGCCAACGCCCAGGAAAACAGCTACGTGGTCGATTCCGTGCTCGAAGGCTACGACGTCACCGCCCACGGGGCCAAGATCATCGGCAGCCGCCTGGGCAAGAACGTGTTCGTGGGCTTCAACTCCTTCCTGCGCGGCGCCCCCGACGCGCCGCTCTCCATCGGCGAAGGCTCCGTGGTCCTG
Organism: Pseudomonadota bacterium; assembly: GCA_023390395.1. GTDB lineage: Bacteria > Desulfobacterota > Desulfovibrionia > Desulfovibrionales > Desulfovibrionaceae > Solidesulfovibrio. Next base: position 1,239 of record JAEWCY010000047.1, on the reverse strand, counting down.
CCCCACACCATCATCGACCTCAAAGAACCCGTGACCCTGCCGCCCCTGCACGTAGTCTGGGGACACGTCAGCTGTCAGTCCGACCTGGCCACCCAGTCCGTGTCCATCGAGGACTTCGCCAAGGTGGACGGCCAGGCCACCATCGGGGCCATGACCTTCACCGGCAACGGCGAACGCTTCATCCGCGCCTTCCAGAACCGCATCCACCACATCCTGGAAGCCAACGGGGCCTACTACGACGGCGCGAAAAACCAGGGACACGCCCAGAAGACCAAGAACATCACCTACAACCTCATCCAGCCCTATGTCGAAGGCGGCTTCAAGGGAGTCTATCCCAACATGCGCATCTTCCCCCTGTGCGCCGACGACCTGTCCATGTAGACGCGCCTTCCAACCGCTCCCGAACGCCCTGCCGCCGCGCGCGCCGGGGCGTTTTTCATTCCCCGCGCCTTCTGTTGCCAAACCGCTCCGCCTGTCGCATATACTGGAGGCAGGTTTGACATTTCCGTCAAACCGCAAACCAGGAGCGACGTCATGAACGCCAAGAAAGCCCTCATCATATCGGCCGACGACTTCGAGGACAGCGAACTGCTCTATCCCCTCTACCGCCTGCGCGAGGCCGGCTTCCACGTGGACCTGGCCGCCCCGGCCGCCGGTCCCATCACCGGCAAGCACGGCTACGCCGTCACGGCCAACCTGGCCGTGGACGCCGTGGAATCGGCCGGCTCCTGCGGCTACAGCCTGCTCGTCCTGCCCGGCGGCAAGGCCCCGGCCAGCCTGCGCGCCCTCCCCAAGGTCATCGACATCGCGACCGACTTCGCCTCCTCCGGCATCCCCATGGCCGCCATCTGCCACGGACCGCAGATCCTGGTCACCGCCCGGCTGTTGCGGGGCCGCCGCGCCACCTGCTACAAGACCGTGGCCGACGAACTCAAGGAAGCCGGCGCGCTCTACGAAGACGCCCCCGTCGTCGTGGACGGCAACCTCGTCACCTCCCGTATGCCCGACGACCTGCCCGATTTCATGCGCGAAGTCATGAAGAAGGTTGGATAGTTAGGGAGGAGAGAGGAGGAGAAGAAGATGCCTCCGGCGGCCGGGAGGGGGTGACCCCCTCCCGGACCCTCCCCGACGGGGCGGGTGGAGAGGCGTGTGGGAACGGTGGACGGCGGGGCGTCGGTCGTTGTGGTCTGGGAATCGGCCCGGACCCGCAGGCCGCAAAGCCGGCCAGCACGTCCGGGC
>JAEWCY010000012.1 GCA_023390395.1 Pseudomonadota bacterium | reverse complement strand
TCGCTGCTCTAAATGATAAAGGAGGCTGGACCTAGCGTGTTGCCGTGGCCCTGTCCACCCCCCTTGAGCGAGGGGGTCCGGGGGGCATCATGCCCCCCGGCCGCCGGAGGCGATCTTTTTCTTGTCTTGTTACTCTAATGCCGAAACGACCGCTGGCCGGTGAACACCATGGCCACCTGCGGCGAGGCCTCGTTGCAGGCGGCCACGACCTCGGTGTCGCGGATGGAGCCGCCGGGCTGGGCGACGGCCGTCACGCCCGCGCCGATGCACAGGTCCACGCCGTCGCGGAAGGGGAAAAAGCCGTCGGAGACCACCACGGAACCGACGAGGCCGCCGTTGGTCGCCTCGGTTTTGGCTCGGACGTCGGCCAAAAGTTTGGCCGCCTCGGGGTCGGCCTCGGCCTTTTGCGTCAGTTCGTAAAGCGACAGGTTGCAGGCGGCGAAGGCCAGGCCGTCGGCGTACTTGGTCTTGGCCTTGTGGATGGTCAGCTCCACCACGCCCACGCGGTCCTGCTCGCCGGTGCCGATGGCCACGGTCGCGCCGTTTTTGACGAAGATGACCGAGTTGGAGGTGACGCCGGCTTCCACGGCCCAGGCGAACAGCAGGTCCTCGGCCTCCTTGTCGGACGGGGCGCGGGCGGTGACGGTGGTGCCGGCCTTGTCCGTGGCCGCGGCCGGCAGGAAGTCCGCGGCGGAAAGGATGCGGTTGCGGAAGGAGAACTGGAGCACCAGCCCGCCGTCGGCCAGGGATTTGACGTCGAGGAACGGCTGGCCCACCAGCTTGTCCAACTGGGCCAAGCCGGGCAGGCGGAAGATGCGCAGATTCTTCTTGGACTTGAGGATCGCCAGGGCCTCGGGCTCGTAGTCCGGGGCGGCCACCACCTCGAAATACACGGCGTTGATCTTCTCGGCCGTGGCCGCGTCCAGGGTGCGGTTGACCACGATGGCCCCGCCGAAGGCGGCGATGCGGTCGGAGGAAAAGGCGGCCTCGAAGGCGGCGCAAAGCCCGGCCTCGGACCAGGCCGCGCCGCAGGGATTGTTGTGCTTGAGAATCACGGCCGCCGGCTTCTTCGTCAAATATTGCAAAATATTGACGCCGTTATCCACGTCGGTCAGGTTCGTCTTGCCCGGGTGCTTGCCCGACTGGAGCAGATGCTCTTCCGTGGCGGCGCACACCAGCCCGTCGCCCGGGCCGCGAAACTCCACGCCGCCGAGCGTCAGCCGGCCGGCCGTCGGCGCGTAGAGCGCGGCGGGCTGGTCGGGATTCTCGCCGTAGCGCAGCCCCTTTTCCTCGCCGTCGATGGTCCAGGTCCGCTTGGCGAAGGTCAGTTCGGCCTCGCCGAGCCGGATGACGAGTTCGGCCGGAAAGGGGTCCTCCACCATGGTGGTGTACATTTTCTTGAGGTCGCTCATGGCGTGCGCTCCTTGCGATGACGTGCGAAGCGTTGCCTAGCACAGCCGGCGACCCTCGGCAATTTGCATTTGGAAGCCCGTGGCGTTTCTGCTAACAAGGCCTGTCCGCCGTATCCACGGCGGCATATCGTGTGGACAAGGAACGGTCGTGGAACAGGTGCTTTTGAAAATGGCCAGGCAGCTTCGCGCCTTCGACGAAGCGTCGCTCATGGCCCTTTGGGACAAGTACGCCGAGGCGGTGGGCCGGTTCGAGCCGTCGCACCGCTGGGAAGAATCGGTCCTGGTCCTGGCCATGATCCAGGGGATGCGCTTCAAAAATCAATTGTTCAACCATCATTGGGCCGAAGGCCGACAGCCGGGGCAACCCGCCGCGCCCGAGGCGGCCGCAGACGCGACCGCCCAGGCGACGCCGGAACCCGTCGCGCGGCAGCCCGAAACGCAACCGGCGCAACCAGCGCCTCGCCGAGGCAAGGTGCTCGCGTTTCGACCCAAGGATACAGGGGAGTCATAGGCCATGGGCGAATACCGCAACCAGCAGGCCGCCGGCGCCGGCCGGGGCATCGTCATCCACGGAGCCCAATGGGGCGACGAGGGCAAGGGCAAGATCGTCGATCTGCTCACCGAATCCGCCAAGGCCGTGGTCCGCTTCCAGGGCGGCAACAACGCCGGCCACACCCTGGTCGTGGGCGGCGAGAAAACCATCGTCCACCTCATGCCCTCCGGCATCCTCCACGACGGCACCGCCTGCCTCATCGGCAACGGCGTGGTCCTCGACCCGGAAGTGCTGTGCCGCGAAATGGACACCCTGGCCGCCAAGGGCGTGAACGTCACCCCCGAACGGCTCATGATCTCGCGCAAGACCCACGTCATCATGCCCTACCACCGGCTGCTCGACGGCGCGCGCGAAACCCTGCGCGCCGGCGGCAAGATCGGCACCACCGGGCGCGGCATCGGCCCCTGCTACGAGGACAAGATGGCCCGCATCGGCATCCGCGCCGGCGACTTCGCCGACCCGGAACTGCTGGTCAAAAAGATCGCCCAAGCCCTGGTCGAGAAGAACACGCTGTTCACCAAGCTCTACGACATGCCCGCCCTGGACCCCGGGGCCGTGGCCGAAGGCATCGCCCCGGTGGCCAATCGCCTGCTGCCCTACCTCGGCGACGTGTCCAGCGTCATCCAGAAGACCCTGGCCGGCGGCGGCGACGTGCTCTTCGAAGGCGCACAGGGCACCCACCTCGACATCGACCACGGCACCTACCCCTTCGTCACCTCGTCCAACACCGTCTCCGGTCAGGCCGCCGCCGGCAGCGGCTGCTCGCCCGACGTGCTCGGCCGCGTCGTGGCCGTGGTCAAGGCCTACACCACCCGCGTGGGCTCGGGCCCCTTCCCCACCGAACTCTTCGGCACCATCGGCGACTACCTCCAGGAAAAAGGCGGCGAATACGGCGCAACCACCGGCCGCAAACGCCGCTGCGGCTGGCTCGACCTCGTGCTGCTGCGCGAATCCGCCCGCCTCTCCGGCCCGACCGACATCGCGCTCACCAAGCTCGACGTCTTAAGCGGCCTCTACGAAATAAAAATCTGCATCGGCTACCGGTACAAGGGCAAGATCCACGAATACCCGCCCCAGGAAGAAGGGGCCCTCGAACACGTCGAGCCGGTCTACGAGACCATGCCCGGCTGGGAAGAAGACCTCTCCGGCATCACCGCCTGGGAAGACCTGCCGCTGGCCGCGCGTGAATACGTCTCGCGCATCGAACAGTCGCTCAAGACCACCTGCTCCATCCTCTCCGTCGGCCCTGATCGCAAGCAGACGATCATTCGAGGATAGCGGAGGGGAAAGGCAAGAAAAGAGGAAGATGCCTCCGGCGGCCGGGAGGGGGTGCCCCCCTCCCGGACCCTCCCCGACGGGTGCGGGAGGGAGGTCGGGAACGGCAAGCGACGAGACGTCGGTAGTGGTGGTCGGGGAATTGGGCCGGGCGACGCAGGCCGCAAAGCCGGCCAGCACCGCCCGGCCCAATTC
>JAEWCY010000032.1 GCA_023390395.1 Pseudomonadota bacterium | reverse complement strand
AGGAGCTGGCCAACCTCAAGGAGGAACAGGCCGGCTACATGGCCCAGTGGGACAAGGAAAAAAGCGCGGTGGACGGCCTGCGGCGCATCAAGGAAGACATCGAGAAGACGCGGCTGGCCATCGAAGAGGCCGAGCGCGCCTATGACCTCAACCGGGCCGCGGAGCTGCGCTACGGCAAGCTCGCCGCCCTGGAAAAGGAGCTGGCCGCCCAGGAAGAGGCTATCACCAAGGCCGCCGGCGGCACCCGGCTCATCCGCGAGGAGGTCGGCCCGGACGACGTGGCCATGGTCATCTCGCGCTGGACGGGCATCCCGGTCACGCGGCTCATGGAGGGCGAGCGCGAAAAGCTGCTGCGTCTGGCCGACGTGCTCCACGCCCGGGTGATCGGCCAGGACGAGGCCGTCACCGCCGTGGCCGACGCCGTGCTGCGCGCCCGGGCGGGGCTCAAGGACCCCAGCCGGCCCATCGGGTCGTTTATTTTCCTCGGCCCCACGGGCGTGGGTAAGACCGAGCTGTGCAAGACCCTCGCGGCCGCGCTCTTCGACTCCGAGGAGAACATGGTGCGCCTGGACATGTCCGAGTACATGGAACGGCACACCGTGGCGCGGCTCATCGGCGCGCCTCCGGGCTACATCGGCTACGACGAGGGCGGCCAGCTGACCGAGGCCGTGCGCCGCAAGCCCTACAGCGTGGTGCTCTTCGACGAGATCGAAAAGACGCACAGCGACGTGTTCAATACGCTGCTGCAGATCCTCGACGACGGCCGGCTGACCGACAGCCACGGCCGCACCGTGGATTTCAAGAACACGATCATCATCATGACCTCGAACCTCGGCGCGCAGTACATGCTCGACGGCATCGACGCCTCCGGGGAATTCAAGCCGGGCGTGTCCGAGCAGGTCCTGAACACGCTGCGCGGCCAGTTTCGACCGGAGTTTCTCAACCGCGTGGACGACATCGTGCTCTTCAAGCCGCTTTTGCGCGAGCAGATCGCGGCCATCGTGGAGCTCATGCTCGGCGGGCTGCGGGCCAGGCTCGCCGACCGCAAGATCGGCCTGGAACTCTCCGACGCGGCCAAGGCCTTCATCGCCGAGACGGCCTACGACCCGGTCTTCGGCGCGCGGCCCCTGCGCCGCTACCTGCAGGCCAACGTGGAGACGCCCCTGGCCAAGGCGCTGATCGGCGGGACGGTGGCCGACGGCCAGACCGTCACCGTGGACGTGCGCGACGGGACCCTGGCCTTCGTCTGATCCCGGGAAGATGCAATTGATGATGGACAGGGGTTCGCCGCGCGGCGAACCCCTGTTTTTATTTGTCGGGGAAGGCCGCGCCGGGCGTGCGAAAGGGCGCGGTCAGGGTGAAGGTCGCGCCCTGGCCCGGTTCGCTGGCCACGGTCAGGCTGCCGTGGAGCAGCTCCACGTGCTTGCCGGCGATGGTGAGCCCCACGCCGAGGCCGTCCTTGCTGCGGGTGAGCACGTTTTCCTCCTGGGAAAAGGGCTCGAAGAGGGTCGGCAGCCTGTCCACGGCCAGGCCCGGGCCGGTGTCGGCCACCGCGGCCGTGAGCCGGCGGCGGCCGCGCCCGGTCAGCGAGCAGGAAAGCGTCAGGCGGACCTCGCCCGCTCTCGTGAACTTGACGGCGTTGTCCAGGAGGATGTCCACGATCCGGGCGAAGCGCGCCCCGTCGCCGAGCAGGGCCCCGGGCAGCTCGCCTTCGAGGCGGAGAACCACCTCCAGCCCCTTGGCCCGGGCCTCCTCGCCCCGGCGCGCCAGGACGTCGCCCAGGAAGCGGGCCGGATCGAACAGGGCGACCTCCAGGCCGCCCAGGCCGTTTTCCAGGCCGGAGAGCTCCAGGAGCTCCCGGACCTGCTCGTTCATGACCAGCCCCGCCTGCCGGGCGTCGGTCAGGAAGGCGCGCTGCTCCGCGTCCAGGTCCGTGCACAGGGTCAGGTCGATCATGCCGAGGACGCCGTTGAGCGGCGTGCGCAGTTCGTGGCTGAGGATGGAAAGGAAGGTGCTCTTGGCCTTGCTCGCCGCCTCGGCCCGCCTCTTGCCGCGCAGGACGGCGGCCGCGCCGTAGCCGATGGCGACGGTTCCCACGCCCCAGATCAGGAGGAAAAGCCCGGCCGCCTCGCCGAGGCCGGCGGCCTGGGCCTCCAGGTATTCCCCGGCCGGCAGGGCGACGCTGATGCCGCCGCGCACGTCGCCGACCTTGTACCCCTGGCCGGCGTGGCAGGGCAGGCAGGTTTCGGTGACGCCAAGCGGGGCCATGTAGCGAAATTCCGGCGGCCGGGCCGCCTCGTCGAGTTCCGAGACCTCGGCCACCCCGGCCTCGAAGCGCTCCAAGGCGCGCTTTTCCCAGTCCGTGGGGGCGTTTTGCGGCCGCAGTGGATCGAGGCTCGTGATGTGCAGGCGCGGCCGGCCCTCCCTCTGCGCGATCTCGGAGATCTGCCGGGTCATGGTGGCGGGGTTGACCTTGGCCAGGCGCCGCCCCGTGGTCGTCTCCACGGTGCGCTCCTCTTCGGGCAGGTCGGGATTGGGCGCGGCGTCCTTGCCCACCGGGACGTAGACCCCGCCGTGGCGGGCGTTCCAGGCCCGGGCGTCCACGATCTGGGCGAAGCAGGCCTTGGCGGCCTCCAGCATCATGGCCCGGTTATGGCGACGGTGGGCGTTGTCCTGCACGAAGAACAGGAGGCAAAGCAGGACCGACCAGGCAAGAATGCCAATCCCCGGGATGACGACGTCGTTTCGCGCCATGCCCTTCCATACGGGAAGCCCGGCCGGGAAGGAAGGGGGCGACGGCGCGTTGCCTTCGCCCGGGGCCGAGGCTACGGTCCGGTCACCGGCGCTTTCGCCAGAACCCCAACCTCGGAACACCGCATGGAACTTGCCGCCGCGACCTTCGACTCCCTTGCGCGCCTGCGCCAGACCGCGCCCCTCGTCGTCAACGTCACCAACAACGTCGTCACCAACACCACGGCCAACGCCCTGCTGGCGCTCGGGGCCTCGCCGGCCATGACCCACCATCCGGACGACGCCGCCGAGCTGGCGGCCATGGCCGGCGCGGTGGTCCTCAACATGGGCACCCCCGGCGAGGAGAACATCAAGGCCCTGCTCGCCGCCGCCCGGGCCGCCCAGGCCGCCGGCGTGCCCGTGGTCTTCGACCCGGTGGCCGCCGGCGTCACCGCGCGCCGCCGGGAAGTGGCCAAGGCCGTGCTCGAAACCGGCCCCCTGGCCGCCATCCGGGGCAACGCCTCGGAGATATTGGCCCTGGCCGGGATGGACGCCAAGGCCAAGGGCGCGGACAGCCGGCACGACAGCCTGGCCGCCGCTGATGCCGCCGCCGCCTTGGCCGCGCGGTGCAAGTGCGTGGTGTGCGCCAGCGGCGCGGTGGACGTGATCACCGACGGGAAGCGGCGCGTGCTCCTTGCCGGCGGGCACGCCATGATGCCGAAGGTGACGGGCCTTGGCTGCACGGCCACGGCCTTCGTCGCCGCCTTCGCCGCCGTGGTGCCGGACCGCCTCGGGGCCACGGTGGGGGCCATGGCCGTCATGAGCGCGGCCGGGTATCTGGCCGGGGCCGGCGCGGCCGGGCCGGGCAGCTTTTTCACCCGTTTCCTGGACGTGGTCTACGCCCTGGACGCGGCCGGCATCGCCGCCGGCGTGCGGGAGGCGTCATGACCAAGCCCGCCTTCGATTACGGCGTCTATCTGGTCACGGACCGGCCGGCCCTGGGAGGGCGCGAGCTGGTCGAGGTGGTGGCGGCGGCCGTGGCCGGCGGGGTCGGCATGGTGCAGCTGCGGGAAAAGACCGTCGGCACGCGGGAGTTCGTGGAGCTGGCCCGGGCCGTCCTCGCCGTCGTTCGGCCGCGCGGCGTGCCGCTGCTTGTAAACGACCGCCTGGACGTGGCCTTGGCCGTCGGCGCGGACGGGGTCCACGTGGGCCAGGACGACATGCAGCCGGCCGACGTGCGGGCGCTTCTCGGCCCGGGGGCCATCGTCGGACTTTCGGTCACGGGCGAGGAGGAGACGCGGGCGGCGGCCGGGCTGCCGGTGGACTATCTCGGCGCGGGGCCGGTCTTCGCCACGGCGACCAAGAAGGACGCCGGCGCGCCCCAGGGCATCGAGGGGCTGCGGCGCATGACGGCCCTGGCCGAGGTCCCGGTGGTGGCCATCGGCGCGATCACGGCCCAAAACGCGGCCTCGGTGCTGGAGACCGGCGTGGCCGGCCTGGCCGTGGTCTCGGCGATCTGTTCGGCGGCCGATCCCTGCGCCGCCGCCCGGGAGCTGTCCGACATCGTGCGCGCCCGGCGGAGTTGAGGCAAGCTCGAGCCGAAAGGGCGTCCAGAGGGCGATAGCCCTCTGGACGCCGGAGGCTTCTCCCCTCCGCCCCTCCCCTCCCGGGCTTACGCCGCCCAGGAGCCGGTCGGGCCGAGCAGGGCGTCGATCTCCCGCGTCTTGTCCTGCACGCGCTTGCGGATGGCCTGGAACTGCGTCAGTTCGTTGACGCCAAAGCGCGTCCGGGTCTGGATCATGCCGGCCAGCTCCATGATCTCGTTGTAGAGATAGGGCAGGTACAGCGGGTCGTGGCGCAGGAAGAACTGGATCTGGCCGAGGAGTTCCCTGATCTCGGCTTGGTGCTTGTCCGCCTTGCGCATGAGCTTTTCCAGCCGCCTGGCGGCGTTTTTGAGCGACGACGCCCACTCGCCGGCCTTTTGCGAGAAGACCGGCCGCACGCGCGGCGTGGCCGCCCGGGCGAGGGCGTCGAGGAAGAAGTCCCTGGCCGCGCCCTGGCCTTCGAAGAAGGCCGGATCGTCCAGGTCCCCGGGGCCGATGACCACCGCGCCCTCGATGACGATCCCGCCGCCGTAGAGGTTGTAGAATTGCGCTCCCGAGGCGGCGATGTCCTTTTCCATGTCCCGCTTGGCCGCCAGAAAGCCCAGGTGGGTGAAGATGTCCTCGCCGGCGAGGTTTTGGAGCTTGGCGTCCCCGGCTGGCGTGCCCGCTCCGTGGGGCGCGGCGCTGTGGTGGCCGGGAGCGTGGGTGGAGGCCTCGCGCCAGGAGAGGTCCTGGCCCACCAGCACGAAGCGCCGGGCCCCGGCCCAGGCCAGGAAGCGCTCCAGGGTCACGCCCACGTTGCCCCCGGCGTCCAGGACCAGCTCCAGGTCCTTGAGCACGTAGGTGCCCATGCCGCCCTCGGTCCACAGCGGAATTTTCGGCCCGGGGTAGCGGTCCAGGACCTCGGGTTGCATCTTGGTGGAATAGATCAGGGGAACGTCGGCGGCGAAGGCTGGATCGACCAGGTTTTCCAGGCACTTGGTCATGTCGGTGTTGAAGTCGATGGCCAGGCACAGGTGGGGCTTGATCCCTAGTCGCTCCAGGACCGGCAGGGTCTGGAGCGCCGAGGCGAAAAGGGCCTTGTCCCGGTGGCGGGCCACGGCCGGGGCCAGGAGGGGCAGGGACGGCCCTGCGCCGAAGATCACGGCCGTAAGGCCCTGGGCCTTGCCGGCCATGCGCGAAAGGCTCCCGTCGTTCATGGCCCGGGAAAAGTTGCGCAGCTCGTTGCCCACCATCACTTCCTGGCGCAGGCGCAGCGTGTTGAGTTCCACGGCCATGTTTTCCAGGATGGCCCGCACCAGCGCCGCCAGACGGGCGTACTCCGGCCCGAGCTGGGTGCTCGGCATGTCGTTTCGCACGTTGATGCGCGCGAAAAGGAAGCTCACGTCCAGGCTGTGCAGGGTCTTTTCCAGGAGCGCCTTGTCGGGCGGCAGGAAGACCAGTTGCCCCCGGGCCAGGAAGGGCCGGTAGTCGGTCTGGCTCAGGCAGGCCATGAGCATTTCCGGGCGCGGCTCCACCACGAGGACGCGGTGGGAGGGCGGCACGCCCGTGAGCACGTGGTTGAGGCCGTAGCCGAGCCCCGTGCCGACGATGACCGTGGCCCCGCCGACGAGGTTTTCCGTGGGCCGCCAGTCCCGGTAGTGCACGGCCGGGGGCAGGGCCTCGAAGATGCCCTGGCCGCCGTCCATGCGCCAGTCCAGGGTGCCGTGGCGGTTCTTGCAGATGCGCCCGAAGATGTCTTCCGGGTCGGGATTGTGCCGGGCCAGCCAGGCCGCCACCGGCGCGCCGGCCTCGGCCAGGGCCGCGAGGTTGTCCACGAGAAACGAAGTGATCGCCATGCTGCCGTCCTTGGGTGTGCTGCCCGCCGCGAAGCAATAATCCTGCCAGGCTTGCCCGCCCGCCGTTTTTTGCCTACCACGAACCGACCGGGCCGCTTCGGCAACCATCCGTGAGGGTTCCATGATCCACGACAACGTCCTTTCCCTGGTCGGCGCCACGCCGCTGGTGCGTCTTTCGCGCCTGAACCCCAATCCGGCCGTGACCATCGCCGCCAAGGTGGAAATGCGCAATCCCGGCGGCTCCATCAAGGACCGGGTGGCCCTGGCCATGATCGAGGCGGCTGAGCGTTCGGGCGAGCTCGTGCCCGGCCGGGTGGTCATCGAGGCCACCTCCGGCAACACCGGCATCGGCCTGGCCATGGTCTGCGCGGTCAGGGGCTACCGCCTGAAGCTCCTCATGCCGGCCTCGGCCTCCGAGGAGCGCAAGCGCATCATGCGGGCCTACGGGGCCGAGATCGTGCTCACCCCGGGAAACCTGGGCACCGACGGGGCCATCGAGGAGGCCTACCGCCTGGCCCGGGAGGAGCCCAAGACCTACGTGCTCATGGACCAGTTCAACAATCCCGCGAGCATAGAAGCCCACTACGCCGGCACGGCCGAGGAGATCTTCGCCGCCACGGACGGGGCCGTCAGCCACGTGGTCGCGGCCCTTGGCACCTCGGGCACGGCCATGGGCCTGGTCAAAAGACTCAAAGAGTTGAACGCGGCCGTCAAAGTCGTGGCGGTGGAGCCCAGGCCCGGCCACAAGATCCAGGGGCTCAAGAACATGCAGGAGTCCTATCCGCCGGGCATCTTCGACAAGAAGGCCCTGGACGTCATCGCCACGGTGGAGGACGAGGACGCCTTCGCCATGGCCCGGCGGCTGGCCCGGGAGGAGGGGCTTTTCGTGGGCATGAGCGGCGGCGCGGCCATGGCCGCGGCGGCCGAACTCGCCGCCACCCTCGATCAGGGGCTCATCGTGGTCATCCTGCCCGACGGCGGCGAGCGCTACCTGTCCACGACCCTGTTCGCCGTGCCCGAGAAGAAGGGCCCGGCGCTTTGCGGCGTGGGCGCGGCCGAGCCGGTCTACCTCGACCCGGCCGGGGCCGCTCCCGGGCTTTTCACCTTCGGCCCGCCCCTGGCCGCGCCGGGCGACCTGGACGCCTGGCGGCGCATCGTGACCCTGGACGTGCTGGCGCGGGCCCTTCGCCGCGACGGCGCGCGCCCGACGCTGGCCGTGGGCCTGGCCGACCTCGACGATTCGAGCCTGGAGGCGGCCCGGGCCGAGGGCCTGCCCTGCCGGGAGTTCGCCGCGAAAAGGCGCGAGCGCGTGGCCGGCCTGGCCGCCTCGCTGGGCGTTGGCGAGGCCCTTTTCCCCCTGGCCGGCGAGGCCCTGGACGAGGCCCTGGCCATGACGCGAAAGCTCATGGGCAAGGGGCTGGCCTACGAGAAGCTGCGCAGCGTCTATTTCGACGTGGCCCGGGACAAGGCCTACGGCCGGCTGCTCGGCCGCGACCTCGGCAAGCTGGCCCTGGGCAAGACCGTGGACCTGCTCGCCTACGCCAAGGACAATCCCCACGACTTCACGCTGCTCAAAAGAGTGAGCCTCAAGGACCTCAAGGCCGGGGACGCGCTGTCCACGCCCTGGGGCAACGTGCGGCCGAGCTGGTTCCTCCAGATGGCGGCCGCGGCGGCCAAGGCCCTGCCGGCCGTGACCGTGGCCCTGACCGACGAGGACAAGGCTTTCCCGCACCTGGAGAACCTGCGGGCCATCTGGGCCGTGGGCGCGGGCCTGGCCCCGGCGGCCTGGCTCATGGGCGGCCGGGTGTCCGGCCGGGAAGGGGAGCGGGCCGCCCCGGCCGACCTCGAGGCCTGCCTGGCCCTTGGCGTGCATCCCCTGGCCGTGCGGGCCTGGCTGCTTTCGGTGGGCTACAAGAAGCCGCTTTCCGCCGCGCCCGAGGCGCTGAGGATGTGGGAGAAAAACCGCAACCGCGTCCAGGAACTGGCCGCCACCCTGGGCCTGGTCGGACCGGGCCGGGGCGCGGTCTCGTCCCGGGTCGAGGCCGAGGCGGCGAGCCTGATCGAGGCCCTGCGCCTGGCCGTGGACGACGACTTGTCGCTGTTCCAGTTCTGGCCCAAGCTTTTCGCCTTCTGCCGCTTCGCCAATGGGCTCGTCTCCTCGGGCGGGCTGGCCGGGCCGGACGCCGCGCGTTGCGCCCGGGCCCTGGCCGAGGCGGACGCGGTGCTCGGGCTGCTCGACGCGGCCGCCCTGCCCGTGGCCCGGGCCGACTGGCCGGCCGAGGCCTCGAAGCTGGTGGAGGCGCGCGACGCCGCCCGGCGGGCCAAGGATTTCCCCCGGGCCGACGCGCTTCGCGCCGAGATCGAGGCCTTCGGCTACCGCATGGAGGACGCCGCCGACGGCGTGCGCCTGTTCCCCTTGCGCTAGGCGAGCCCGGGAACCGTCATGGACGCCTGCCTGGCCACGGGATTCGCCGCCCTGGACCGCGGAGAAGACCAGGAGCCTTTCGTGGCCTGCCTGCGGCTGCTCGGCCGCCTGCCGGAAATGGCCGCCATCAAGGCCGAGACCCTGTCCCTTCTGGAGCCTGCCCCGGGGGAGCGCATCCTGGAGATCGGCTGCGGCCTGGGCGTGGAAGCGGCGGCCATGGCCGGCCGGGTCGCGCCCGGCGGCTTCGTGGCCGCCCTGGACGCGAGCCGGGGCATGTTGTCCCGCCTGGAGCCGGCGGGCCACGGCGCGACGCGCCTGGCCGTGGCCGGCGACGCCCTGCGGCTGCCCTTCGCCCCGGGCGTGTTCGACGCCTGCCGGGTGGAGCGCACCCTGCAGCACGTGGCCGATCCGGCGGCGGCCCTGGCCGAGATGGCCCGGGTGACGCGGCCGGGCGGCCGGGTCCTGGCCCTGGAGCCGGACTGGGGCCTTTTCGTGTTCGATTCGGAGCTCAAGGAGGCCGCGCGCGCCGTGGTCGAGGTCTGGTGCGACAGCTTCCGTTCGGGCTGGGTCGGGCGGAGCCTGGCGCGCCTGGCCGTCGCGGCCGGGCTTCGCGTCGCGGCCATCCGTCCGCGAAGCCTGGTCTCGCGCCGCTTAGCCGAGGCCGAGGCCGTCTACAACCTCTTCGCCGTCGTGGACCGGGCCGTGGCCCGGGGCCGTCTGGACGCGGCGTCCGGGGAGGCGCTCAAGGACGAGCAGCGCCGCCGCGACGCGGCAGGGGATTTTTTTGCCTGCCTGACCTTTCTGACGGTCGTGGCCACGAAACCGTAGTCCCTACTTCGGGGCGCCGGGCAGGGGCACGGCCACGAGCAGCACCCATTTGTCGCCGAAGCGCTTCTCGGCGAATTCCTTTTGAAGCGCCGCCATGCCGGCGGGCGAGGAGATTTCCAGGCGGTGCACGCCGGTTCCGGGCGTGGCGTGGTGGAGAAAGACCCGTCCGGCCGGGTCGCGCACGACGAGCGCCACGTGGTAGTAGTAGAGCCGTCCCTTGATGTCCTTGCTGAGCGCCGCGAAAGCCATCTCGCCGGGCCGCAGGCCGGCGAGGGCCTGCTTCCAGGCGGCGGCGTCGTGCAGGGGAAAGCCGCGTGTTTTCGCCGCGTCGAGGAGCGCCGGATCGGCCGGGGGCGCGCCCGGGGCCAGCACGCGCCGGGGCAGGCCCTCGGTGATGTTGCAGATGAGATCGTAGCCGAAATCCCAGTCCTCGCCCTTGGGGCTGCCCGGCCCGGAGTCGCCCTTGCGGTCGCGCTTGGCGGCGTCAAGCGGCAGGGGCCGGCCGAGCAGGGCCCGGGAGGCGGTGGTCACGAAGCCGCTGCAATTGTAGGCCGGCGTGGGAAACGTGGCCCCGGGATCGGCGAACAGGGTGTGGCGGCCGGCCGGGTCGTCCACGCCGTCGTCGCGGTAGGGCAGGCCGGAGAGCCCGGCCAGGACCGCCTCGGGGTCGGCGGCCGGGGCGGCCCGGGCGATATCGCCGACGGCCAGCAGGGCGAGGCAGGCGACGACGATAAATTGACCGCAAGAAAAAAGCCGCGTAGTGGAAACGGGATAAGCGGGCCGGAAAGGCTGGGGCCGTTTCCCGGACACGACCGGAGCACCAGGGAATCTGCGCAGGAGGCGGAGGATGAAGTTCAACATTGAGATCAGGGGTTTCGGTCAGCGCGTTTTCTATTCCTACATCGAGAAGGAGATGGTGCGCGAGGCCAGGGAAGCCAACCGGGAACGCTACATCGACTACATTTTTCACGGGGCGGACAACAACATCCATTCCTCCGGTGAGGATCTCCTGGAAAGCAACCGTCCGGTCGTCTACATCATCGTCAATGAAAAAGAAAAGCTCCGGGTCAGCCTAAACAAGATCAATTGCGAGGTCAAGAACCACCCGGCCAAGAAGATTTTCCAGCCGTTCGTCAAGAACAGCCTGCTCTACTGCTTCGGCTACAACGAGGAGTACATCCACACGTATTCCTTCAGCGACGTGGAAGAGATCGACATCGACAAGATCACCGCCCGCATTATCGAGACGGAGATTCCCAAGACCATCGAGAACAACGTCTGGATGCAAAAGGTCATCCATATCGAAAGCATGCTCTACGACGGCAAGGAGATCAAGCGCGAGGAGTTCCTCTCCCGCCCTCTGCCCACGGTGCTCGGCCCGGTCATCATCGACCTGGAGAATTGAGCTTTCGGCCGTCGGCTCAGCGGACGCCCAAGGCCCGTCGCCCCGGCGACGGGCCTTTTTTTGCGGCTGGAATCCGGCGCACGATCCGGGCCGGGGTTGTCGGCCCGCCTGGGCGCGGGCGCGCGTCCCGGTCCGGCGGGTTTTGCGAGGCCGCGCCGCCCGGCGCGAAACCGTTCGCGCGGCATGGAGGAAGCGTGAGGGGAAACGGAAAGGACGCCCCGTGGCGGGGGCTCGTTTCGCGGAAGGCGCGTGGCCGCTCTTGCGATCGGGAACGCCTCCGCAATGGCCCCGGGGCGACGGGAAAACACGCCTCCCGCGCGGGCGGCCCGGCGGCCTCAGCGGCCGGTCACGGCGGCGGGGGCTTCCTCGGCCAGGGCGTTTTCCAGCAGCTTGTCGGCCAGGTCCTTGATGGTGCTGCGCCCGGGGTCCAGGCCCAGCGAAGCCGCCAGTTCCATGATCTTGTCCCCGGTTTTCACCGCGTGGCGTATCTTTTCGTAGTCCTGCATGGGCCGGGCCGTGCCTTGGCTTGCGCCGCGTCCGCCGATCGGACCGCGACTTTGCCCGATGATAGCCGCTCGGCAGGCCGGGCGCAACAACGGAACATCTGTTAGTTCTTGACGATGCGGGTGATGTCCCCCACGGAAAGCGACAGGGGCTTCTCGAAGCAGATGCCGAATTCGTTGGAATTGACCCAGCGCACGATGGCGGCCTGGTAGTGGGCCAGCTCGCCGAAGGGCTGGAGCTGGGGGTTGAAGAGCACCCGCTGGCCGATGGTCACGCGCACGGGCAGGTCGTCGTCGCAGCGCACCCGAGCCCCGCGCCGGCTGATGTCCACGATGAGGACGTCGGCGCACACCGACTCGGTCTGGACGCGCCCGCGGTTGAGATCGGCCCCGTTGCCCACGCTCACGCGCTTGGCGTCGCGGCGGTCGCCGCAATCGCGGCAGCGCCAATAGGAAACGGCCGGCGGAGCCTGGGGAACGTACTCCTGCCAGGTGATCTTGCCGCAGTGGGGACAGCGTTTGTGTTCGAGCAGCGCCATGACGTCGGCCCTGGATGCATCAGGCTAGATCGCGTCTCGATCGGTCGCCATCCTACCATTCGCGCCCGCGCCGCGCAACCGCCGCCCCGGCCTTGACGCCTGCGGGGCAGGGGTTATGTTACCCCTGTCGCGCCGTGACGGGCCGGCGAAGGAGCGCGTATGGCGGGATTGCTGGCCAGGCTTTTCGAGCTTGCCGCGAAGCGCGGCGACCTCAAGGTTCTCGAGGTCGACGACATCGATAGCTGGGGTTTTTTGCTGTTTCGCGACGGCCGCTACAATATTTTCATCAACCGCTCGGTGCGCGACTTCCGCAAGACCATGGCCCTGGCCGATGAACTCGGCCACTACGCCCTGCGCCGGCGCATCGCCCGCAAGGAGGGCCTGCCCCCGGCCGCCGCCACCATGGTGGAGCGCATCCGCGAGGACAAGGCCTGCGACGCCTGGGCGGCCAAGTTCACCCGCCGGCTGCTCTACATGATCCGCCGGGGCCTGCACGGCGGCACCTCGCGCCGGCCCAGGCAGGGGCGCTACGATCCGTCCTGGCGGTTGCCGCAGAAAGGCTGATTTTCAGGAGGTCGGGCGGGATTCCTCGTCCCCGGCCAGAAGCGCCAGGGCGGCCTTGCCGATGCCGGCCGTGGCCGCGACGCCCGCCGCAGCGCCGGCGAGCCCGCCGATCACCGGAGCCAGGCGCGACGCGCCGAGCAGCCCCGTTTCCCCGAACCGGGCCAGCAGCCGGAACCCCACCTGTTCGTTGACGCGCCGGATGGTCTCCTCGCCCAGGCGGGCCAGCAGCCGCCCCGTCAACTTGCCTCCGATGTGCGCGCCGGCCGCGGCCGCCGCCTCCGTGGCCTTGGAGCCGCACAGGCACAGCCCGCACAGGGTCCGCACCCGGGCGTCGGCCAGGTCGTGGCCGCACACGAGGGCCATGGCCTGCACCAGCCGCACCTGCACGAAAAGCGTCCCGGCCAGGCTCGCCGGCACGGACACGGGAAGGAGGGCCAACCCGCCGACGCCGGAAAGAAATCCCGTGGCCGCGGCTTGCCGCTTGTGGCGCTTGATGAGCGCCGCAAGCCGTTTTCGAAGCGGCACGGACGGGTTCATGTGCCGGCCGGCCAGGGCCTCGGCCGACTCCTGGCCGGGCAGGCCCCGCGCGGCCCGTTCCCAGGCCCAGTCCAGGGCGCGAAGCACAATGTCCCGGGTGACGGCGGCCATAAGCGAGGTTTCTCCTTGAGGTGGCGTAGGCTCCAAGATAAGGCCCGGCCGCGTTTCGGCAAGGGCCGGGGGAGGCGGGCGTCTTTCCCTTGAAACCTGTTTCGGATAACGGTATCCCGGGCAGCCGCCATGAAAACGTACCGCGACCATTATTTCAAGAAGGCCAAGCAGGACAACTATCCGGCCCGGTCGGTCTACAAGCTCGAGGAGATCGAAAAGGCCTCCCGGCTGCTTTTTCCGGGCGCGGCCGTGCTCGACCTCGGGGCCTGCCCGGGCTCGTGGACGCTCTACGCCGCCAAGCGCGTGGGGCCGGCCGGCCGGGTGCTCGCCATCGACCTCAACCCCGCCGGCACGGCCTTTCCCGGCCACGTCGCCTACCTGACCGGCGACATGCTCGATCCCGGGCCAGAGATCGGCGAGGCCTTCTCGCGCCTTGGCCCCTTCGACGTGGTGCTTTCGGATATGGCCCCCAAGACCACCGGGGTGAAGTTCACGGACCAGGCCAGATCGCTCGAACTGTGCGAGGCGGCGCTGTCCGTGGCGCGAGAGCGCCTCAAGCCCGGCGGCGCGTTCGTGGTCAAGATTTTCCAGGGCCCCGACGCCCCGGCCTACCTCCAGGGCCTGCGCGGGCATTTCGACAAGGTCCGCGTGGCCAAGCCCAAAAGCTCCCGGGCCGAGAGCAAGGAGATCTTCTACGTGGCCACGGGCTTTCGCCCCCGGTCGGCCGAACTGCCCGAGCCCGATCCGCCGCCCCTGCCGAGCCCGGACGGCGCGGCCCGGTAGCGCCGCGCCCGCGAAAGACGTTTTTGTTTTTCGTCAAAGACAGTGATTGCAACGTATTGCTTCCGGGCGGCGGCCAAGGAAATTGCCCAACGCCGCGCCAGGGACTACGTAGGGACGAAACCCGAAGACAAGCGGCCGGGCCCGCCCGGTTCCCCATATGTCGAGGAGGAGTGATGGCCGGACACAGCAAATGGCACAACATCCAGGCCCGCAAGTCGGTGCAGGACGCCAAGAAGAGCAAGTTTTTCACCAAGGTCACCAAGGAGCTCATGCTCGCCGCCAGGGCCGGCGGCGCGGACACGGCCCTCAACACGCGGCTCAAGTCCGCCATCGCCGCGGCCAAGGCCGTGAACCTGCCCAAGGACAAGATCGAGCAGGCCATCAAGAAGGGCACCGGGGAACTGGCCGGCGAGAACTTCGACGAGGTGCTCTACGAGGGCTATGGCCCCGGCGGCGTGGCCATCCTCGTCGAGGCGGCCACGGACAACCGCAACCGCACCGTGGCCGAGGTGCGCCACATCCTGGCCAAGGGCGGCGGGGCCATGGGCGCGGCCGGCTGCGTGGGCTGGATGTTCTCCAAAAAGGGCGTGTTCTCCTTCCCCAAGGCCTCCTTCACCGAGGACCAGCTCATGGAGATCGGCCTGGAGCACGGGGCCGAGGAGATCGTCGACGAGGAGGACGTCTGGGAGGTGCACTGCGCCCCCGAGGACTACGATGCCTTAAGCGCCGCCTTCGAGGCCGCCGGCATGGTGTCCGACGACGCCGAGGTGGCCATGATGCCGGCCAACACCGTGTCCCTCGACGCGGAAAACGGCCAGAAGCTCCTGCGGCTCATCGACATGCTCGAAGACAACGACGACGTCCAGAAGGTCCACACCAACGGCGACCTTCCCGACGAATTGTTAGGATAGTGAGGAAGAGGAAGAGGAAGACCAGGAGAGGCGCCGCCTCTCCTGGACCTCTCCGCCGGGGGGCATGATGCCCCCCGGACCCCCTCGCCTGGGGGGAGGGGGAGGGACCTTCTTTCTTTGGATGACAGGGCGAGGGAGCGAGGGACGGGCATGCAGGCTGAGGCGGGACAGATCGTGCTCGGGCTGGACCCGGGGTCGCGGGCCACGGGCTACGGCTTCGTGCGGGAGCGTTCCGGGGTGCTGACGCTTGTCGCCGCCGGCGTGGTGCGCACCGGAAGCGAGGCGGATTTCCCCCGCCGCCTGGGCGTGATCTACGCCGCCGTGGCCGAACTGCTCGCCGCGCACGCCCCGGTCGAGGTGGCGGTGGAGAACGTGTTCGTGTCCAAGAACGCGGCCACGGCCCTCAAGCTCGGTCAGGCCCGGGGCGCGGCCCTGGCCGCCTGCGCCGTGGCCGGGCTGCCGGTTTTTTCCTATGAGCCGACCCTCATTAAAAAGAGCCTGGTCGGCACGGGCCGGGCCGAGAAATCCCAAGTGGCCTTCATGGTGGCCAGGGTGCTGGCATGCCGGGAAACTTTCGCCGTGGACGCGACCGACGCCTTGGCCGCGGCCGTGTGTCACCTGAACCAGAGGCGGCTGACCCGCCTGTGCGGGGCGCGATGATCGGCTATATCGAAGGCCGGCTGCTGGCCCGGCGCGAACGCTTCGCCATCGTCCTCACCCCGGGCGGGGTGGGCTACGAGCTGGAGCTGCCCGACCCCGTGGCCGCCGGGCTGCCGGCCGCCGGCGGGACCTGCGCCCTGTACGTCCACACCGTGGTGCGCGAGGACGCCCTGGAGCTTTTCGGCTTCGCCAGCCTGGACGACCGCGAGACCTTCCGCCTGCTGCTCGGCATCACCAAGCTCGGGCCGCGCACGGCCCTGGCCATCCTGTCGTGCTTTTCCACCGACGACCTTGCCCGGCTGGTGGCCACGGGCGACATGGAGGCGCTCACGCGCGTGCCCGGCATCGGCAAGAAAAGCGCCCAGCGCATCTTCATCGAGCTGACCTACAAGCTCGAGGGCCGCTCCGCCGCCGTCGCGCCCCTGGCCGCGCCGGCCGGGCCCGGGGGCGGGGTGCTGGCCGACGTGGTGGCGGGCCTGACCAATCTGGGCTATGCCGATGCCGACGCCAGGCGCGTGGCCGCATCCGCGCTCGAAGCCGAGCCCGATCTCGACGTGGCCGCCGCCCTGCGCCAGGCCCTCAAACGCCTTGCCTCCGAGAAGTCATGAACGACGCCTGCCCGCCTTCCGGCCCCCTGGCCGCCAATCCCGACGACAGCATCCGGCCGTCGCGGCTGGCCGACTTCATCGGCCAGGACGACCTGCGGGCCAACCTCAAGGTCTTTCTCCACGCCGCCATGGAGCAGGGCAGGGCGCTCGATCACAGCCTGCTCTACGGTCCGCCGGGCCTGGGCAAGACCACCCTGGCCCAGATCATGGCCTCGGAACTCGGCGTCAACCTGGTGACGACCACCGGCCCGGTGCTCGAGCGCTGCGGCGACCTGGCCGCCATCGTCACCAACCTGCGGCGCGGCGACATCTTATTTATAGACGAGATCCACCGCATGCCCCCGGCGGTGGAGGAGATCCTCTATCCGGCCATGGAGGACTTCAAGCTCGACCTCATCATCGGCCAGGGGCCCGGGGCGCGCACGGTGCGCATCGACCTGGAGCCCTTCACTCTGGTTGGGGCCACCACGCGCCTGGGGCTTCTCACCTCGCCCCTTCGCGACCGCTTCGGCGTGATCTTTCGCCTGGAATTCTACGCGCCCGAGGAGTTGGCCCGCATCGTGACGCGCGCCGCCGGCATCCTCGGCATCGGCATCACCCCGGCCGGGGCGCTGGTGGTCGGGCAGCGCTCGCGGGGCACGCCGCGCATCGCGGGTAGGCTCTTGCGCCGGCTGCGCGACTTCGCCGTGGTCGCCGGCGCGGCCACCCTGGACGAGGACCTGGCCCGGGAGGCGCTCGCCCGCCTGGACGTGGACCCCCACGGCCTGGACCAGATGGACCGCAAGATTCTCCAGACCATCATCGGCCACTACGAGGGCGGCCCGGTGGGGGTGAAGACCCTGGCCGTGGCCTTAAGCGAAGAGGTCCGCACCATCGAGGAGATCTACGAGCCCTACCTCATCCAGTGCGGCCTGATCAAACGCACGCCGCGCGGCCGGGTGGCCACGGCCAAGGCGTACGCCCACATCAAGAAAGGAACGCTCGACTGACATGCCCGCCGCGACCCTTGCCGTGAACCTGCTGGCCCATACCCCGGACGCCCTGTCGCTCATCTACGCCGCCTTCCGGCAGTGCTACCATCCCGGGTATGTGGCGGACATGTGGCCGCGCCTGCTCTCGGGCGAGATCCCCGCGGAAAAGCAGGCCGACTTCGTGGCGCGCATCCTGGCCTCGGGCCACGAGTCGCCCGTGGAGCACGTGTCCTTCACCTTCGCCGTGGCCGGCGTGTCCCGGGCGCTCTCCCACCAGCTGGTGCGCCACCGCATCGCGAGCTACAGCCAGCAGTCCCAGCGCTACGTGGACGCCGCCGGCTTCGACTACGTGCTGCCGCCGGCCATCGCCGCCATCCCCGAGGCCCGGGAGCGCTTCGAGGCGGCCATGGCGCAGGCCGGCGCGGCCTACGCCGACCTCCAGGGGATCCTCGCCCGCCACGGCCGGGGGGCCAAGGCCAACGAGGACGCCCGGTTCGTTTTGCCGGGCGCCTGCGAGACCAAGGTCGTCGTGACCATGAACTGCCGGTCGCTTTTGCATTTCTTCGAGCTGCGCTGCTGCCGGCGCGCCCAGTGGGAGATCCGGGCCATGGCCATGGCCATGCTCGGGCTTTGCCGGGAGGCGCTTCCGGTCATCTTTTCCGGGGCCGGAGCCCGCTGCGAGCGGCTCGGCTATTGTCCGGAAGACGAGCGGTTCAGCTGCGGCCGCTTCCCGCGCCTGGCGGAAATGCCGCGTAGTTCGGTCTAAATCCCGATTTTCGACCTTCCCGTGTCCGTTTCGAGGCTCGTCACCCGTGTGGCGGGCTTTTTACGTTTTCCGTATCCAACACGGCCCGGATACGGGATAATCTTTTTTTACAAATGAAATTGCCATGTTGTTCGTGTCGTGTTCATGACCACTTCACTTCTCCCGGCGCGGATCGGCAACGGCCAAGCGGGTTTTCCTTGTGGTCAACCAAAAAAGCGGGTGTTGGAAGACGAAAAAAATAAATCCTGGCTGCGAAAAATCGAGATATCGCGAGTTGCGCTTGTGAAAAACGCGTTCACAAGTGTGTATAATGCGCGCCCCGGACCGCAAACCCCCGTACGGCGCGGCCTCGCCGGAGGCCCCAAAACCCCCGTCCCTGCTAGGTCTAAAAAATATGCTCAAGAATCCGGTGAGTTGTGCTGTAGAGAACCGGAAGGCCCGGCCCGCGAAAGCGGCCCCTATCCGCCCTTTGCCCTGGAACCCGCCCTCCGTAATGTGCCCCCCATGGAAACGATCTGGCCCAAAACCAAGCAGCTCCTCGAATCGACCTTGAGTCCTGGACTCTACAACCTCTGGATCAAGCCGCTTTCGGCCCGGGCCCGTGACGGAGTTTTGGAACTTT
Source organism: Pseudomonadota bacterium (assembly GCA_023390395.1). GTDB lineage: Bacteria > Desulfobacterota > Desulfovibrionia > Desulfovibrionales > Desulfovibrionaceae > Solidesulfovibrio. The sequence goes on along the minus strand of JAEWCY010000032.1, from coordinate 31,346 downwards.
CCGCCCCCAACGCCTTCGTGGCGTCCTGGGTGCGGGACAGGCTGGCCGACGCCGTGGCCGAGGCCGCGGCCGTGGTCATGGGCGCGCGCCCCAAGGTGGTGGTGGCCGAGGCCCGGCCCGAATCCGCCGTGGCCGCCGCGCCGAAAGTCTCCGTCGCCCCGCGCCCGGCGCGGGCGCACAAATCCCTGACCCTGCCCGTGGAGCCCAAGGCCCCGGAACTCGTCGGCGACCGCTTCCGGTTCAGCTACGACGAGTTCGTGGTCGGCCCCTCCAACGAACTGGCCTACGTGGCCAGCAAGGGCATCTGCGACATGTCGCTGTCCGCCGACCAGCTCTTCATCAGCTCCGCGCCGGGCCTTGGCAAGACCCACCTCATCCAGTCCATGGGCCGTCGCCTGTGCCGCGACGACGGCGACCGGGGGCGGCGGCTGCGCGTGGCCTACCTCTCGGCCGAGGAGTTCGCCAACCGGCTGGTCATGGCGCTCAAGACCAAGCAGGTGGAGCGGTTCAAGGCGGCCTTCCGCGAGAACGTGGACGTGCTGCTGCTCGAAGACGTGCACTTTTTCCGCGACAAGCCGCGCATCCAGGACGAACTGCTCAACACCTTAAAGGCCCTCAATTCCCGGGGCTGCCGGCTGGTGTTCACGAGCTCGTTTCTCCCCCGCGACCTGACGGGCCTCGACCCGCAGCTGCTTTCGCGCATCTCCTCCGGATTCCTGGCCGTCATCGACAAGCCCGACCTGGCCACCCGCAAGCGCATCCTGGAAAGCAAGGCCGCCATCCACCAGGTGCTTTTGCCCGACGAGGTCTCGACGCTTCTGGCCGACCGCCTCCACGCCGACGTGCGCCAGCTCGAAAGCTGCCTGCAAAACCTGGTGCTCAAGGCCCGGCTGCTCAACTGCCGCATCTCCGTGGACCTGGCCTGGGACGTGCTGCGCCACTACGACCTGGCCGAGCGGCCCCTGACCCTCGACGACATCGTGTCCTACGTCTGCGACGTCTACCGCCTCTCGCCCGAGCAGCTCGTTTCCAAATCGCGCAAGCGCCAGTACGTGCTCGCCCGCAACACGGCCTTTCTCCTGGCCCGCCAGCACACCGAACTCTCGCTCGTGGACATCGGCAGCCGCTTCAATCGCCGCCACTCCACCGTGGTCAAGGGCATCACCTCCCTGGAGCGCCACCTGTCCCTGCGCACCCCCCTTGGCCGGGAACTCGAACGGACCATCGAGAGCGTCCATGCCTGAGATTTCCAGACGTATCCCCGCGTTGCTCCCGCGCGCGCCCCGGCGTGGCCGGCCCCTGGCCGCACGACCGTCCGGGCGCGGCGCGCGTCACGGCATAGCCTCAGTCTGCACCAGCTAGGGGGAGGCCGCCATTGGCCAGGCGAACGCCGGGCGCGCAAGCGTCCGGCGTTCGTTTTTGGGGCTGTACGGGGAAGGGGGCGCGAGGGACGCGGCGCGGCCGCAAGGGGGCCGCGCGGCCCAAACGCGTCAGTCGCCGGCCGGCTGCCGGAATTCGAGGCTGATCTCGGGGGTGGTGGGGCGCTGTTCGGTAAAAAGCCGCGTCACGCGCTCGCCGACCGCGGGGAGCATCTCTTCGGAGTAAGGGGAAGGGTGGACGCCGTGCACGATCCGCAAGTCCGGATGGGCTTCGCGGATGGCCTTTTCGTACTTGGCCACGAAGGGGCACTGCATCATCATGCAGTTGCCGAAGTGCAGGATCTCCACCCCGGAGGCCACCAGGGAGTTGACCCGGCGCACGATCCGCTCGGCCCCGAACTTTCCCGGACAACCGGCGCAACTGATCACGCCCTTGATGCGGATGTCGCCTTCGTGGCCGGAAAACTCGCCGGTCTTGGCGTAGGCCGCGTCGTAGCACAAAAATCCGCTGCATCCCAGTTCCTGGGCGTGGCTTGCGCACGTCAGGATGCCGACATTGGCCATGGTTGCCTCCATGCTCCCGCCTGCCTCCGGGCCGGCCCGGGACGGGCGCGGGCGTTAAGTTTTGTGGTTCGGGAATTATGAACAAATGGACAATGTGTCAAGCTCGGGCTACCCGGAGGAAAACAGCCGGAAACGGCCGACCCCGAGAACCTGGGCCGGACGGAGCGCCGGGAACAGGAGCACGCGCGTGAAGCCGCTTTACCATCCCGCCGCCGCGGACATCACCGTCGAGGGCATCCTCTACGCCCTCTCCGACCCGGTGCGGGTGCGCATCTACGCGGAGATCGTCCGCTCGGACTGCCCGCGGACCTGTTCCAATTTCCTGCGCATCGACGACCGCACGCTGCCGAAATCGACGCTTTCCCAGCACTTCAAGGTGCTGCGCGAGGCCGGGCTGATCCGAAGCGAGCGCAAGGGGGTGGAAATGCGCAACACGAGCCGTTGCGAGGAACTGCGGGAACGGTTCGGCGACATGGTCGGAGCCATCATCGACGCCTACAAGGAGCAGTTCGCGCGCCAGGACGCGGCCGCACGGCGGGAGACTCCCGAAGCCTAGGGCCGCGTCCGGCAATAGCGTCCAGGCGAGGGGCGGCTCGCGGCGGCAAGGCGTCGCCGACGGAGGGCGAGGCGTCGCCTGAAGGTTCGGCGTGGCCGTCGGGGAGCCGGGCGCGGACCGACCCGGTCGGTTTCAGCCCGCCGCCGCTTCGAAGGCGGGCAAGGTCACCGTGACCGTGGTCCCGTCCGCCTCGGACGTGGCGAAGCCGACGGAGCCGCCGTGGGCCCGGGCGATGCGCTCGGCGCTGTAGGTCCCAAGGCCCGTGCCCCGGGGTTTGCCCAGGGTGACGTACTTCTCGAAAAAATGGTCGCGGATGGCCTCGGGGATGACGCCCGGATTGTGGACGGCCACGCGCGCGCCGGCCTCGTCCCGGGAAAGCGCCACCGTGACCGTTTCGCCGGGCGGCGAGGCCTCCAGGGCGTTTTTGACCAGGTTGGTCAGGAGCGTCTCGACGAGGACTTCCTCGCCGCGGCAGGAGACGTCCGCCGCCGCTTCGGTCAGGCGCAGGGAAACCCCCAGGGATTCGGCCTGGGAGGCCAGCGTGTCGCAGACGTTGCGGACGATGGCGGCGAGCTCCAGGCGCGTGTCCGGCGGTCGGTAGTCGCCGCGCTCGATCTGCATGAGCTTTTCCGTGGAATCGACCAGGTCGACCACGCTGGCGATGCCCCGGTGCAGGCGCGGCACCAGCGGGCGCAGCTCCTCGTCGCGCACGTCGTCGAAAAGCGCGATGGCCAGGGCCTTGAGGGCACTCAGCGGCGCCTTGACGTCGTGGCGGATGATGCGCTCCACGTCGCGGCGAAACTCCTCGTCCCGGCGGCGCTGGGTCACGTCGAAGCAGTAGCCGATGTAGCCGCCGAACGCGCCGTCGGACTCCGTGAACGGGCAGCCGATGTCGCAGATCCAGCGGAACTCGCCGCTGTGGTGGCGCAGCCGGTATTCCATCTGGAAGAAGCGCCGGGCCTCGAAGGCTTCCAGGTAGGTATGCAGGCAGGCGTCGAAATCGTCGCGGTGCACGCCCTCGGCCCAGCCGTTGCCGAGCTCCTGTTCCAGGCTGCGGCCGGTGAAGGAAAGCCAGGTGCGGTTGAACCAGTCGCATTTGGCGTCGCGGCCGGCCCGCCAGATGAGCGCCGGCGCGTCGTTGAGAATGGTGAGGTAGAACTGGGCCGTGTCGTTGGCCGGCGGGCAGTACGGAGAAGGCGGCGCGTCCGGGGCCAGCGCCGCTTCGAGGGCCGCGACCCTGCCGCGCGCCGCGGCCAGTTCCTCGAGAAGCTCGTCCTTTGTCTTTTGCGCATCCGACATGGCGCGCGCCTCATGTAAGACAGTGGGGATCGTCCCCCTTATGGCAGACATCGCGCCTGGTGGGAAGCGTTCACTCCTCGATGGCCACGAGTTCCATTTCGCCGGCCACGCCGACCAGGTCGCCGATCTGGGCGAAGACGCCGCGCACGCCGCGTCCCTTCATGGCCTGGGCCGCGGCCAGCATGGCCTCGAGGTCGGCCTTGGCGCGCAGCATGTTGCCAAGGGCCGTCGCCGCCGCGTCGGCCACCGCCCCCCGGTCGGCCGCGACCGTCACCATGTCCGCCTCGCCAAGGCTCAGGGAATGCCCCACCGTGGCCGAGGAGGCGCACACCGCCGCCGGCAGGCGCTCGGGCGTCAGGGCCAGGGCCAGGCGCGCCCCGTCCACGGGCCGGGCGAGCAGGGCCACCGTGCGCTCCCGGCTGGAGCGCAGGAAGATGTCGCCGCCGTTTTCCACCACGATGTTGGGCGAGGCCTCGGCGAAGGCGTCGGCCACGGCCTGGGCGAAGGCCCCGGCCACGGCGGCGAAGGGGCCCACGCCGAAGCGCGCCGCCGCCTCGGCCATGTCCCGGGCGATGGCCGGCGCGTCGTCGCCGACAGCCACGGGCGAAAGCGACTCCCGGAAGTCCGGGTGGAGCAGCACGTAGGTGGAGAGCTCCCGGCGCAACCCGGAGACGAAGGCGGCGATCTCCCGGCCGAGGTCGCGCTCGGCCAGGACGAAGAGGTCGGTCTGTTCCACCACCACCTGGAAGGCCCTTTCCCCGGGACGGGCGAGGAGCCCCTGGCGGTAGGCGCGCACCGGGTCGGTGAAGACGGCGGGCATGGTGGGCCTCCGTGGGGGATGGGGGGATGTGGGGACGGCCGGACTATGCCCGAGTCGCGTCCCCGGGGGAAGGCCGGCCTTGGCAGCCCGGGACCGGGCATGTAAGGTCCGGCCCATGGAGCAGGAACGGGTCCGGGAGCGCGCCGCGCCGCTGGTTTCGGCCGTGATCCCGACGCGGGACCGGGCCGGGCTGGTGGGGCGGGCCGTGGCCTCGGCCCTGGCCCAGACGTACGCGCCCCTGGAAGTGATCGTGGTGGACGACGGCTCCACGGACGACACGCAAGCGGTGCTCGCCGGCCTGGCCGATCCCCGGCTGCGCCTTTATGCCCACGACCGGGGGCGGGGCGTGTCCGCCGCGCGCAACACGGGCCTGGCCGCCGCCCGGGGGGAATATCTCGCCCTGCTCGATTCCGACGACGCCTGGCTGCCGGAAAAAACCGCCCGCCAGCTGGCCTTCATGCGGGAGCGGGAACTTGCCGTCAGCCAGACCCAGGAAATCTGGATGCGCGGCGGCCGCCGGGTCAACCCGGGCCGGGTCCACGCCAAGCCCGACGGCTTCTTCTTCGAACAGGCCCTGGAACGGTGCCTGGTCAGCCCCTCCACGGTGATGTTCACCCGCCGGTTTCTCGACGAGGTGGGCGGCTTCGACGAGAGCCTGCCGGCCTGCGAGGACTACGATCTGTGGCTGCGCACCCTGCTGCGCCATCCCGTGGGCCTGCTCGACGCGTTTCTGGCCGTGCGCCACGGCGGCCGGCCGGACCAGCTTTCCGCCGTCTACGTCGGCCAAGACCTCCTGCGCGTGCGGTCCATGGCCCGGCTGCTCGGCCGCGACGATCTCTCGGCCTGGCACAGGACGTGCATAAAAAAAGAGCTGCGACGCAAGGCGTTACGCTATGCCCAGGGCTGCCTCAAGCGCGACCGGCCGGAAGAGGCCGCCCGGGTGCTGGCCCTGGCGGAGGAGGCGGCGGGGGCGGCGTCATGAGCGGCTGGAGCCCCCCGAGACAGATGGGAAGCGGGCTGTGCAGCGGCTGGAAGGCAGGGAACCCTTGCCGGGATTCCAAAGGGCGGCAGCCCTTTGGCCGCCGGAGGCTTCCTTCCCTCCCAGCCTCGCCACGCGGCGGCTAGGGCGCGATTTCCTTCTTGGTGATGGCCTCGGCCTTGATGCGGGTGAGGGTGCGGGTGAGGCCGGCCAGGACGTTTTCGCGGATGTCGCCGGCGGCGACGATGAACAGCAGGTCGTCCCCGGGCGTGAACACCCCGGCCCGGGCCTCGACCAGCACCCGGAACATGCCGGGCATGGCCTCGCCCTCGCGGCGGATGGCTTCCACGAGGTCCTGGTCCACGCGGACTTCGAGCCTGCCCACGGGGGCGCCGTTTCGCGACGTGGCCCGGGCCACGCCGTTGTGCACGAGCACCATGCCGACCTTCTCGAGGAAGCCCGGCTCGGCCTTGAGGGACGCGATGGTTTTTGAGATGTCCATGGGAGCCAAATAAGGGAGAAGCCCGCCGTTGTCCACGCTCTACATCACCAATCTGCTCGAGAAGCTGCCCCATGTGGGCAACACCCGGATGGTGCACACGGGCCTTGGCGTCTGGGTGGCCTGGGACGGCCAGCTCGATTCCGCCTTCGACGCCATGCTCCAGGACTACGGCGGCTTCCGCATGGCCGACACCACGGGGCAGGCCCTGTGGTACTTCCTCGGCGAGGAGGGCCTGCGCGCCCTGGCCCGCATCCACGTCTGGGGCCGGGTCAACGCCTTGCCGATCTTCATCGAGGTCTTTCCGGCCTCGCTGCTGGTCAGCCCCAAGTTCGAGCGCGCCGTGTCCATTTCGGTGGAACTGTCCCGGCAGCATGTCATCCCATCGGATTCCCTGGAAATACTGCTCCATCCCAACCTCAAGGCCCAGCTCGCCGGCAATCCCGGCCTGTCGAGCACGCCCATCAAGCCGGCCTCGGGCCTGGCCAGGGTGGCCTTTGAGCGCTTCGAGGCCAACCCGGGGCTGGCCTACGACTCGGGCCTGAGCTGGATGGGCGTCATCCGGCCGCTGGGCGACCCCCTGGCCCGGGACACGGCCGAGGGCTGGCGCAACATCGCGGCCGAGCTGCACGACATCATCGACCGGCTCGGCTTCAAGTTCATGCGGCACGAGGGTTTTTTGCTCTTCGAGGCCCCGGGCCTGCGCCATTTCCGGACCTGGTGCCAGGACACGGTCACGCGCATCATGCGGCTCAAGGAGGAAAAGGAAGCCAGCGGCGAGGGGCATTACTGGCCGAGCGTCATGGCCGCCGTGCCGTCCAAGGGGCGTACCTTCGGCAAGGACCTGCCGCGCCGCCTGGGGCTCAACTGGGACCTGCTGACGCCGGATTTTCCCCACATGAGCTTCCGCTCGGCCTTTCTCCTCGGCGACGAGTTCGTCATCCGCGAGGCCAGGGCCCTGTCGCGGGGCTCCAACATCGACGACTGGTGCAACGTGAGCCTGGTGGAGGCCGGGGAGGAATCGGAAAAGGCCGGCTCCCTGGTCGTGCCCCTGCCCGGCAGCCTGTCCGTGGCCGAGGCCGCGCCCTGCTTCTACTGCGGCCTGGGCAACCACGAACCCCGGATGTGCCCGTCCAAGCCCCTGGAAGGGCCTCGGCCGGAGATATGGGAGCGTTTCGGCCGGCTGCCCATCGCCGGCATGGAGGCCCTGTCCCAGAAGCTCGACGCCGCCCTGGCCGCCGATCCCCTGGGCGAGATGACCAAACGCCTGACCGCCAAGGAAGACCAGGACCTGCTTCTGGCGGCCATCTTCGAGGTCGACCAGCCCTTGCAGCTGCGCATGCTGGAGGCGATCTGGCGGGCCAAGGGCAAGGACCTGCCGGCCGGGGTGGAGCAGCTCGGCCGGCGCGAGGGGGATTTCTTCTGGGACGCCCTGACCGCCCTTCGCGAGCGCAACGCCGAGAATTACGAAAACCTGATGCTCCAGGCCCTGACCAAGTATCCCCGGTCCTTCCAGCCCAAGTCGCTCCAGGGCTTCGCCGCCATGGAGGCCGGGGACTGGACCAAGGCGGTGTATTACTGGCAGGAGTCCGGGCGTCTTTCCTACACGGGTCTGCAGCGCGCCTACTTCCTGTGGCTCCAGGCCCGGGCCCTGGAAGTGCAGGGCGAGCAGCACAAGGCCATCGCCCTGTACCGGGAGACCCTCAGGGAAAGTCCCAAGTGGACCGAGCCCGTCTACCGCCAGGGCGTGTGCCTGGTGAAGATGGGCTTCACCGACCAGGGCATGCAGATGTTCTCCCAACTGATCGCCAACGATCCGTCCATGTTCAACCGGGTGATGATCGACCCGGAACTCGAGCGCGGCCGGCCGCACATCCTGGCCGCCCTGTGGCGGGTATGGAAGCAGGCCCAGGAGCGGATCCAGACGCTGGTGGCCAGTCTCGGCGAGCTGTCCGAATCGCTGCGCGAGCGTTTCCTGGCCGGGGAGCCGTATCTGGTCGAGGTCGAGGCGAGGATTCAGGAGCTGGTGGCCCTGGGCAAGGTGGGCAACTACGTGGCCTTCAAGGGCTTCGAGGCCGGCACCGCCGGCGTCGAGGAGCAGGTGCAAAAAAAGGTCGCCAGCGAAATCAAGGTGATGCAGCAGGAGCAGGCCAGGCAGTACGAGGACCTCAAAAACGTGCAGCGCGAGGCGGCCTGGTTCCCCTTCCCGTCGCTGCTGCGTGAATTCAACAACGATTTCAACTATTGCGCCACCCGGCTCAACTGGATGCGCACCTCTCCCATGGACGAGCCGGCCAACTTCCACAAGAGCCGGGAATACCTGCCCGAGGTGGACGAGCGCATCCGCACCCTGCGCACGCGGCTCATCACGCTGCGCATCGTGCGCGACTCCACCTTTTTCTGCATGCTGCTCGGCCGCAACTTCCTGTGGATGGAGGTGGCGGGGCTGGGGCTGTCCCTGGTGCTGGTGCCGCTTTTCGTCTATCTCTTCCAGTCCTCGGGCCAGGGCTGGGTGGCGGACATGGTGGAGCAGCAGAAGTGGCAGCTGCAAAAGGGGCTGGTCATCATCCTGACCATCGCCGCCATGGCCCTGGCCTCCATCAAGACCGCCCTGTCCTTCGACTCGAAAAAGCGCAAGCTCTTCAAGCTGGCCGAGGAAGGCAAGCTGCCGGCGAAAAAGCCCAAGCCGAAGAAGAAGCCCAAGCCCAAACCGAAGCCCAAGGCCAAGCCCAAGAAGTAGGGGGGCGCGCGGGCGCAAAAAAAGGCGGCGGGTCGCCCCGCCGCCTTTTTTCCTCGAGGAGGGAAAGGCCTAGACGCAGCCGGTGGGCTTGGGCAGACCGGCCATCTTGCAGGCTCCTTTGCCCGGTCCGGACGGGAACAGCTCATAGATGTGCTTGAGCTTGAAGCCGGTGACCTTGGAAAGGATGCGGACCATGGGGGCGATGCCGTTTTTCTTGTAGTAGTCCTGGAGGAACTCGATGACCTTGTTGTGCTCGGGGGTCAGTTCCTTGATGCCCTCGGAGTCCTTCACGTAGTCAACCCACTCCAGGGTCCAGTCTTCGAATTTCTGCAGGAAGCCGTCTTCGTCGACTTCGAACGTTTTTCCTTTGTACTCGACAGTAGCCATGCGCATCCTCCTTACAGGTTGATGAGAACAGCGCCCGGACCGTTCTCGCAAAACCGGGCGGTTTCCAAGCGCCGCCCCGCGTGGCGGGGGGCCTCACCCAGAATCAGAGCACCCTTGATGCCCGATGGGTCGATGTTGCACTGGCGAGCCGTTTCGATGCCGCCGGCTCCCGAGTTATTTTTTTAACGTACTCCGCGCCGCCATGCATTGTCAATGCCTTTCGCTGCATTTGGCGCGTCGTTTTGTCAAAATTGTGCATAAAATCACAAGATTGTCTACAATGTCGATCTAATTTCAGTCGGTCAGGCGTTTTGCCCCCGAAGGCGGGAAAGAGCCTCCCGGGCGAAGCCGATGTCCGGGTCCAGGGTCAGGGCGGCGTGCAGGTGGTGGGCGGCCATCTCCGTCTGCCCCAGGCGCTCCAGGCACAGTCCCAGGTTGGCCAGGTCCATGGCCGAGCCGGCGTCCTGGTCCAGGGCGGCCTGGAAATCGGCCGCCGCCGCCGCGTAGTCGCCGGCCTTGAACCGGGCCACGCCGCGCAGGTTGTAGAATTCCTTGACCTCCGGCGACAGGGCGATGGCCCGGTCGAGCAGCGGCGGCGTCTCGGCGTGGCGGCCCAGCAACGACAGGGCGTGGGCCTGGTAGAAGGCGGCCAGGGCCCGGTCCTCGGCGCGGTCTTCCAGGGCCTCGGCCCGGGCGAAGCGGGCCAGGGCCGCCTCGGGATCGCCCTGGCGCAGGGCCAGCAGGCCTTCGAAAAAGGGCAGGTAGGCCGCGTCCGGCACGATTTGCGCGAGCGCGGCCAGTCCCTGCCGGGCCGTTTCCGGGTCGGCCCGCTCGGCCAGCATCCGGCCCGTGAAAAGCCCCAGGCTCGCCGCCGGGGTGCGCTCCCGAAAAAGCAGGCCCGGGGCGAAGTTGTAGTTGGCGGAAAGCCCAAGTTCCGGATGGGTGGTGTCCACGGTGAAAAGCGGCTGGCCGCGCTCGGCCAGGCGTTCGGCCAGGGCGGCCAGCTCGGCGGCGATGTCCGGGGCGCAGAGGTCCGGCAGGCTATTTAGCGCCACGGTCGGGCCGGCCATCAGCCAGTCCGCCTCTTCCAGGCGCGTGAACTTCGGCAGGCCCGAGGCCTCGTAGTTGCTCGACGTCTCGAAGTCGCCGGCCAGCTGGGCCACCTCGGTCAGGGCCCGGATGGCGGCCTTGGCCGGCGAGGAGGCCGTGCCGGCGGTGAAGACGATCTCCGAGGCCTGGGGGAAGGTGGCCGGATCGTAGGCCACCGCCCCCACCGTGGGCGCGGGCATGCCCAGGGAGAAGTCCTTGAGCACGACGCGCACGCCCGTGCGCGCAAAGGCGGCCAGCAGCTCGCGCAGCACCGGGTCGTGACAGCTGGCCGGGTCGATGGTGGGAAGCGCCGGCCGGTCGCGGTCGATCACGGCGCAGACGTGGCGCTCGACGAGCTCGCAGGCCCCCTGGAGCACGGATTCCTCGAAGCAGTTGCCGGCCGAGGAGCCGTTGAATTCGTTTAAGAGCTTGAACCAGTCCAGCGGCACGGCGACCTCGGTCCCGGCGGCCACGTCCCGGGCCAGGACGAAGTCCCAGGCGTAGAGGTCCAGGATGCGCCGGGCCGTGGCCGCGTCTCCGGCGTCGGCCACGCTTGCGGCCACAAGCTCGGCCGGGATCAGGGTCGGGCCGAAGAAGGCCTCGGCCTGGCTCCAGGTGGCGCGGGCGAAGCGGTCCGCGTCGGCGAAATAGGAAAAGAAGCTGAAGCGCTCGGCCAGCTCCATCAGGGCCGAGGCCTCGGCCTGGATGGGGGTCGCGCCCTTGCCCATCTGCTTGCGGGTGGGCATGACCGCCCGGGCCGATTCGCCGCAAAGGCTCATGTAGACCGGGATGCCGAGGCGGCCGGTGTCGATGCGCCGGGTTTCGGCGAGCACCCCGTGGCCCAGCCGGGCGAAGGCCTCGCGGGCCCGGGCCACGGTTTCGGCCGGGGGGCAGATCTTGTCCAGTTCCAGGGTGTGGCCCTTGGGCCGGGAAATCAGTCCGTGCAGGGCGTCGTTTTCGGGCATGGGCGTGCTCGGCTTCTAAAGGGTGTGGTCATGGGGGGCGCGGCCCGGACGGGGAGCGCCGCAAAAACGGTCGGGCCGCATGGGGTGGGCCCGGACCGGTTCAGGCATGCTTGCGGTGGCGCAGGCGGAAGACCTGGCAGAGCTTGCGTTCGGGCTCGCCGTCGACGGGGTTGGACTCCTTGTAGCCCACCACGCGTTCGGCGATGTGGAATTCCTGTTCGGCCAGGGCCAAGAAGCGGCCGGCCTGGCGGCTGTAGTCCTTGATGAGCACGGCCTCGGCGTCCGGTTCCAGGGACAGGTGGGCGACGAGGAATTTGACCAGTCCCCGGTAGAGGTCCTGGAGGTAGAGGACCTCGGCCCCGAGGACGACGTCGAAGCGCCGCCCCAGCCGGTCGGCGGAAAAATCGGCCCGGACCGCCTCGGCCCGGTCGGCCAGGCCGTTTTGCAGGATGTTGATCCTGGAGAAGAGCAGGGCGTCGGGATGGATGTCCGTGATGCACACGCGAAAGCCGCGCCGGGCGGCGAACAGGCCGCACACGCCCACGCCCGCGCCGAGTTCCAGCAGGCTGCGGCCCTCGCCCGGGCCGAGGTGCGGCAGGAAATGGGCGAGCAGCATGGCGGCGGGCCAGATCTTGGCCCAGTAGGGCAGTTCGATGGGCCCCTGTCCGGCGGTCTGGACCAGGCGGTCGATGAGGGCCTCGAGGTCGGCGATCTGGAGGATCTCGAGGGATTCGCCGGCCACGGCCACGGGTTCGAAGCGGACGTCGTAGCGGCTTTTGGCGAAATCGAGCAGCTCGTCCAGGGGGGCGTCGAGGGAAATGGTGCGGCTCACGATTGACTCCCGTTTTGGTAGGCAAAGGGGGCTTACCCCAGAACGGCCGCGCAGGCAAAGAAAAAGGCCGGCTTTGGGGCCGGCCTTGATTTTTCGGTGGAGCGGGAAACGGGATTTGAACCCGCGACTTCAACCTTGGCAAGGTTGCACTCTACCACTGAGTTATTCCCGCTCAGGATCGGCTGTGGAGGCGGCATCCGGATTTGAACCGGAGAATGGAGGTTTTGCAGACCTCTGCCTTACCACTTGGCTATGCCGCCTCGTTCAAAGACCAACTTATCTACTTGCGTCCGGCCCGGTTGTCAATCGAATTTTTTCAACTTTTCCGCGCGGTCCGGAGCGGCGGGGCGGCCGCCGTTGCCGAGGCGCATTTCTGCCAAATCCGGGACCCCCCGTCAACAAGGAATTTGCCGCGAAAGGAAATTTTATTGTAACATGCTGTATTTAAAATATTTGCAGTGAAGGGACCGTCCGGCGGCCGGGACGTTGACATTTCGTCCGCCTGCCCGGACAAGGCGGCCAGGGGACGCCTCCCCGAATCCGCGCCCGGGACGTTTCGCCATGAACCGCATCGACCGCCTCGTGGGGCTCATCCTGTACCTGCAGTCGCGCCGGGTGGCCACGGCCGAGGCCATGGCCGAGCATTTCGGCCGCAGCGTGCGCACCATCTACCGCGACCTGCATGCGCTGGGCGAATGCGGTGTGCCCATCGCGGCCGAGGCCGGGGTGGGCTACCGCCTGCTGCGCGGCTACCACATGCCGCCGGTCAATTTCAGCGAGCAGGAGGCCTGCGCCCTGGCCACCAGCGCCGTGTTCGCCGGGCGCTCGGGCGACGCGGACCTGCGCCGGAACATCGACTCGGCCCTGGCCAAGATCCGGGCCGTGCTGCCCGGGCCCGAGCGCGACCGCAGCCTGCGCCTGGAGCAGGGGCTCGGCACGGCCGCCCAGCCGGACCAGCCCGGCCCGGTGGCCCTGTCCCTGGTGCAGCGGGCCCTGGCCCGCTGCCGGGCGCTGCGCTTCTCCTACCAGGGCTACGGCAAGGACGCGCCCGAGGAGCGCACGGTGGAGCCCCTGGGCCTGGTCTACTACTGCGACCGCTGGCACCTGATCGCCTGGTGCCGCCTGCGCCGCGCCTACCGGGACTTCCGGGTGGACCGCCTGGCCGGGCCGGAAATGCTCCCCGAGTCCTTCGCCCCGCACCAGGATTTCTCCCTGGCCGCCTTTCTCAAGCAGGCCATGCCCGAGCCCGGACTGCGGGCCGAGGTCTTCTTCGACGCGGCGAGCGTCGACCGGGCCAGGCGGGAATGGTGGCCGGGCCTGGCCGGGGAGGCCCCGGCCGCGGGCGGCGCGGTCCTGACGCTGCGCGCCGTCTCCTGGCCGCACCTGGCTTCCTGGCTTTTGTCCTTCGGCCGGGGGGCCAGGGTCCTGACCCCGCCGACCCTGGCCCCCCTCGTCGTGGAACTGGCCCTGGAAGCGGCCCGGCACCACGCCGGCGACGCCGCCCCTTCCGACCCGGCCTGAGGCCGGTCAGCGGGCGAGCACGAGCTTGCCCGCCACCTCCCCCCGGATCATCCGCTCGAAGGCCCCGCGCGCCTGCGCCATGGGGACCACCTCGTCGATTTTCGGCCGTATGCCGTGGCCGACCACGAAGTCCATGAGGCGGCGCATCTCCTCCAGCGTGCCCATGATGGAGCCGGCCACGGAGACCTGGTTCACGATCAGCGGCAGCAGGTCCAGGGGCACGTGTTGCCCGGCGGTCACGCCGGTGACCACAAGGACGCCGCCCCGGGCCAGGCTGCGCAGGCTGTGGCCGAAGGTGGCCGCGCCCACGTTGTCGCACACGGCGTCGGCCTTGCCCGGGGTGGGCGCGCCGTCGGGCAGGACCACGTGCGCGCCCAGGCGCTCGGCCATCTCCAGCCCCCGGCGGCTGCGGCTGGTGGCCCAGACGGTCAACCCGGCGGCCCGGCCGAGCTGAATCAGCGCCGTGGACATGCCGCCGGTCGCGCCCTGGACGAGCACGGTCTGGCCCGGCTTGAGCCTGGCCCTGGTGAAAAGCGACCGGTAGGCCGTGAGCCAGGCCGTGCCGAGGACCGAGGCGTCGACGGCCGAAAGCCCGGGCGGCAGGGGAAGGACGTTTTCGCGCGGCACGGCCACGTAATCGGCGAAGGTCCCCTGGACCTTTTCGCTCAGCACGTGCCAGTCCGGGGCCAGGGTCTCGTCCCCGCGCCTCGCCGGACCGGCGAGGAGCGGGTAGACGACCACCTCGGTCCCGTCGTCGAGCCTGCCCACGGCGTCGTTGCCGAGGATCATGGGAAAGGGGATGGGCGTCGGGTGGCCGGTGACGCCGCGCAGGGTGAAGACGTCGTGGCGGTTGAGGCTGGCGTGGCTCACGGCGACGCGCACCCAGCCCGGCGGGATTTCCGGCTCGGGCCGCTGGCCCAGGCGCAAGGCCTCCAACGGGGTGTCGGGATTGGGCGTTTCCACATAGACTGCGAACATGGCGGGCTCTCCTTGCATCGGCTTGGGTTTTCCCGGGACAGTGCCACGCCGCGCTGACAGCCCCATGGCAGCAGCCTTTGCGGCCGGCCGTCGCGGCGGGTGGGGGACTCCTGCCATGGGGCTGTCAGCGCGGCCCGGCTAGTGTCGCGTCCGCGTCCGCAAGGGCGGGCGACGCAACCGCAAACGCCAAGGAGGCGCGAAATGGACACGAACATGCTCCCCAAGCCGGTGGCGGACTATCTCGCCGCGGCCAACGCCCACGACCCCGACGCCGTGGCCGCCTGCTTCACGGCCCGGTCCACGGTCGCGGACGAGAACCGCGAGCACGTCGGCCCGGCCGCCATCCGCGACTGGATCGCCGCGGCCGACGCGCAGTACGCGCCCACGGTCGAGCCCGTGCGCGTCGAGGCCGACGGCCCGAACGTGGTGCTTCACGGCAAGGTGTCCGGCACGTTCCCGGGCAGCCCGGCGACCCTGCGCTTCGCCTTCGTCCTGGAAGGGGAAAGGATCGCCCGGCTGACGATCACGGAATAACCCGGTCCGCACCGTCGGGACGACAAAAAGCGCCCCCGGCCGCAAGGGCCGGGGGCGCGCGAAGGGGCGTTTCGCCGGGGGCTAGGTCTCGATGGCGATCTTCTTGGCGGCGCTTTCCACGTCGCGCGGCAGGGTGACGATGAGCACGCCCTTTTCGAAGCGGGCCTTGGCCTCGTCCTGACGGACCTTGCCCGGCAGGGGGATCAGCCGGGAGAAGGAGCCGTAGGACCGCTCGATGCGGTGGTAGTCGTCCTTTTTCTCCTCGTCGGCGAACTTCTTCTCGCCGCGAAGGAGCAGGGCGTCGTCTTCCACGGTCAGCTCCACGTCGGCCGGTTCCAGGCCCGGCAACTCCGCCTTGACCGTGACCACGCCGTCGGCCTCGCTCACGTCCACGGCCGGATAGCCGGCCTCCTTGAAGAAGGCGGGCAGGGAGCCGAACGGCTCGCGCCAGAAATCCTCCATCAGCTCGGCCATGCTCATCGGCCGACCGGCAGCCGCGGACTTTTCCCGCAGCCGCGGCAAAAGACTCTTGAACATAATCCAACCTCCCTGAAAGGCTGTTTGATTATGCATCAAGAATGCGCACGAATCCGCTCTTGTCAAGGTCTGCCGGGCCGGCGGTCAATTCGCCTCGTGCAGGCTCAGGGCATCGAGGCGTTCTAGTTCCTCGCGGCGGTCGAACCATTTGTAGGTGAATTTCACGTCGTTGCCGAGGATGCTGCCCTGGCTCGCCATGGACAGGCGGCTTCGCGCCGACGTGCCGGAACCCTGGCGGTGCACGCAGGTCACGGTGCCGCAATAGAAGACTTTCCATCCGGCCAGGCACAGTTGCAGGTCGTGGTCCGTGTCGTCGATCTGGGAGGGCGAATAGCGGATGTCGAAGGCCGGGGCGTCGGCAAGCGACGCCGTGCGAAGGAGGTGCTGGCAACCCATGACCACCCGCGTTTCCCGGATCACGTCGTAAAGGCCGATGTCGTACTGCTGGTAGGGCGTGGGCAGGCTCACCCGGATGGCCTCGGGGTGGGCCAGGGAGACGTGGCGGTAGAGGTACTGGAGCAGGGGGAAGCGGCCCGGGAAGACGACCTTGCAGCCCACGTTGCCGATGCGCGGGTCGCTCTCGGCCACGGTCAGCATGTGGGCCAGCCAGTCGGGCTGGACGTAGACGTCGTCGTCGAGGAAGGCGACGAACTCGCTTTCCCGGGTGGCCGGCTGGGCCAGCAGCCAGTTGCGGGCCGCGGGCGCGCCCACGTTGACCGGGAGACTGATGATCTCCACCTCGTTTTCCGGAAAAAGCTCCCGGGCCCGGCCGGCCACGGCCAGGCTGTCGTCGGTGCAGCCGTTTAAGAGGATCTTGAGGCGGGCCGGGCCGATGTCGCTGCCGCGCAGGCTCTCCAGGGTCTCGCCCAGGATTGCGGCCTTGTTGAAGCTGTAAAGGTAGACGCTCACGCGCTTGTCGGCAACGAGGGCGCGGTCGGGCCGGAAGGGGACGGCCAGCTCCCGGCGGCGCAGGGCGAAGGGGCGCTGGCGCGGGTCCAGGGCGACGGCCTTGTCGTAGAGCGCCAGGGCCGTTTCCGTGTCGCCCCGCCAGCGGTGCATCTCCGCCGCCCGGGCCAGGGTGAAGGGGTCGTCGGCCAGGGGCGCGACGTCCTGCCACAGGGCGAAGGCCGCCTCCATGTCGCCGAGGCCGGCGGCGTGGTTGAACAGGCGCTTGTTCCACAGCGGCGAGAGCACCTTGGGGCAGCGGAAGCCGGCGAAGGCCCGGCTTGGCGGGCTGCCCTCGAAAAAATCCAGGTTGAGCAGCAGGTCGGCGTAGCGCACGGCCATGGGGTGGCGGGCCAGCACCTTCTCGCAGATGGTCCGGATGTCGTCGCCCTGGTGCTTGAACGAGGACTTGCGCAACTGCTCGAAGACGTCCTTCTCGACATGGGTTCCCTCCAGCACCTTGACGAGGCCATCCGCGCCCGGGGCGATGCCGGAACTGATCCCGAGCCCCAGGATGGACGGGTCGAAGTTGGCCAGGTGCAGGGACGAGCGGATGGCGTGCTCCAGAAGGCCGCGCGGCTCGGCGGGCAGGTCCGGGACGTTGGCGTCGAGGACGCGGTTGAGGAAGCACACCGCCATGGGGAGGTCGATCTGGAAGGCGTCGAGGTAGTTGCGGTAGTAGCGGCAGGCCTTTTCCAGGGACAGGGCTTCCAGTTCCCCGGTGATGCCGGCGAGTTTTTCCGATGCCTCTTGGGCCATGCGGGACCTCCGTGTCGGTGCGTTCTCGGACGTCGGGGCGCGGCGCGGATGGCGCGGCCGAACATGCCGGTCGCCGGCGAAATGCAAGTATGGTTCCAAAAAGGCGTATCAGGGCTGCCGCTTGCCGGTGACGAGCTCAAGGAGCTTCCAGCCTTCGTCGGAGAAATCCCCTTCGGTGTCGGAGAGAAAGACCACCGCGGCCCCGTCCTCGGGCGACAGGAGCACCAGGGCGAAGTAGCCGCCCGAGCGGCCGGCGTGGAGCACGTACTCCTTGCCGCCGAAGTTCATGACGTTCCAGAAAAGGCCGATGTAGAGCGAGGGGATGGAGGTGACGTGCTTGCGCGGCAGCTGGGCGAGCTTCATGGCCGGCAGCAGCGGCGTGGGCAGTATGCCCAGGTTGGCCGCGGCGTAGGCGAGCAGGTCCTCGGCCGTGGAGCGGAAGGCCCCGGCCCCCTCCAGGCCCGTCACGTCCCAGTTGGGCGTCACGTTGCCGTCGGCGTCGTGGCCCCGGGTCATGCGCGCGGCCTGGTCCGGGGTCAACGCAATGGTCGTGTCGTGCATGGAAAGGGGCGCGCAAAGCCGCGTCTTGACGAGCGTCTCGTAGTCCGTGTCCCACAGCCCGGCCAGGATCAGGCCGGCCACGCCGGCGGCGGTGTTGCTGTAGTAGAAGTCCTGGCCCACGGGCGCGATGGGCTTGGCCGTGCGCAGGTAGTCCAGGAGCATGGCCGTGGAATAGCCGGCCATGGGGTTTCGCGGGTCGGTGGAGGGCAGGTTGGTGGGCGTTTCGGGCAGGCCCGAGGTGTGGGTGGCCAGGTCGAGCAGGCTCACCCAGAAAAGCGGCGAATCCTTGGCGATGACCCCCTGGGGCAGGTAGAGGCGCATGGGGTCGGTGACGCGCAGCCGGCCCTCCATGACGGCCTGGGCCAGCATCTGGCCGGTGAAGGTCTTGGTGATGGAGCCGATCTCGAACAGGGTGCGCCCGTCGGGCGGGGCGGCGTCGCGGCCTTCGCCGAAGCGGCCGAAGCCGTAGGTCGCCCGGCCGGCCGGGCTCACGAAACCGACGACCAGGCCGTGGACGTGGCCGGATTGCGTCAGTTTTCCGACGATATGGGCCGTGGCCCGGGCGTCCGGCAGGGCCTTGGGCTTCGTGGCCGCCCGGGCGGCGGCGGGCAGGAGGGTCAGGGCGAGCAGGGCGGCGAGAAACAGGCGCATGGCGTTTTATCCGGGCTAGACGTGGTTTCGCAGCTTGAGTTCGACGGGATGGGGATGCAGGTAGTACTGGGACAGGAGATAGTCCACACGGAACTTGCGGGCGTAGTGGGCGCACAGGGTCGCGGGCACGACCAGCGGCGTCAGCCCGGTGCGGTAGGCGTGAATGATGTCGCGCAGTTCCGCCTTGTCCTCGGCGTCGATATGCTTTTTGAAATAGCCGGCGATATGCTCCAGCACATTGGCGTGCTTGGCCGGGGTGGCGGGCAGAGCCAGGGCGCGCATGAGCACGGTCTCGTAGGACCGGCGCAGGGCGTCGGCGGGCCAGTTCTTGGCCTCGGCCGTGAGCCGGCCGAGCTGGCGGGCCATGTCCGGGCTGTGGGACATGAGCAGGAGCTTGTGGCTGGCGGTGAAGGCGACAAGCCGGGCGAGCAGGCCGGTGAGGCCGTCGCCGGCCAGGGCCGCGCGCCAGCGGTCAAGCGCGAAGATGCGCTCGATGAAGTTTTCCCGCAGCCGGTCGTCATGGAGCCGCCCCTCGTCCTCGACCGGGAGCAGGGGAAAGGCGTCCATGAAGGCCCGGGCGAAAAGCCCGACCCCGCGCGGAACCGGGGAGCCCTTCGCGTCGTAGACCTTGACCCGGGCCATGCCGCTGGACGGGGACTTGGCCTTGAAGATGAAGCCGCGCAGGTCCTCGGCGGCCAGCTCCCGCACCCGCCGGGCCGCCCACGCCCGCATCCGGTCCGTGAGGTCCTGGCCGGTCTTGACCGTGACCAGGCGCGGCGCGGCCGGGTCGCCGACCAGGCGCATGGGCTCGCGCGGCACGCCCAGGCCGCATTCCACCTCCGGGCACACGGGCACGAACTCGAAGAACTTCCCCAGCGTCTCCACGACATAGGCGTCGCGCTTGTGCCCGCCGTCGTAGCGCACGGGCTCGCCCAGCAGGCAGGCGCTCACCCCCACGCGGATGGTTTCCCCCATGGTTCCTCCCCACCTTTTCTGCCCGTCACGTCCCCTCTTTTCCCCCTTCGAGGGGGCCCGGGGGGCGCCATGGTTCCATGGCCCCCCGGCGGGGCCCGGGGCGGCGCCCCGGTCTTCCCTCTTCTCTTCCCCCACCCATTCCCCCGGCTTGATCGACGCGGGGGAACCGGCTAAAGGCGGACTGGCCGCTTGGCAGTCTACGGTCTTTGGGCCGGCAGGGGAAGCGGCGGAGGCGTTTTTTGGACCACGTGATCGAAGGGCTTTGCCGCCCCACGACCATCTTCTTCGACTTCGGCGGCGTATTGGCCGAGGAGGGCTTCCACGAAGGCCTCACGGCCATCGCCAAGGAAACCGGCCGCGATCCGGCGGAGATCGTGCCCGTGGCCTACGAGATGGCCTGGAGCACGGGGCTCGTGGTCGGCGGCTGCGACGACGCCTGTTTCTGGCGGGCCTTCCGCCAGGCCACGGGGATTACGGCCGACGACGCCTGGCTCACGGACATGGTGCTTTCGCGCTTCGTCCCCCGGCCCTGGATGTTCGCCGTGGTGGACGCGGCCCGGGCCGCCGGCATCCGCACCGCCATCCTGAGTGACCAGACCAAGTGGCTGGAACGGCTCGACGCCCGCCACGACGTCTTTTCCCACTTCGACGCCGTGTTCAACAGCTACCATCATGGCGTCAGCAAGCGCGACGCCGCCTTTTTCGAGCTGGCCCTGGCCGCCATGGGCGCGCGGGCCGAGGCGTCGCTTTTCATCGACGACGCGCCCCGCAACGTGGACCTGGCCGCCTCCCTCGGTTTTCACACCATCCTCTACCGCGACGAGGCCGGCTTTTTCCGCGACCTGGCCGCCGTCTGCCCCTCCCTTGGAGTCCCGCGTGTATAATCCCGTTTTCGGCCTGGCCCGCGACGGCCTGCCCATCATCGGCCTGTTCGCCCTGGCGACGCTGGTCACGGCCCTTTTGCGCTGGCCCGTGCCGGCCGTCATTTTGCTGGCGCTGACCGCCTTTTCCCTCAATTTCTTCCGCGACCCGGACCGGGCCTCGCCGGCCGAGCCCGGCATCGCCGTGGCCCCGGCCGACGGCGTGGTCTGCAAGATGGGCGAGGCGGCCGACCCCCTGACCGGCGAGACCCGGCAGGTGGTGTGCATCTTCATGAACGTGTTCAACGTCCACGTGAACCGCGCCGTGCTGGACGGCACGGTGACGGAAGTGCGCTACATCCCGGGCAAGTTCTTCAACGCCTCCCTGGACAAGGCCTCCACGGACAACGAGCGCAACATCATCGGCATCCGCGACGCCGACGGCGGGCAGTGGTCCGTGGTGCAGATCGCGGGGCTCATCGCCCGGCGCATCGTGTGCAAGGCCGCGCCCGGCGACGCCGTGAGGCGCGGCGAGCGCTACGGCATGATCAAGTTCGGGTCCCGGCTTGACGTCTATTTGCCGCGTGGTTATCATCCAGCCGTCACAATGGGCCAGAAGACCATGGCGGGCGTCACCGTCCTGGCGAAAAAGGCCGAGTAGCGATGCGTCCTTGAAAAATACGTCGGTATTTTTCAAGGATGAAAACAGGGCCTTACGAAGGCCGCCCGTTCCTTGCGGAGCGGGCGGGAAGCCGGAATCGATGGAAGAGCCGATCACCAAGAGCCGGGCGCGCAGGAGCGTCTACATCCTGCCGAACCTGTTCACCATGGCGAGCCTTTTCGCCGGGTTCCTGGGGGCGTTGTGGGCCATCGAGGGCCGCTTCGACATGACCGCCCTGGCGATCCTCTTCTCCTGCCTCTTCGACGGCCTCGACGGCAAGGTGGCCCGGCTGACCGGCACCAGCAGCGACTTCGGCGTCCAGTTCGATTCGCTCTCCGACCTGGTGGCCTTCGGCGTCACCCCGGCCATCATGGTCTACCAGTGGCACCTGGCCGCCTTCGGCCGCCTGGGCATACTGGCCGCCTTCATGCTCGTGGCCTGCGGCGCGCTGCGCCTGGCCCGCTTCAACGTCATGGCCGGCAAGACCACGACGTCCAAGAAGTTCTTCATCGGCCTGCCCATCCCGGCCGCCGGCTGCATGATCGCGCTCGCCTACATGTTCGAGCGCTACCTGCCGTCCGGCGTCGCCGCCCACATCGCGCCCAAGGTCTGCCTGGGCCTGGTCTACGCCCTGTCCTTCCTCATGGTCAGCCGGGTGCGCTACGCCTCCTTCAAGGAATTCGGCCTGGTCAAGGCCCATCCCTTCAGCGCCATGGTCACGGCCATGCTCCTCTTCGTGGTGGTGGCCTCGGAGCCCTGGCTCATGGGCTTCCTGCTCTTCTCGGCCTACCTCCTCTCCGGTCCCCTCTACACCTTCTTCGTTCTGCCGCGCCGCGCCAAGCTACGGGAGCCCCTCCAGGAGCTCTCATAACACCATCATTCCCTTTCTGACATCTCTTGTCATCGCCCGGGGCCTCGGCTAACCAACATCCGCTGTTGCGTGCCGCATGGTCCGCGCTTCCCGCGCCCGTCGCGGGACAAAAAAGGGAGCATCCCCATGTCCGCAGACAATAGGGTGTACATTTTTGACACCACGCTCCGTGACGGCGAACAGTCGCCCGGAGCCACCATGACCCGCGAGGAAAAGATCCGCATGGCCCGCCAGCTGGAAACGCTCGGCGTGGACGTGATCGAGGCCGGATTCCCGGCCGCCAGCGTCGGCGATTTCGAGGCCGTGGCCGCCATCGCCGCCGCCGTGGAGAAACCCGTGGTCGCCGCCCTGTGCCGGGCCCTGCCCGCCGACATCGACCGGGGCCACGAGGCCATCAAAAACGCCAAGCGCGGCCGCATCCACACCTTCCTCGCCACCTCGGCCCTGCACATGGAGCACAAGCTCGGCAAGACCCCGGCGCAAGTGCTGGAGATGGCCGAAGCCGCCGTGCGCCACGCCGTGTCCAAGGGCGTGGAGGTCCAGTTCTCGGCCGAGGACGCCTCGCGCTCCGACCCGGAATTCCTGGTCGAGGTCTGTGGCCGCGTCATCGCCGCCGGCGCGACCATCGTCAACATCCCGGACACCGTGGGCTACGCCCAGCCGGCCGAGTTCGCCGACCTCATCCGCTACCTCCTGGCCAACGTCAAAGGCGCGGAGAAGGTCACCTTCGCCGTGCACTGCCACAACGACCTGGGCCTTGGCGTGGCCAACACCCTGGCCGCCCTGCACGCCGGAGCCCGCCAGGCCGAGGTCACGCTCTCCGGCATCGGCGAGCGCGCCGGCAACGCGTCCCTCGAGCAGGTGGTCATGGGGCTTGGCACCCGCCCCAACTACTACAACCTGACCACCGGCATCGTCACCGAGGAGATCTTCCCCTCCTGCCGCCGCCTCTCGGGCATCATCGGCCAGCCCATCCCGCCCTACGCGCCGGTCATCGGCAGAAACGCCTTCGCCCACGAGTCCGGCATCCACCAGCACGGCGTGCTCAAAGACCGCCGCACCTACGAGATCATGACCGCCGAGAGCATCGGCCGCAAGGGCGCGGTGGTGGTGCTCGGCAAGCACTCCGGCCGCCACGCTCTGGACGCCAAGGTGAGGGAGCTCAACTACAAGCTCACCGACGACGAGCTCAAGATCGTGTTCGACGCGGTCAAGGAACTGGCCGACCGCAAGCAGCGCATCCTCGACGAGGACATCGAGGCGCTCATCCTCGAAAAGGTGCTGCGCCGGCCCGACCACTACGCCCTCCAGTTCATCTCCGTGCACTGCGGCAACGTGGAGCTCGCGCCCATGGCCGTGGTCAAGATGACGGTGGACGGCAAGGAGGTGCGCCAGTACGCCTCCGGCTCCGGCCCGGTGGACGCGTCCTTCAACGCCGTGTGCGCGGCCGTGGGCCGCAAGCCCGAACTCGAGGAATTCCACATCAACGCCATCACCGGCGGCACCGACGCCCAGGGCGAGGTGACCGTGCGCGTGCGCGAAGGCGACGCCACCTCGGTGGGACGCGGCGTCCACGACGACGTCATCATGGCGAGCACCCTCGCTTTCATCAACGCACTCAACCGGTTGGCCAAAAAGGAGGGAGACCGGATATGCCCGCAACTTTAGCCGAGAAAATTCTGCAGTCCCACTGCGACGAACAGGTCACCGGCCCCGGCCAGATCGTGCGCTGCCGGCTGGACTTGGTGCTGTCCAACGACATCACCGCGCCGCTGGCCATCAAGTCCTTCAAGAAGATGGGCGCGACCGCCGTCTTCGACAAGGACAAGATCGCCATCGTGGCCGACCACTTCACGCCCAACAAGGACATCGCCTCGGCCGAGCAGGTCAAGGTCTGCCGCGAGTTCGCCAAGGAAATGGGCGTCACCCACTACTACGAAGGCGGCAACGTCGGCGTCGAGCACGCGCTCCTGCCCGAACTCGGCCTCGTGGGCCCCGGCGACGTGGTCATCGGCGCGGACTCCCACACCTGCACCTACGGCGGCATCGGCGCTTTCGCCACGGGCATGGGCTCGACCGACATCGCCGGCGGCATGGCCCTGGGCGAAACCTGGTTCAAGGTGCCGCCCACCATCCAGGTCGTGCTCAAGGGGGCGCTCGGCAAATACGTCGGCGGCAAGGACCTGATGCTTGCGCTGATCGGAACCATCGGCGTCTCCGGCGCGCTCTACAAGGCCCTGGAATTCACCGGCCCCCTGGCCGGCGAGCTCTCCGTCGAAGGCCGCATGACCATGTCCAACATGGCCATCGAGGCCGGCGGCAAGGTCGGGCTCTTCCCCGCGGACGCCAAGACCCTGGAATATGCCGCCGCCCACGGCCGCAAGGGCGACGTGGCGCTTAGCGCCGATCCCGGCGCGACCTACGAGCGCGTCGTCGTCATCGACGCCACGGGCATGGAGCCGCAGATCGCCTGCCCGCACCTGCCGGACAACGTCAAGCCCGTGTCCGCCGTGGCCGGGCTGCCCGTGGACCAGGCCGTCATCGGCTCCTGCACCAACGGCCGCATCGAGGACCTGCGCCAGGCCGCCGCGGTGCTTAAGGGCAAGAAGGTCGCCAAGACCGTGCGCTGCATCGTCCTGCCCGCCACCCCTGGCATCTGGCGGCAGGCCCTGGCCGAAGGGCTGATCGAAACCTTCATGGATTCCGGCTGCATCGTCGGCCCGGCCACCTGCGGGCCGTGCCTCGGCGGCCATATGGGCATCCTGGCCGGCGGCGAGCGCGCCATCGCCACCACCAACCGCAACTTCAAGGGCCGCATGGGCAGCCTCGAAAGCGAAGTCTACCTCTCCGGCCCGGCCGCCGCCGCCGCCGCCGCCATCGCCGGCGAGATCATCGACCCGGCGAAGGTGTAACAAGAGGAAGATGCCTCCGGCGGCCGGGGGGCATGATGCCCCCCGGACCCCCTCGCTGGGATATAATCAAGGAGAGAGATCATGTTTCAAGGAAAAGCGCACAAGGTCGGGGCGCATATCGATACGGACGCGATCATTCCCGCCCGGTTCCTGGTCACCACCGACGTGGCCGAACTCGGGGCCAACTGCATGGAAGGCCTGGAGCCCGGCTGGATCAAGCGGGTCAAAAAAGGCGACATCATGGTCGCCGGCGAGAACTTCGGCTGCGGCTCCTCCCGCGAGCACGCGCCCGTGGCCCTGCTCGGCGCGGGCATCCCCGTGGTCATCGCCCACAGCTTCGCCCGCATCTTCTACCGCAACAGCTTCAACATGGGGCTCATCCTGCTGGAGATCGGCGACGACGTCGGCAAGATCGGCGACGGCGACGAACTGAAGATCGACGCCGACAGCGGCGTCATCGAAGACCTGACCACGGGCCAGAAGATCCAGTGCAAACCCGTGCCGGCCTTCATGAAAGGCATCCTCGACGCCGGCGGCCTCGTCCCCTACGTCAAGGAACGCCTGGCCGCGCGCGCGTAAGCAGGAAGAGGAAGAAGAAGAGAAAGAGGAAGATGCCTCCGGCGGCCAGGAGGGGCCAGTGGCCCCTCCTGGACCACCCCTTCCAGGGGGGATTGAGGCCGGGAGGCATTGCAGAGCGATAACATAAGGGCTTCGTCCCCCCTTGCGAGGGGGACCGGGGGGGATCATCCCCCCCGGTGGGGTGCAGGGGCAAAGCCCCTGCCCGCCGGAGGCTTCCCCCCGAGGAAATGCCATGCGTTATAATATCTGTGTGATGCCGGGCGACGGCATAGGTCCCGAGATCGTGGCCGAGGCCATGAAGGTGTTGGGGACGGTCGGCAAGAAGTTCGGCCTGGAGTTCGCCTTTACCGAGGCGCTGATCGGCGGCGCGGCCATCGACGCCACGGGCGGCCCGTTGCCCAAGGCCACGGTGGCGGCCTGCAAGGCGGCCGACGCCGTGCTTTTGGGCGCGGTCGGCGGCCCGAAGTGGGACACGCTGGATCCCTCCATCCGCCCGGAGAAGGGCCTGCTCGGCATCCGCAAGGCGCTGGGGCTTTTCGCCAACCTGCGTCCGGCCAGGCTTTTCCCCGAGCTGGCCGCCGCCTGCTGCCTGCGCCCGGACATCGTGGGCAAGGGGCTCGACGTGATGGTCGTGCGCGAGCTGACAGGCGGGGCCTATTTCGGCGAGCCGCGCGGCATCGAGGAGCGCGGCGGCGAGAAGGTGGGTTTCAACACCATGGTCTACGCCGAGCACGAGGTGCGCCGCATCGCCAAGGTCGGCTTCGAGACGGCGAGAAAGCGCCGGGGCAGGCTGTGCAGCGTGGACAAGGCCAACGTGCTCGACGTCTCGCGCCTGTGGCGGGCCGTGGTGCTGGAGGTGGCCAAGGACTACCCCGACGTGGAGCTTTCCCACATGTACGTGGACAACGCCGCCATGCAGCTCGTGCGCGACCCGTCCCAGTTCGACGTCATCGTGACCGAGAACCTCTTCGGCGACATCCTGTCCGACGAGGCGGCGGTCATCACCGGCTCCATCGGCATGCTGCCCTCGGCGTCGCTGGGCGCGGCCAACCCGGGCCTGTACGAGCCCATCCACGGCTCGGCCCCGGACATCGCCGGCCAGGACAAGGCCAACCCGTTGGCCACCATCCTGTCCGTGGCTATGATGCTCAAGCACTCCTTCGGCGAGGCAAAAGCGGCCGACGCCATCGAGGCGGCCTGCGCCAAGGTGCTCTCCGAAGGCTACCGCACGGGCGACATCATGGAGCCGGGCAAGACGCTCGTCGGCTGCAAGGCCATGGGCGACCTGGTCGTGGCGCGTCTGGGCTAGTCGGAAATCCGAGCGATTCCAAGGCCTGGGGGAACCGCCCTCGGCCGCCGGCTTTTTCCGGCGGCGGGGGCTGGTTCTCCGGGCCTTTTTTGCGTATGCAGGGCAGCGCCGGGCGATCCGCCCGGCATGCCCCTTCGCGGCCGCGCGCCGCGCCCATGGAAGTTATGGCCAAAGTCAGTCTGCAAAATCTCTCCAAGTCCTACGGCGGCCGCGACCTCTTCAAGGAGTTCTCCCTGGAGATTCCCGGCGGCACGCGCCTGGCCGTGGTCGGCCAGAACGGCGCGGGCAAGTCCACGCTCCTGAAACTCATCGCCGAGGTGTCCGAGCCCGACGGCGGCAAGGTGGTGCTCTCCACCGGCGCGCGCCTGGGCTACGTGGCCCAGGACATGGACGAGGCCGACCTCGGCATGACGCTGCTCGCCTGGGTCATGGCCGCGCTGCCGTCCTGGAAGGAGTTCTGGGCCCGCTACGACGCGGCCGTGGCCGCCGGCGACAAGGCGGCCATGGAGGCCCTGGCCCACGAGCAGGCCAGCCTCGAACACGCCCTGGGCTACAACCCCGAGCACCGGGCCAAGACCATCCTTTCCGGCCTGGGGTTCGAGGAAAAGCACCAGACCGCGCCCATCGCCGCCCTGTCCGGCGGCTGGCGCGAGCGGGCCAAGCTGGCCCGGGTGCTCACGGCCGGGGCCGACGTGCTATTGCTCGACGAGCCCACCAACCACCTGGACCTGGACGCCGTATCCTGGCTCGAATCCTTTTTGCGCGACTTTCCCGGCGTGCTGGTCTTCGTGGCCCACGACCGGATCTTCCTCGACCGGGTGGCCACGCACACGCTTTTCATGGGCGACGTGAAGCCCGTGTGGCGGCCCGGCTCCTTCACCCAGTTCCTGGCCTGGCGCGAGGAGATGGAGAAGCAGTGGGAGCGGCAGGCCGCAGCCATCGACAACAAGATCAAGCAGCATGGCGCGTTCGTCGACCGCTTCCGCTACAAGGCCACCAAGGCCAGGCAGGCGCAAAGCAAGCTCAAGAGCGTGGACAAGCTCGAAAAGGAGCTGTCGGCGCTCAAAAGCGAACGGCCGGATGTGCGGGCCAAGACGCTTAACTTCACGCTGCCCGAGCCCGAGAAATCGGACAAGACCGTGGCCGCCGCCGCCGACCTGGCCTACGCCTACCCCGGCCGGGGGCCCCTGTGGCCGCCGCTGACCTTCCAGCTCTTTCGCGGCCAGAAGGTGGCCCTGGTCGGGCACAACGGCGCGGGCAAGACCACCCTGTTAAAGCTCGTGGTCGGGGCGCTGCGGCCCGCCTCGGGCCGGCTGCTCCTCGGCACCGGGGTCAAGCTCGGCTATTTCAGCCAGCACCAGACGGAGATTTTGCAAAGCGACGCCCTGGTCATGTCCGAGATGAAGCGCATGGCCGGGCCAAGGGCCACGCATCTGGAAGTCTGCTCCATCCTGGGCCTGTTCCTTCTTGGCGAGGAGTACTGGGAGCGACGGGTGTCCGAACTGTCCGGCGGCGAGAAGTCGCGGCTGGTGCTGGCCGGGCTTTTTTCCGCCCGGGCCAATTTCCTGCTCCTGGACGAGCCCACCAACCACCTGGACCTGGAGAGCCGCGAGGCGCTGGTGCGGGCGCTTTCGGAATACGCCGGCACCATCCTCATGGTGGCCCACGACCGCTACCTGCTGCGCGAGGCGGCGGCCGAGGTCTGGTCCGTGGGCGAGGAGGGGATCACGGTCTACGACGAGGGCTTCGCCGCCTACGAGGCGGCCCAGGCCGCCCGCCAGGACGGCGCGGCTGAGGGCGGGGACGCCCCGGCCGCCGCGCCCAAGGCCTCGCGCCAGGAGGACAAGGAGCGCAAGCGCAAGGTGGCCGAGCAGCGAAACGCGCTCTACCGCGACGTCAAGCCCAAGCGCGAAGCCTTTGACAAGCTGGAGGCCAAACTGGAAGCGGTGCTGGCCCGCCAGTCCGAAGTGGAGGCCGTCATGGCCGAGCCGGAAACGTACGCCCAAAAGGAGCTCTTTTCCTCGCTCGGCAAGGAGTACGGGACCCTGGGCCACGAGGCCGAGGAGCTCCTCGCCCGCATGGCGGTCCTGGAAGAAGAAATCGCCGACCTTGAGGCCCGACGGGCCGCACTGCTGGAGGCATCATGAAGTGTCCGCCGAAGATCGTGACCGTGGTGGCCGCCGTCATCTGGCAAGATGGAAAGTATCTGGGCGTCAAACGCCCCGAGGGCAAGCCCATGGCCGGGCAGTACGAGTTCCCCGGCGGCAAGGTGGAGCCCAACGAGTCGGTCCGGGCGGCGCTCGTGCGGGAACTGCGTGAAGAATTGGACATAACGCCTACCGCGATTGCCTTTTTCCAGGAAAAAGAGCATGCCTACGACCATATTTCCGTGCGCCTGCATTTCTTCCATATCCAGGCCTTCGAAGGCGAGATCCATCCCCTGGAAGGCCAGGAACTGGAATGGCTGACCCCGCAGGAGGGGCAGGACAGGCCTTTTCTGGAAGCGGACCGGGAGATCGTGGCCCAGCTGGCCGTCTCCGGCGGCGCAGTCATCCAGTAGCCGCCTCCTCCGGAGCTTACCGACCGGCATCGTCCGCGTAGCGACAACCCCCCTTTGAAAGTTTTTCGGGGAAAAGGGGGGGCCGGGGGGGGAAAACCCCCTTTTTCCAAAAAGGGGGTTTTTCCCCCCGGTCTTCGCCTCTTCCTCCCCGCCGCAAAAGGAGACCGCGTGCGCATCAGGGAATTGATCGAGGCCAGGCGGCCGTTCGTTTCGCTGGAGTTCTTCCCGCCCAAGGAGCGCGAGGCCTGGGCCGGGTTTTTCGACGTGGTGGAGCGGCTGTTGCCTGTGCGGCCGCTGTTCGTCTCCGTGACCTACGGGGCCGGCGGCAGCACCCATGCCCATACGCTGGAGATCGTCTCGCGCCTGAGGACCGCCTACGGCCTGGAGCCCATGGCCCATCTGACCTGCGTCGGGGCGAGTCGGGAGAAGATTCGCGGCTTCCTGGACGGGCTGCGCCAGGCGGGCGTGGACAACGTGCTGGCCCTTCGCGGCGATCCGCCCCGGGGGCAGGAGAACTTCGTTCCGGATTCCGACGACTTCCAGCACGCGACCGACCTCGTCTCCTTCATCCGGCGGGAGTACCCCGCGCTGTGCCTGGGCGTGGCCGGCTATCCCGAGTGCCATCCCGAGGCGGTCTCGGCCGAGGCGGACCTGGGCTTTTTACGCCAGAAGCTCGCCATGGGCGGCGACTTCGTGGTCACGCAGCTTTTTTTCGACAACGACTGCTATTTCGACTTCGTGACCAAGGTGCGGGCGCTCGGCATCGACGCGCCCATCGTGCCGGGCGTGCTGCCGGTCATGAGCCTGGCCAGCATCAAGCGGCTGGTGGGGCTTTGCGGGGCGAGCCTGCCGCCGGCCTATCTGGCCGAGCTGGAAGCGGCCGACGCCTCGGGCGGGGCGGCGGCCGTGGCCGAGGTGGGCGTGGCCTACGCCAAGCGCCAGGCCAGGGACCTCCTTGACCGGGGCGCGCCGGGGGTGCACCTCTATACGCTCAACAAGGCCGAGGCCGTGCTGTCCATTGTGGCCGGCCTTGGACTCTAGCATCCTTATATAGTTGTATATATTTTCGAGATAACCGCTTGGACGAGCGCTTCGGACCATCCCCCAGTGGGGAGGTCCAGGAGGGGGCCTCCCCCTCCTGGCCGCCGGAGGCGCTCCAAACTCCATGGAGGATCGTATGGGCAGGGGCGAGTGGGTTGTGGCCGTGGCCGGGGCCACGGGAGCCGTGGGACGGGAGATGCTCAAGACCCTGGAACAGCGCGCGTTTCCGGCCAAGACCGTCAAGGCCTTGGCTTCCTCGCGCTCGGCGGGCACGACCGTGCCGTTCGCCGATGGGGAGCTGACCGTCGAGGAGATGACCGAGAAGTCCTTCGAGGGCGTGGACATCGCGCTCTTCTCCGCCGGCGGCGCAACCTCGAAAAAATTCGCGCCCTTCGCCGTCAAGTCCGGCTGCGTGGTCATCGACAATTCCAGCGCCTGGCGCATGGACCCCGAGGTGCCGTTGGTGGTGCCCGAGGTCAATCCCGGCGACGTGGACTGGCACAAGGGCATCATCGCCAACCCCAACTGCTCGACCATTCAGATGGTGGTGGCGCTCAAGCCCCTGCACGACGCGGCGACGATCAAGCGCGTGATCGTCTCCACCTACCAGGCCGTCTCCGGCACCGGCCAGAAGGCCATCGCCGAGTTGGAGACCCAGGTGCGCCAGCTCTTCAACATGCAGGACCCCGAGGCGAAGGTCTATCCGTACCAGATCGCGTTCAACTGCCTGCCCCAGATCGACGTTTTCTCCGATGACGACTACACCTTCGAAGAAATCAAGATGATCAAGGAAACCAACAAGATCATGGGCGACGACTCGATCAAGGTCACGGCAACCACCGTGCGCGTGCCGGTCTTTTACGGCCACAGCGAGTCCGTCAACATCGAGACGGAAAAGAAGCTGACCGCCAAGGACGCCCGGGTCATCCTGTCCCAGGCCCCGGGCATCCGCGTCTACGACAATCCGTCGGAAAAGATCTATC